>NZ_JBEPNF010000023.1:0-41519 GCF_040546085.1 Arthrobacter sp. UYEF21
TCACCGCCGCCCACTTATTCATCACCACACTGCGCCTGACACGCCCAAAAGCGCCTGGGGCAGCCTGAGTCTCTACGGCATCCTCCGCGAGCTCCCGCACCGGCCCTGACCAACCGCTGTCCCCGACGCACCCGCTGCAGCAGACCCATGACTACAAGCGCAACGGCACCACCACCTTGTTCGCCGCCCTTGAGGTCCTCACGGGCAAACTCAGCGCGAACGCCTTCTATCCCAAGCACACCAACATCGAGTTCGTCGATTTTCTGGGCCGGGTCGCCGACGCCCACCCCGGAATCGAGCTGCATGTCATCTGCGACAACTATGCGACGCATAAGCACCAGAACGTGAAGGACTGGCTGGCCGACAACCCGCGCATGCGCCTGCTTTTCACCCCGACCAGCTGTTCCTGGCTGAACATGGTGGAGATCTTCTTCGGGATCATCACCCGCCAGTGCCGCAAACCCGGGACCTTCAGCTCGGTGAAAGAGCTGGAAGAAACCATGGAACGCTACATCGAGAACTACAACCAGGACGCCAAACCATTCACCTGGACCAAATCAGCGGATTATCTCCTGGGCAAGATGAAACGCAAACAAGCCATTAACACGGAACACCAGTTGGCGAATTCTACCCAGACGCCAACGCGTCGCCCCGGCCGCGACTAGAAGGGCAGCGGGCCACGTGAAGCGACTCTGCAGTCTAAAACTACCCGTCGTGAAGCTCGCTACGGCCCGGACCAACGCAATGCAGCACCGGAAGAACTGGAAGCGGGCAGCTTTTCAGGATCGGTGACATACTCCCGGACCATGCGTCTAGGGCTGCGGTGCCGGCTCCGCTGTCCTCAGCATCCGGCGGAGGATCTTGCCCGAGGAGGACTTCGGCACGGCGTCGATGAACCTGACCCGCCGGATCTTCTTGAACGGCGCCACCCTCGCGGCCACGAATTCTTCCACGGCTGCCTCGTCCAACTGCTCGCCGTCCGCGCCCGGCTGCCGGACCACGAAGGCCATCGGCACCTCTTGGCCGTCGGCGTCGGTGGTTCCGATCACGGCCGCGTCGGCGATGCCAGGGTGTGTGAGCAGCAGCGCCTCGAGCTCGGCCGGTGCGATCTGGTGGCCCTTGTACTTGATCAGCTCCTTGAGCCGGTCCACGATCGACACCACACCGTCAGCCCGCACCGTCGCGATGTCACCGGTGTGCAGGAAGCCGTCCGCATCGAGGGTGTCCGCCGTCTCCTCGGGCCGGTTCAGGTAACCGAGCATCACATTGGGCCCGCGGCAAAGCAGATGGCCCGGGGCGCTGGTTCCCTCGGCGGGGACCTCGATCTCCTCCCCCGTGGCAGGGTCGACCAGCCGGCATTCCATGTTGGGCACGGTGTAGCCCACCGAGCTGACCGGCACCTCGGTGGCATCGACCGGGATCAGGTGGGAGACGGGGCTCATCTCCGTCATGCCGTAGCCCTGGAGGACCCGGCAGCCCAGCCGCTCGGCCAGCCGCGCCCCCAGTTCCCCGTCCAGCGGAGCCGCTCCGGACAGCGCGGTGTGCACGGAGCTGAGGTCATAGTCCGCCACCAGCGGGTGCTTGGACAGCGCCACGGCCACCGGGGGAGCGATGAAGAGGTAGCTGCACTTGTGGTCCTGGACCATCCGCAGGAACTCTGCGAGCTCGAACTTCGGGATGGTGACCAGGCGGGCGCGCTCCCGAAGGGCTAGGTTCAGCAGCACGGTCAGTCCGTAGATGTGGAAGAACGGCAGCAGCGCCAGGATACGGTCGTCGGGCCGGACCTTGAGCAGTCCGCGCGACTGTGCCACGTTCGCGACGAGGTTCCGGTGGCTGAGCCGCACGCCCTTGGGCCGTCCGGTGGTCCCCGAGGAGTACGGCAGCACGGCGACGTGGGTGGCGGGGTCGAAGCTGATATCCGGGGCAGGCGCGCCGCTGGTGAGCAGGTCCTGCAGCGAGGGGTGACCCTCGGCGCCGTCGAGCACCACCAGCCGGTCCGCCGGGATCCCGGCCCGGCCGGCCGCCTCGCGGGCGGCGGGCAGCATGGCGGAGATCGTGAACAGCCAGCTGGCTGAGGCGTCGGTGAGCTGCTTTTCGATCTCGTCGGCCGTATACAGCGAATTGACGGGCGTGACGGTGGCGCCCGCCCGGAGCAGGCCGTGAAACACTACGGTGAACCCCGGGATGTTCGGGCAGAGGATGGCGGCCACGCCGTGGATGCCCAGTCCTTGGGCGGCGACGGAGCCGGCGAGGGCGTTGATCCGGTCGCGCAGCTCGCGGTAGCTCGTTTCCGCGCCGCTGCTGCCGTCGACGACGGCGACCCGGTCCAGGTCGTCCTCCTTCAAACCGCCGAAGAGGTACCCGTAGAGGCTGACGTCGGGAATATCAACAGAGGGGAACGGGCTCGAGAACACGCAAAATCTCCTTTGATCGGCGTCCGCCGGCTCGGCGGTGGTTGGTGCCACTCTAGTGCCGCGGCGCGGGTTGGGACAGGATTCCCGAGATTTGACCGCCGCCACTACCCCTCATGGGCAGTCTCACCCGGATTCTTTCCGGCACCCTTAGTCTGCTGCCGGGGAAACAATTCAGGCAGCGGCATAAAAACCTTTAGTGCCGTCCGCGCGCTCGTCACCGTTGAGACCGTCACGTCTGTCACCCCGATCGAAAACGCCGACCTGATCGTCAACGCCAAAGTGCGCGGCTGGAACCTTGTTGTGAAGAACACGGTCACCCAGCTGATCGCGCAGATCCGCCGGGTCGGCCGGGAAATCCCCGGCGCGGACCTGGTGGTGACGGGTCTGAGGGGCCATGATTACTCCAAACCGGGAAAACCGGACATCGCCTGGGATGACAGGGGTGCCCGGGATGACAGGGGTGCCCGGGATGATCTCGTGTCGGCGCTGGTTACCGACGCCCTGACCCTGCTGGGCAGTATCGATGCCGAATATCTCGATGAGGCGCAGCAGGAAACACCTGCCCTGCTGGCCTTGGTCGCAGGGCAGGACGTCGAGCCGGCCGAAGGCTCCGACGGCACGGACGGTCGGTAGAGGATCGCCCGCAAGGTCGCCCCGGACCGGGTGATCTCCACCGTTGACCCGGATACCCGGCACGCGCATAAGAGCCGGCAAAAGAAGATCGACGGCGGCCGGCCCGCAGAACAGCGACGCGGCCCGCGGTGCCGAACTCATTGCCGCCGACACCAGCATCGGAACCGTACAGGTCCAGGTGCTGGGCCATTCCGCCTACGGCAGCGGTGACCTGCTGGCCGCGCTCAGGCCGCCGGGCACACCCCGGTGATCAAACCGATGCCGCTGGGCCGTGCCGTCCCCGACGGGTTCACCGTTGAAGACTTCACCATCGACGATGCCGCGAACACCGTGACGTGCCCGGCGAAGATCACCCGCCCGGTCAGCGCGAAAGGACGGGCAAGTTTCGGCAGTGCCTGCGGAGGCTGCCCGCTGATGGGCCGGTGCACGACGGCGAAGAACGGGCGGAAAATGCTGATCCACCCCCACGATAGGCTCCGACCGGCCTGAACGACGGCCAGAAACCCCGCGAAGCGCCCAAGACAGGCCACGGACCAGGATTTCAGCCCGCAGCGCCCCCAACCGACATCCGGCTCCGGCACAAAAAATGGCCCTCCCGAAATCCCGGACGTCACAGAACCGCCTAAATCAGCACGGTCCTAGCACGACCCGATCCGAGGCTAAAAGTGTGGACATTGTCCACACGTCCTTTTGCCGTATTCCATACCCCTCCAACGACTGCGGCCCGTTCAGGGACCGCGGCAACGTCGCGGCACCGTAGTGTCTGGCCGTCTTAGTCGGCGGCATAGGCCTACATTGAAATTTCCTCATTTCGGTCATCCTCTCCCAAACATTTCATCGGCCAAAGCGCAGGAAGCTACATGATCGAATGCCATCTGCGATGAGACCAGGGGACGGCAGCCAAAGGGAGCAAGAAAGCCAGCGAAGAGATGACAACGCGTTACGAAGTATCAGGACCTGACTCCCCGCAGTTGGCCACCCTCCTTTCCCTTCCCGTCTGGAACGATCACATCCGGAGCCAATCGCCCATGGCCAACTCAAGGACGTGCTCAACCGCGGATTTAGAACATACCACTCCTCCACTTCCGCGCCGCCGACCTCAGGCCAGCGCCTGTCCAAAAGAATCAGGGAAAACGAATCACTTTCGATACCGACTACCGATTGAACCAAGGTCATGGATATTCTCACGACATTCGGGTCGAAAACAGACTCGTATGATGGCAGCCTGGACTGGAAGGGAGCCCCTCCGCCCATGACAGGACGCCGGCGTGTTGTGCCAGGAACTGCAAACGACGGCGGCCGTCACGCTCATTGGCGCGATTGGTGCCTGCGAGCAACAGATGCGAGAGCACGGGTTCGCTGCGGTGCGAACCCCGCAGCGAGCCTAGGCAGCGGCCACAAACTATGCATTCCTTGCAGTCCGAATCCGGGTAGGCCCGTCTCCTTGACGCAGGGTCCGCCCAAGTTCATGCAGCGCCGCACGTTTGTCCTCTGGAAGGTCCAGCATGGTTCCAAGAGCACTTTTGATGTCTTCCACGGTGGCAGTATTCGGTGCAAGGGCTGCTCCGAAGCCGGTGGATTCAAGGGCCGCGGCGCCGGCGAACTGGTCCGTGGAGAAGGGTAGAACCACCAACGGCACGCCGAACGTCATGGACTCAGTGACACTGTTGTTGCCCCCGTGGGTTACGCCGGCGGCGGCAGATTCCAGTAAAGTCACCTGCGGCAGGAATTCACCCACCAGCCAATGCTCCGGAATTTCACCGAGCGCCGTAAAATCCGCTGAACCGTAAGCCACGGCAGCTCGGATCCCGGATTCCCGCAGTGCCGTGACGACCTTGGTGAGGACGTCGGAGCGCACCGAAAGAAAGCTGCCAAAGCTCACATAGACAAAAGGCTCATTGGTGGAGGCAATCCACTCTGCGACGTGCGGGACGGTGGGCTCGGCACGCACGGAGGAGCCCAGGAATATGTGTTGCGGAAGGAGACCCATCCGTTGCGTTGGCACCAACTCTGCAGGATAGTTAAAAACGAGCAGGTCCCCGTGCTCGGCGAAGGCGTCGGGTGAGGGCGGGAGCGTGGGAGCCAGCTGGGCCAACGCCAGGTTCCACTCAGCGGTAAACGATTCACTGACCTGCACACATAAGTTCTTCAGCTCTTCCAGTTCGGTCTCACCCGGAGAGAATGAAGCCGGCCACGCCGGAGGATACCCGTAGACCTCCGCTGCCAAGGGCAATGGCAATGCCGTGGGATGGCCCAGGACGACGTCGATATGATGGATCCCTGCGGCAACCATGGCCAGACGCGCGCTGAAAGCCAAATGATCGACAATGATTGTCTGCGGTTCAATGTCCTCGATGATCGACTGCACTGCCCTGGCCGTCTTGACAGGCTCCCACATCAGGTCGTTCATGCGGGCCTCCGCCTGGAAGGAAAGAGTCCCAATCATGCCGTTGCGCGTGGCCGAGAAAAAACCGCGAAGTGCATCATCCTCACCTTCAGGCTGTTCTTCGGCGCGGATCACCCCAGGGTTTGAGCCACGGCTAAGTTGTAGGGAGGCATGTTCAAACCCAAAGGATTCCACGATGGATGCCGTGGCGGGTCCGGTCGCGACCACAACCCGCTCGCCAGCGGCCAACCAGCTGGTTCCCAAGGCAGCCAGAGGATAGAGGTGAGAGGCGTAGTCGGGGCTGATGATCAAAAGTGTCATGGGTTGGCAATCAATTCTCGTCGCAGTTCAACATCGTTGTGGTGCACGTCGGAATACACCCGGGTCAGCGTGTGGGCCATCGCTTCGATCGTGAAACGATCTTGGACGACACTGCGCGCGTAGGCAGCCCGGGCATCTGTGACTTCATTGGCTGCGCACGCCAGTGCAACACTGATGGCCTCACTCAGCAACGCAGTGTCCCAGGTTGTTGTGAGAAATCCGGTTAGCCCCTGTTCCACATACGTCGCTGGACCACCGGCATCCGGCCCAACCACCAGCAAACCTGAGGCCATGGCCTCCAACAGCGCTATGCCAAATTCTTCCTTGAGGCTCCCGCAGACGTACACACCTTTCGGAGCCGCGAAACCAGGCATTCCAGTGCGGGTTGCGGCGACCCATCGGGCCACGGTGTCGTTCGGGCGGTGACCGGCAATCAACAAACCCTCCTGGCGCTGTTCCTCTGGACTGACTGTTCCGTTGATCAGCTGAAGCTGTTCGCGTTCGTCCGCTGACGGGTTTTGGAGATTTCCACCAATGATCAAAAGGTTGGTCCGGTGACGCAGATCAGAGCCTGCCCACGCTTCAACAATGGTGGACATCCCCTTGACCCGGTGCAACCTGCCAACACTGGTCAGCAAGGGCAGCCCGCGGCGTTCGGCTGGAAGATCGTTGAGGAGGTCTCGAAGTTCCAGCAATGCCGGACTCGCTGGTTGCCCGGAAACCAAGGACTGGGCTTCAAGAACCGCACGGTCAACCACTCCCAGATCGATGCCTTCGGGGACAATGGTGTGCCGCTGGGGTTCCTTGCCGATATCAATTCCAATCAGCTCGATGATGTCGTGCCGAAGATTTGGTCGGGGGAAAAACACGGTATGGGCTGAATTGGCGGCGAGTCGTTGAACGAGTCGGGCACGAAACCAAAAATGTTCAATTTCATCAGTGGTCCCGAAGTTCTCCCGGTTGAGGGTTCCTGCATGATCCATGGAGTTGATGACTGAGTGCGGATCCGGTGCCACCGTGAAGACCACCGGGATATCGAGGGTCCGGGCGACGTCGAAGGCAGCCAGGCTGCCTATATCCGCCATCCGAAGGTGAATCACGTCAACGCCTCCGGCGGCCCTGAGTATGCGGCTGATGCCACGACGGGCAGCGACCAAAAACGGCCAGGCATTCGCTGATTGTTTGGGGTCCTGCAGCAACGGGATACGGCCGTAGAGGTGACCGTGCTCGGTGTTCCCCAGTGCTGTCATACTCTGTGATGCCGCTTGCGTGTCACCCATTGAAAGGGTGAGCACACGGTCAACCTGCAGGCAATGGCCCTCGCTCACACGGAAGTCATCCGGATCGCGCTGCTGGCCGGCCACGAGGGCGTCACCCAGACGCACCAACAAGGTGGCGATTCCGCCGTTGTCTCCACTGCCGGAATGGCTTAGGTGCGCGTCGATGTCGGCGTGCAGAAAAAGCTGGGCGACCGTCAGGTTTGACTCTTGTTGCGGAATGGCCTCGCCTATATCTGGAACTTCAAGGACATCGAGGTCCAGCAAGGAGAGCTTGGCTACCTCGGCGAGATGACCTCCGCCCTCCACCAAAATGGTCAGCAGATCGACTATTTTTGGCTGGCCCTTTCGTTGTCCCAGGGCCGCGACGGCGGCAATGCGGACGGGCACATCCTCGCTACTGTCATCTGCCAGGCGCAGCAACAACGTCGTGGCGATGGAGTGTTGCACTAAGCCAAGTGTCTCCACCAACCGATAGCGGCTCTCTACTTCCGTGACGCCAAGGAGCGCGCTTTCCAGGGAGACGGAGACGATTTCTGGCGCGGAAAAACCCCACGCTTCAAGGGTTCGCTGGGACAACATCCCCGCAAATCCGCCCGAAGCGACGAGCCCAACAAGCCGTCCCATGGATTCTGGGCGAGGAAGGCGGGACCTGTGCGCCCACGCCGCGTGCTCGCGAATAAAACCATGTTCGCTGGAGAGGAGTTCGGAAAGGACAATGTCGGCCTCCTCGTCAACCATTTGCGCCAGCGCATGAGTTGCTGCAATCGCGACAATCTGGTCCTTGGAACTGATGGCGCTGCGGAGTATGCGGATGTTTCGCACACCGCCGTTTTGACTCGCTTGGACTGCCAGATCGTCGGCCAGTCGCAGGGCATCAACGAGACGAGCAGCATCCTTCAATGCGTCAAGACAGTTCTGAACCCTCACGCGTGTACCTCTTCAGGGATAAGCTCTCGCCAGCGCAGTATGTGGACTACAACCCTGATCCTAATCACCGACAGGTCAAATCAGCCACACGGAGGGCCACACTTTCTCCCACAGGGTAACTGCGTGCTTCTGGCGGATAACTGAATCAGCGCTCTACAGCGGGGCCGCTGGATCCGGCAACCAGGGCGTCTGGACGTAGAACAAAGCGATTGAACTGACTCACGTTACGCAGTCCGCAAAAGCGAAGATCGGCTGCAGCAAAAACCCCACGAGCCTCTTTGGCTCGGAATGGACCAGCACTCGGAAGCAATTCCTAACCACCATGTCAGAGGGTGCAGACAGGATGGGCACACGCACTTTCCCATTCGCACTTCACCCAGCACCCACGCCATTCCAGCAGGGAGGATCGCCTACGACATCCACGCGCCCGTTCTGCTCCTTCAAACCGTGCAGTCCGTCGAGGCCTATGACGAACTCTGCGCCACAGGGCGCATCGTGCCCAACCCTTCGCAGGCAACGCCGCGCATGGCGGACGCCTACACATGGATTTACCGCCAAATGAACCACCGGCTCCCTACTCGTGGAGACGGAGCCCAGTGGTTCTGGGCGAAGATCCGCCGGCGAGACTTGGTCTCCCGTTGCGGCTGGGCAGAGGGAGGGGTGCTCCTGACGTGCCGCCTTACCCCCGAGTCGTGAACTGGACCTGAATGCGCTTGGGCTCGGCGCTTGGAAAGCACGGCGGTCACGACGCCACCGCCTGCTAGTTCCGCGCCGATGCCGTATACGAACGGGTCCGTATCGACCTCAGCACCGGGTACTTCGACTCCATTGACGAAGACACTCACCTGACCGCTGACCATCCGGTCGGTCACTGCGGGTGCGGGTTGGTCCCAGGGGTTGTCGCTTAGTCCGAGCTCGTGCCGGTACTGGTTCATGAGGATGTAGTTGACGTGGTCGACCAGCACTCTGCGGACCGAAGTACGCTCGGATGGGTCACGGTGCCAGGTAGTTCGCACGGGCTCCCACAGTTGCGGTATAGCATTCGCTTTACCTGCTCGACCAGCCGCGCGGGTCGGGGCCACGGCGGAACATCCTCGATCGCCCTGCGCGCCTGCTGGTTGACGTCGGTGAGATTTATTGGGTCTAAGCGGTCAATCGGGTTCGCCAGAGTGTATAGCTGACGCCCGCTGTCATTTCACTGTATCCGCTGAGCGTCCTGACCATATCCCAGGACCGACGGTATCCGTGTCCTCCAGCGAGGGCTGGGACACCAGTCTCATCACCGGGATGGGCATGCGTTTCAGGCGCTCAGCCTGCTCGACACGAGGGTCGGGCGCGTCTTCGGGGAGAATTCCTGTCCTTCTCGTACCACGATTATGAACCAAGCACGTGATTGGGAGCATATAACTATAGAAGAGAACAGTGACCCTTGGAGGATCCCCTGTGGAACGGTTCGTTCCCCTTCACGGCACTACGGCCGGATAGCCCGCCGGATGTGAGGACTAACAAGAGAAGCGCTGCCCGGCGGGGGTGCCGGGCAGCGCTTGTTTTGTTATTGCTTAGGACAGCCCTGGGCAGAGCGGCGAGGGGACTTAGTCTTTGGAGTCTTTGTCTTGGGAGTTGTCCTCTTTGGAGTTGTTGTCTTCGTTGCCGTCGCGGGTCGGGGTGGTTGAGACGACGGTGCCTGTTTGTTCGTTCAGCAGGACCTTCTCGTCCCGCTGGTGGTGGAAGTTGAACATCGCATTCACGGAGCCGGCGGTGGCGTCGGCGGAAGCGTCACCGATCTGGCCGGTATGCCAGTTATCTTCGATGAAGCGCAGGATGGAAGCCTGGTCGGTCTGGGTGTGGTCCACGAAGTTCTTCTTCGCGTACGGCGAGATAACGACCAACGGCTGGCGCGGGCCGGGGCCGCAGCGGTCGGCGTAGCCACCGGCCATGGGGACACCCTTGGCGGCCGCGTTCTGGCACCAGGCTGCGTCATCGACGGTGGAGGGGTTTTTTTTGTCGGCGTTCTGGGCGGTATTGGAGGAGTTCTTCACCTGTGCGGCGACGTGGTCGTACCAGCCGTCCGAGTCGTCGTAGGCGAGCACGACGGCGGTATTTTCCCAGTTCTTGGAGTTCTGGATCTGGTTCACGGTGTTGGTGATGAACTTTTGCTCGTCGATCGGGTCGGAGTAGGCGGCGTGGCCGTCCTGGGACATTCCCGCCTTCAGGAAGGACACCGCGGGCATGTCGTCAGTGTTGAGGACCTTGTTGAACGCTGTGAGGTCGTACTGGTGGTTGGCCCGGCCGTTGTGGCCGATTTCTGCGTCCGACGCCGGTGCCAGGTGGTGCGGGTTGGCAGTGGAGGCGTAGTACTGGAACGGCTGGTGGTGCGGGGAGTAGTCGACGACCTTGGCGCCGGCGGCGTTCGTGTGGCTGGCCAGGCATGACGCCGGGGTGGTGCCGGTAGCGGCGGTGGTAGGCGTGAAGCCGCCCTGGAACCAGCCCCAGGAGGTGCCTTGGGCGTTGAGCAGGTCACCGATGTTTTTACCGGTCATGCCAGCCAGGTTGCCGGGCTCTTTTTTGGTGTGGCTGTTGTTCGAGCAGTCGTCGTAGACCGGGTCCGGGTCGTTGATGACGGTGCCGACCCCGTTAGCGTCCGGTTGGCGGACGGTGTTGCTTCCCGTAGCCGGGGTGGCGACGGGCTGGCCGGCCGGGCTGTATTCCTTCACTCCGTGGGTCTGGCCGGAGATCAGGTTCAGCGCGCCGGGGGTGGAGGGCCCGAAGACGGTGCTGAAGTGGTTATCGCTCATCGCGTAGTTCTGGGCGTAGTTCCAGATCCCGGTTACGGTGTTGCCGTCGTAGTAGTCCATTGTCAGCCCGGGACGCCCGTACTGGTTGGGGCCGCAGGCGTCCCGGCTGGTGAACTGGACGAACTTGTCCACCGCCCCACCGTTGTAGGCGTTCTGCTCAGCCTTGTATCCGTGGTCCTGATCGCAAGTGACGGCCTGCATCGGGGACAACCGGGCAGGCTGGACCGAGTTGGGGTTGTTCGGTGCCAGGAGCTTGGCGCCGGCGAGGGTGTTGATGTCCTTGGGCGTGTCCTTGCCGGCGGTGAAGGCCGCCGCCGGGGTGCCGGAGCCCTGCTGGGTTTCCCCAGGCGTGTTGGCCGCCTTGGGGTAGGTGGCGAAGTAGTGGTCGAAGGAGACGTTCTCCTGGAAGATCACTACCACATGCTTGATCGGTGTTGCCGTTTCTAAGGAATGTTCGGCGGCGGTCGCCGATTCGGTGCCGAGGCCGAGCAGCCCCGATGTCAGGGCCGAGGCGACCAGGGCCGCCGCGCCTGCGGCGGCGGCGGCTTTGCGGGCGAACCTGCGTTTTGCCTGAAGGTGAGGCATGAGTAATCCAGTCTTTCGCGGGTGAGGATTTCGGGTGCTATATAAGCGCCCTCCAATGGTTACTAACCGGTAATTAACCACGGGCGACGGCTTGGTGAACCTCAGGTGACGATGCCGGGACGTCAGCGACCGCAGCTCAGAATCACGCCATCATCGATGCGGCTGCGTATGCGTCATGGGCTTGAACTCTCTACCATGGGCATCAAGACGAATTGTGGATTGGGTGACAAATGGTTGCCTGGAATAACCAAGAGTGTTACCTGGATTTAAGCTGGGGCCCGTAGGTTCGCTGGGATGACAAAAACTCCAAAAACAGTCAGTAGATCCACCAACGAGCATGTAGCCAGCGCCTCCGTCCTGCGTAAGTTGTCAAGGTCCGTTCGCGGCCGCAAGCCGCTCGCGGTTGTGGCCGCGGGCTGTACGTTTGCCGTTCTGGGCCGTGCCGGCATCGCTGCCGCTTCGACGTCGTCATGCGCCAGATCAGGTCCGCGCCCGTGCCGGCGGCCTGGCCCCAGAGCCGGAAGCCGTAGAAGCCGCGATCGGCAAGCAGGTGGACTGCTAACCTGGGGCTCGATCAGGGGCCGCCGGGAAGCTCGGCGCATTTGTGGAGGCCCTGCTCCGCCGCGGTCCGTCCTGGAACCGTGGATCACCGAGTGACCAAGCGACTGTCCAGAAGGCCGCGGCGGAACGGGAAGCTGCGGCCGCTGACGCTGAACGCAAAAAGGCCGAAGCGTTCGAGCAGTCGATTGCAGAGATGAACGACCGCTCTTCCTCCCCGGAATCAGCCGTTGGCGCCCACCCCATCCGGGCTGAAATGGACACTTTTGTCGGGGGAAGCCTCACCTCCTGCTGGCACTGCGAGGAGCCGATGCTGGTCTAGGACGCGCGGAGCCCAGGATTCAGGAAGAGATGGGCCCGGATCCCCCGCCCGGCCGTGAAGTCCGAGGTCGCATCAAACTGCCGGTTAAGCAGGTTCGGCGCAACGATGCCCTGCTCGCCCTGGTAAGAGTTGTAGCGCTTCTTCCGCCGGACCTTGCAGACCAGCCGCAGCGAACGCAGCATTCGTCTGACAGCCGCCGCAGATCCGGTCAGACCAGCCAGCGCCACCAGCGTGACTGCTCCGGTTTCGGCGTCGGTTCCGGCTCCGGCTCCTCGCCCAAGGCCAGCGCGGCCTCGACGATGTCGTCCGCGGTGAGCGTCATGACGGCCTCACGATCGAGCGCGTCGAGACTTTGTTCCTCGTCGAGCGACAGCCGCAGCGCCTGGCGGTTGAGCGCCTGCTCGAACAGCGTGCGGGCGAACCGTGCGTTGCCGGAGTCCTCGCCCGCGTGGAGCCCGGTGAAGATGCGGCGCAGCATCTGGTCCGCACCCGGCTCCAGCGTGTAATCGTGCTGGGCCAGCATCTGGTGGAAGATCGTCTGGAGTGCGTCGACGGAGTAGTCAGGGAACGTGATCTCGCGGGCGAACCGGGAGCGCAGTCCGGGGTTCGAGAGCAGAAAGGACTCCATCAGCCGCGGGTACCCGGCCACGATCACAACCAGACGGTGGCGGTGGTCCTCCATCCGCTTGAGCAGGACCTCGATCGCCTCGGGGCCGAAGTCCATCCGGCCGTCCTCCGGGGCCAGCGCGTAGGCCTCGTCGATGAACAGGACGCCGTCCAGCGCACGCCGGATCACCCGGTCCGTCTTGATGGCCGTCGCGCCGACGTACTGCCCCACCAGGCCCGAACGGTCGACCTCGACCAGGTGGCCTTTCTGCAGCAGACCGACCGCGCGGTACATCTCGGCCAGGAGCCGCGCCACGGTGGTCTTGCCCGTGCCCGGGTTTCCGAGGAACACCAGATGCTGTGATGTGGCCACCTCCGGCAGACCGTGCGTCTTACGGCGGGCCTGGACCTGGAGCAGTGCGACGAGGGCCCGCACCTGTTCCTTCACGGTCTCCAGTCCGACCAGCGCGTCGAGTTCGGCCTGCACCTCTGACAGCGGCCGGGCCGGCCCGGGCCTCGCACCGATGAGATCGCCGACCAGGTCGTCGACGCGCCCCGAACCGGGCAGCTTGAGCTGATCGGCCAGATGGCCGATGGTTTCGCGCAGGTCTTCGAGCGGATTGCGGCTGGCAGCCATGTCTCCACTGTAGTACTCGATTCCCGACCGGGGTGGGGTTGGCCTCACCAGTATCAACTCCCTTTTGGTCGTTCCTGCGATAGCGACCTTCTCTTATCCATGAAACTGCTCCCCCGAAATTCCAGAACTAAATTTTTCAGTCCAACTTTCGAGGCACGCCCACGCCTCGCTGCCGACACGTTGAGCTAATTCATCGGGCTTTTCCCTGGTTCAATTGAATGAAACGCTGTATGCAGGAAGGGCAGGTCAACCGACACACTGGCCCGCATAACTGCTCTCATCGGGAATCGAATATAGCGGACCGTGTACATACCGGGAAGGCCGGGAATTCTTTCGGGCACAGCCCGCGGTGACCAGGCTTGTTGAAGGATTCCTAGGTCGCGTGGCTGTTGGACACAGGCGGGAGCGGTCGGGATGCACTCGTTCACAGAGGACGGAGTAACCCCGCTGTATGTATGTGAAGCTGTCCCATACCTGACCCGCGAGGAGCGACACGGCCCCGCAGGCGTCCCCCACGAGAACGGTCCGCCCCTCTGCCAGCCCGGCATGACAACCTGTGCGACGACGTCGTCGTACGGATGCTCGGGGCACAGTTCCAGCAGCCGGTCGACGGCGTGGCCGAGGCCGGCGAACTCGCGGCGCAGCCGCTCCCGCGGACTCCCGGAGCGCTGGTGCCCTGGCGCGTCTGTGGCATCCCGGTAGACCATGAATGCCGCCAATCCGTTCCCGGCTTGCTGCGACTGCGGGGACATGGAGCGATGCGCCGCTTGTTCTCGTGAGGGCTAGGTTAGGCGTATGGGTGAATCTTTGAATGAACCGCCGCCTCCCGCCGCCGATTTCGGGGCGGAGGCACGGATGCGTTTGCGCAGCGAGCTCGACGCCGCCCGGTATTCGGCAGTTGACGAGCATTGGGCTGGAGGGGTCCAGCCGCAATACGGGGTGGCGCCAAGGATCAGAATCGGACAGAACAAATGGTTCAACCTTCTCTGGCTGATCCCGATCGGGCTGCTGATGCTGATCGTCGGTGTGGCAGTCGCCCAGGGCATCCGTGAACTGCCTACCGTGCAGGCATTCATGCAGCGTTATCCCGGCGAGTCACAGCCGCCGGGGGATGCTCCGGTTGGATTCCCCGCGTGGGTCGGCTGGCAGCACTTCCTCAACATGTTCTTTATGATCTTCATCATCCGGTCCGGAGTAACGATCATCGCGGACCATCCGCGGCTCTACTGGACTCGGCACGCGACGCCGGGCAAGGACTGGTTCCGGGTGCAGAAACCAGTGCCCACAACCCCGCTCTACACCGCGAAACAGGACTCCATCACGCTCCCGGACGGTGTCGGCCTGCCGGGTCGGCGGCACTCGATCGGTCTGGCCCGCTGGTGGCATCTGGGCATCGACACGCTGTGGCTGGCGAACGGTCTTGTCTTCTACATCCTGCTGTTCACCACCGGCCAATGGATGCGGCTGGTTCCGCTGCGGTGGGATGTTTTTCCAAACGCCGTTTCGGTCGCGATCCAGTACCTCTCGCTGCAGTGGCCGACCGAGAGCGGGTGGAACAACTACAACAGCCTGCAACTGCTCGCATACTTCATCACGGTGTTCATCGCCCCGCCTGTAGCGCTCCTCACCGGGCTGGGCATGTCCCCGGCACTGTCCACCCGGTTCCGTTGGGTGAGCCGACTCTTCAGCATCCAGGTCGCCCGGTCCCTGCACTTTCTCGTGCTGTGCTGGTTCCTCCTCTTCATCGTCATCCATGTCACTCTTGTGTTCACCACCGGCGCCCTGCGAAATCTCAACCACATGTACGCGTCGCAGAACACCTCATCCTGGACCGGGTTCTGGATCTTCGCAGCCTCGATGGTCGTGATCATCATCGCGTGGGTCGCCGCGACCCCGTTCACGTATCGCCATCCGAGGGTCGTGCAACGCGTGGGGTTCGCACTCGTCGGACCCGCACAGCGGCTGTTCGAGCACGTCGACTCGACGCCCGGCGAGTACACAGAGAAGGACATCTCGCCCTATTTCTGGCACAACGGCAACTACCCCGACAGCGCGAACTACAAGCAACTCCAGGCGAACGGCTTCGTCGATTACAAGCTCGCTGTCGGCGGCCTCGTCGAGAACCCAGTCGAATTGTCCCTCAAGCAACTTCGAGCACTTCCTAATCATGAGCAGATCACGCAGCATTTCTGCATCCAAGGCTGGTCCGGCGTGGCCAAATGGGGCGGCGTCTCCATGCAGACCATCCTGGACACCGTCCGCCCGAAACCCGAAGCGAAATGGGTGATCTTCTACTCGTTCGCCAGCGGCCCGGAGGGCGGTCTCTACTATGACGCCCACGCGATCGGGCAGATGAGCTACCACCTGACGATGCTCGCCTACGACATGAACGGCGCACCCGTGTCCTTCGGCCACGGTGCACCACTGCGCCTCCGCAACGAAGTCGAACTCGGATTCAAAATGGTGAAGTGGATCCAGGCGATCGAGTTCGTCGAAAGCTTTGCCGACATCGGGGGCGGGCTGGGCGGTTACAACAACGACCACGAGTTCTTCGGCTACCGACAATCCATATGACGGAAGCGAAACCCTTCGTCCATTCCGTCGCCAAGGGGCCGGGGCTGATCGGGCGCGCGATGGTTATGGTCGCGGCGGATCGTCTACACGGCGCAGGCCATAAAGGCGCCCCGCCGACCCCCGGCGAAGGCAAGCTTCACTTCAATGGAAGGGCACCCGAAGACGCCGATCCTTCGCCGGTGCCCAGCGCTGACCGCACCACATGAAGGTTTAGGATCAGCCTCATGAGCACTTTCCAGCCAGGACCTCAAACGGAAACCCTTGCATTGGCCGATTGTTGGGAATATCTTCAGTCCTCCTACATCGGGAGGCTGGCAGTGATCAATGGCACCAGCCCCGAAATCTTCCCAGTGAACTTCCTGACCCTAGGGCAAATGTTGGTTTTCCGCACCGCGCCGGGAACGAAGCTGCGGGCACTCCTTACCGGCGTTGCGGTGGCCTTGGAAACTGACGGCCTTAACCCCTATGGCACCGAGGTCTGGAGCGTTGTAGTCAAAGGAATACCAGCCCCGTTCAACGGTGACCCGACCAGCCTGGAAGAGGCGGGCCCTGACCGTGAACCATGGGAGCCTGGCCTCAAAGAGCATCTCGTGCAGATCAGGCCTACAGAGGTCAGCGGACGCAGATTCGCGGTTCACCCACGATCCCGATGGTGGCCTCCACAGGATTTCTCTGCTGACTGGCCCTGAGGCCAGAACAACTACCAGCTTCAGCCCACGTATGCGAGCCCGCGACGCCTGATTTGACGACTGTAGGAGCATCGTCGTAGACAAACAGGTGATGACGGGCAGGAGCTCTGCGACGGACCCGCACCATCCAACAGCCGGCCGCGCCAGCGGACGCCCAAAACGGGTGCGAGCCCCGCGAGCATGCATCTGGGCTGAGATTTGTTGGACCGGCTTGGTACGGTGGCAGTGGGCGTGGGCCGAGCTGCGTCAGGCGGCTAAAGAGTCAGGGGTGACCTCGTTCCATGCCTGCACACGGGACGATGCCGCTGGCAAGACGACCCGGAGTCCGTACGGGCCATGACGGACACGATCAGGCGCACCCAGAAGTACACTGCCGACGGTCTCCAGGACGGTCCGGCGCGGTAGGGACGGGCCTGCCGCGTGGCAGACCCGCCCTGACCCCGGTCAGCTTCCTTCGTCGTTGCGGACCTTGGAGTTGGCGCGGTAGGCCATGATCGAAGCTCCAAGCGCTGTCCGCGAGAGCACGAAGTTCACGATGGTCAGTGGTTCCATGAGGGTCGTAGCGACTCATGTCACGATGCTCGCGAAAGTGTTGTGCGTGCTTCAGTTATTTATGCTCGCGTGGATGATGTTTTTAGGGCCCGTGTTTTCGCGGCGGCGACGGCGATCAGCTGGGTCTGGATGGTGGTGCTGCCTCGGGTGAGGTCGGCCGGGTTGGTGATTGCCATGAGGTCCGCGAGTTCAGCGGCTTTGGCTTCGGTCAGGATTTTGGAATTGATGACGCGTTGGTACGGGGTCCGCGGTTGTCATAGATCCAGTGCGGCGGCCGTGTCGTAGCGGTAGTGGAAGGCGTGAAGTAGAGGTTTTTGTCGGCGGCCCAGTTGATCAGGCGTGGTTGATGAATTCGCCGCTGTTGTCGGTGTCCAGACCGACCAGGGGGAATGGCAGTCGGTCCACGACCTCATCCATCGCTTCCAGCACCCATTTGTGCGCCCCGTTACGGACCGCGATGTTCTCGGTCCAGCCGGTGAACACGTTTGTGGCGGTCAGTGTCCTGATGAATTCCCCGGCCAGGGTGGGGCCGCAGTGAACGATCATGTCCGCTTCGATGAACCCGGGGGCCTGTTCGTGTTCGTCGCCGGCCTCACGGATCGTGATGGAGTTCCGGCGCAGCGGGCCGGCCTTGGTCGCAGAGAGCCCGTTGGTCTGTCCGCGTCCTTGGTGGGTTTGAGGAGCCGGTCGATCGTGGCACCGGAGATCTTCAGCAGTTGCCCCCTGACCGCCGGGGTCAGCCTCTTCGCGTCGAGTTCCCCGAAGGCCTGAAGCTTGGGCAACCAGATGCGCATGGTCGCGGCCAGATACTTCCCCGAGGGCATCCCCGCGAGCCGCCACACACTGATCAGGACCTTTACGGTCTCATAGCCATAGGTCCGCCCCCGCGGCTTAAGTACGACCGATTTCGCCGGGCCTCTACGCTTCCGGGCCATAGACAGGGCCCGGCGGGCGTCGGCCCTGGACGACCCGGTAACCGCCACGAGCTCGTCCAGAATCAACCCCTTGGCGTTCTTCGACGACTTCGCATAATCGGTCGCGTACTTCTTCGTGATTTCCCTGCGCGTTGCCATCGACAGGTCCATCCCTCATCGTCACCGCCGTGCCCGTAGCGGCCCGTAATTTCGCGAGCGTTTCTCAAATGAGGTATGCACCCCGTTTCGCGAGCACTATAGGTGAGTCTCGTCGGACCCTAGTGCCCGCGGCCGGTGCGGAGTAATCACCCACGTGAGCGGGGCCTTGGACCCGGCGTCGTTGAGCGGCCATAAAACCTACGCTGCAGTCAGGGGCAATCCCGAACTTCTTACGGCGAGCGGTCTCCTCCGTCAATTCTGATGGTGCGCCTTCTGCAAGTCGATGCAAGGAGATCATCATGAAGCGCTTGCGTGTCCTCACAGCCCTGATTTCCGGGCTGATCCTCGGAATTGGTCCGACGGCCAACGCCGCGCCTTCCGGTCCCCCCGTCCCCGTCGCCGGAACGTTCACTGTCCACTGCGGTCCCACAAACGGCGGCTTCGACGTCACTGAAGTGGTCACGGGCAGCGCAAAGAACATAGTGAAACCTGACGGGACCATCATCAGCACCTCTCCAAACCTCAAAATAACGCTCACGGCAAACGGAAAGACGCTTAACTACGTGGTGACCGGCGTTCTCTTCTTTACACCTCACATAGGGCTATTCATGTCAGGGTCTCTTTTGGGTTTTGGTTGCTTGCTCGATACCAATTCGAAGCGGCCCTGACCTCTTTTCCGCCTCACCACGCCGGGCGGGGAACGGCCTACGCCGCGGCGCCGGTCTCAGACCGGCCCCAACCGGGCTCAAATGCGAAGGTTCATTAAACGGACGCTCCCGGCTGGTCTCCCCGAATGCGTCGGGCGCACCTATAATTTGTTTACACCCGCGTAGGAAGATAAGCGATGAGGCGCGGATTCGCAGACGTCCAACAGGCAGGCGCGGAATTGGCCTGATCGGATGTGTGTATTTGGCCATCGGAGTAGTCGTCGCCGCCACCCACGGCTACTTTGTGGCATGGAACATTCCCGGCAACATCCTCGAAGGCCTGGTCGCGATCGTGCTCTGGCCCCTCATGGCCACCTTCGGGGTCGATCTGCACACCCTGATCGCCTATTGCCCTCAAGACGGCAGCGAATCCCCCCTCCGGCAATCTCGGCCCGGATCCTCCGGGCGGCAACGACCCCCGGTGAGGCCCTGGACAACCGGATACTCGGGTTGTCTATGGCACCCATTCGTGTCGGTTTCATCCCTACAATTAGTTGTCGGCTTCTGCGGCATTCACGTCGCGGGAGCGTCCAAATAAGGAGGACCGCGATGGGTTTGGGAGATAAGATCCACAACGCTGCCGAGAAGCTCCACGGTAAGGGCAAAGAAGCCGCCGGCGACGCCACCGGCAACGACCGGCTCAAGGCCGAGGGCAAAGGCCATCAGGTCAAAGCCGACCTCAAGCAGGCCGGCGAGAAAGTCAAAGACGCCTTCAAGAAGCACTAACACAAACAGCCGGACAACAGTGCGGCGGACGGTTCACACCGCCACCGCGCAAACGACTGTCGGCTAAAACATCTGCGCAGCGCCTTTCACGCGCCCATGCCACGGCGGCCGCGGTGCTCCCGGAACCAAGGCAGCGACCCCGGCGTTCGCCAACCACCAAGGTTCGTGCCTCCCCCGGCCTGGGTCCAGGCCTGTATTTGCCGGGTTTGATCTTGCTGGCGCCGTGGTCGCGGTAGATGCGTTCGCATCCGACGGGCTCCAGGTCCCCGGATCTGCCGCGCGGTGTCCTGCTCCGCCGAGCGCACGCGGGCATATCCGAGGCGCGTCATATATAGCCTTCCAACTGTCTCGTCAAAGGACGCGTCCGCCTGACGGGCCCGGGCATCACAGACGGATGTAGGCCCAGCTTTCCCACTGCCGCGTCGCTATGTGGGCAATGGCCGCCGACACAGAACCGACCCCGGGAAGAAGCTGCCCCGGGGCCAGTTCGACCGAACGCAGGCTGTTCCCGCAGGCAAGAACCCGGATGCCTTGGCCGAGGGCTTCGCTGATGGACTCCCCCAGCGTTGAACCTCTGGCCAACAGACCCACGCCCGGGCCCTGGACCACGACCTCAATAGGGACACCCGGAGCGAGTGCTGCCACCGCGTTGGCCGCACTGCGCAGGGCTCCGGCGAGCCCGGCGCTCTCGGCCGGTCCTGCGCAGTGGACCAGAAGACCCCTCGAGGCATCGGCATCCGGGGTACCGTTCGAAAAATCGGTGTCCGTCATAACAACTCCTTCAACATCGGCAGAGCCAGCCCTCGGAACGGGCAAAACCTGCGGTGAATATTCCATGACATGCTATGCGGCCCTGGCCCGGTGGCAGGCACACAGGTGGCTTGCTGCAGCAGCCGCCACGGTCCTGACGTATCTGGTGGCAGCTGTGCCCACCGACCTCAACGTCCCAGCATGGAGGGCGGGGGTAGGGCAAAGGGTGCGGCGGCTACCAAAGCAGGAGTCCTCCCCCAGGAACCGTTTCTAGTGAACATCGGTGTGTTCCTTCGACGTGGCTCGCTGGTCCGGGGAAGGCGATGGCTGGGCAGCATCGGCGGCGGGTATGGCGACCGAGCGTCCGCGGCGGAACCTTCGGATGAATCCGACGGCGCCGGCGAGGGAGACAATCCCGGCGACCCAGGTGTTCACCCGCAGTCCCAGGATCAGATTTGCATAATCCGAGCGCATGAGCTCGAAGGCGAACCGCCCCGCGGTGTAGGAGGCGACGTAAAGGGCGAAAACGCTGCCGGCGCCGAGGCGGAACCTTGGGTCCAGATACAGGATCAGCAGCCCCACTGCCAGGCATCACAGGGATTCATAGAGGTACATCGGCTGAAAATAGCCCAGGACGGCGGGCGCACCGGAGGCGTCCGTGAGGGCCGCCCCCGTCTGGGGGTCCATGGGGTGGATCTGCAGTTTCCACGGCAGGGTCGTCGGGTCGCCGTAGAGTTCGTTGTTGAACCAGTTACCCCACCGGCCCAGTCCCTGGGCGAAGAGAACGCCGGGTGCTACGGAGTCCACGAAGCCAACGAAGGAGACCCCGGCCCTCCGGCAGCCGATCCACGCGCCCACACAGCCCAGGGCGATGGCACCCCAGATCCCCAGCCCGCCGTCCCAGATCGCGAACGCATTCCAGGGGTTCTTCCCGGGCAGGAAGTACAGTTCCGGGTCGGTGATGACATGGTAAATGCGGACGCCGATGATCCCGGCCGGGACGGCCCACCGGCAGACGTCCAGGACTTGACCGGGCAAGCCTCCGCGCGCCTGCCAGCGTCTGGATCCCAGCCAGATGGCCAACACGATGCCGGCCATGATGCACAGGGCATAGAAGTGGATCGTGAACGGGCCCAGCTGGAACGCGCTGACGGTCGGGGAAGGAATGAAGGACTCGGTCGGGACCATGGCTACAGGCCGGGCAGGGGCGCGGAAGGACACCAGGTGTGTCCCGCCTTAAAGCAGCGGGGTGATGAGGCTGTTGTGCCACGTCACACCCAGCGTTCCGGGGGTGGGCCCGTTTGGCTTTCCGTCGCCGTGCCAGATGATGACCGCAGCTTCGCGGTTACTCAGACAGCCCGGGACCGTGTTTGTTATCGTCGCTGTCCCGGCGGCGTCGGCGGTGAAGTTATTGGTGGTGCCCTGGCTGTCACCCCAGGGGGTGAAGCGGCCTGCGCCCTGGACATCCAGGTGGACCACGAAGGTGCCGTAGGAGCCGTTGGGAATCAGGCCCGTCAGGTCACTGGCGGCAACTTCGCCGCCGGCGGTGCAGCTGAACGACACCGCTCCGGAAGCTTTCTCCCATTGGCCCAGGGTGATGTTCAGCGCGGTGCCGTCCGCTGCCAGCAAAGCGCTCCCGGGGTCAGCGGACTTGGCGGCCGGCGCCGTTCCGGCAGCATGAGTAATGCCCTGGGGGCCGGACCCGGCCGGGGCTCCGGGGGAACTCTGGAACACCTGGGAATCGATCACCGCACCAATTTTCGATTCACGGGAGAAGAAGTCCATATGCAGCTGATACGGCACCCGCGCCGCGGCCAAGGACCCGGCCGTCGTGGAAGCAGCCGACGTTTAACCCGGTGGCATGGACTGCGCGCTGCAGCCAGCCAACGCGGCCGAAGTCACGGCCGCGGCCACCGCACCACGACGGAGGTACCGCGCTGATGCTGGGGGTAAACACTTATTGGTCATTCAACTCTCTTGACACTTCGGACTAAAGGTACGGTAACCTCCATCAGCATGGCCGCACATCTACCCACCCGATCGTTCCGCGGCATCACCGAGCCAAGCGCGGAACGGCGGCAACACGCAAGCTCTCCTATGTAGGCCCAGTGCTCCTGAGCGTGTCCCCAGGGCAATCTAGGTGTGGTTGAGTTTGGCTATGGGTTTCGAGCTGAGCAGCGAGCTCCTTGATGCGTGGACGCTGGTTGAAGAAGATGCATTCCTGTTGTCGAGAAAGTCCGGGGTGACCCGAGCCGGGTTCGCGGTACTCCTGAAGTTTTTCCAGCAGCATGCGAGGTTTCCATCCGGGCCGGCTGAGCTTCCTGCAGGTGCTTTGGACTATGTTGCCTTGCAGGTTTCGGTGCCCGACACCCCTTAATGCCCGGTTTCGTTCCGTTGCCTCTCAGGCTCTTCTCACTCCTCGTTGCTGTCGCGGTGGTCGGGATCGCGCAGAGTGCGCCGGCCGCCGGCGAGGTCCGGAAGTTGGAAGGAGTAGTGACCGTGGACGTTGATGTGCCGGCGCACGTACGCCGATAGGCGGACGACATCGGCATCGAGCACCGGGTGGCCCTGTTCCCGCAGCGCGGTCAGGGCATGGTCGAGGTAGACCGTGTTCCACAACGTCACACAATTCAAGACGAGGCCCAGGGCGCCGAGTTGGTCCTCCTGCCCATCACGGTACGCCTGGTGGAGCTTGCCCTCGCGGCCGTGGAAGATGTGCCTGGCCAGGGCGTGGCGGCCCTCCTGGAGGTTGCGCATCGCTTTCATCTCCCGGCGGTAGCCCGGGTCATCGACGAAGGTGAGGACGTGCAGGGTTTTGAAGATCCGTCCGTAGTGCGCCACCGCCTCGCCCAGATCGGTCGGACGGCCGTCGCGTTGCAGGATGCGGATCACATCGTGGGCCGAGACCTCGCGGGTGTGGATCGAAGCGGCAATCCGACAGATGTCCGGCCAGTGCCGGCGGACCTTCTCCGCGTCGATCTTTCCCCGGGCGGTCCTGTCGAGCCGGCCGTAGTCGGCGGACCGGTTGATCCGCCACAGCTTGGCGTCGGGCAGGTCCGCGAGGACCGGCCGGTAGTCGAACCCCAGCAAGGTGACCAGTCCGAACACGATGTCGGAATAGGAACCCTGGTCGGTGATCAGCATCTCGGGCCGCTGGCTGCCGTCGGGGTTGTAGAGCAGGTCCACGAAGTGAAGGGTGTCCTTCGGCGTGCCCGACACCACCTTGGCCGCCAGCCCGACGGACTGATCGGAGATCATGTTCAGCCAGGTCACGCCCTTCTTCCGGTGGAAGTACTTCGGGTTTGGGCGGGCGTCGACGGAGCGGACCGGAACGACGAACCGCATCCCGTCGACGGCGGCGACCAGCCCGCCACCCCATGCCTGCGCCAGGTCGCTGGCTCCCTGGGCATCGATGAGCACCGCGTTGGCTGCGGCGTAGGAGTCCGAGCCGAGGTAGTGCTGGTCGACGTGGGAGAGCCGGTCGCGGGTCAGCGCCGTAGCGTCGGCGATCACCGGCCCGAACCCGATGTTGAGCGCGTGCGCGGTCAGCAGCGCGGCGACCGAGACGTGCAGGTCGGTCAGCCGGGAGGACACGCCGGCTGCCGAGGTGAAGGACGCGGCGAAGTCCGGGTGCCAGCCCATCACCTCGAGCACCAGCTCGGACAGGTCCACGCGCGGGATCATGCCCGCCACACGGGTACGCAGGTCTTTCAGGCCGGGCGGCTCCTCCAGGGCGTCGTCCTTGCCGAGGTGCATCCGGCCGTCGGCGTCCACGGTGATGTCCCCGCCGGCGGTCATCGCGCCGGACACCGTCCGCCATGCCGCATCCAAGGTCCCGGCATGCTCGGCGAGCAGAGAGTCGGGCTGCTCCGGCAGCAGCAACGCGCCCAGCGCCGGGCCCTTCGCGTTCTCCCACGCCGGGCCCGACAGTAGCCGGGCCCGGGGATCTGACCAGCGGTCGGAGGTGGACGCGAAGATGTCGCGGTGCTTGAGCGCGGTGTGGAACTGCTCCAGAACGCAGAACACGTAGGCGTTGCGGTCCACCGTTTCCCCGGGCCTGCCGGCGGGGAACACGAGCTTCTGCCACCAGCCCTTCGGCACCACTGACAGGTCGACCTTGCGGGCATCGAGGTACCCTTTGGGCACCTTCACGCTCTCCCTCAGGTCCAGCAGATGCGCCAGGTCCTGCATCGCCGCAAGGATCTTGTGTGCGTCGGCGGTCGCCGAGAACCCGACTACCTCGCACAGCATCCTGGCGAAGCCGCGTACGGTGGCGTACCGCTCCACGACCGCCTCCCGCCACTGCCCTTCCGGTTCGGCCTGCGGCGGCGGGATGATCTCCCGGATTCCCTCTACGGCCGCGGCGATCTGCGCCCGGGAGCCCACCTGGTGCTCGATCATTTCCCACACCATGCCCAACGGCATGGTCTCACTCGCCCCCTCGGCCTCGAGCAGAAGTTCCACCACCGACTTCAGGACCCGGGCGTGCCCGGGCGACCACCGGCGCCCGCTTGATTGTGGCCTTCTCCGCGGCCTTGTTTGCCCGCCCGATCAGCTCGTTGGACATGAATACGTCGAACAGTTCCAGGGCGTCGTCGGTGGCGGACACCTCCAGCCACCGCACCGTGGCCAGCAGCGTGGCGATCTTCTTCTCGTACGGCAACCGGTCAAGCTTGGTCGCCGTTTCGTTCCGGCCTTCCTTCGCCAGTGCGATCAACCGCCGTTTGGGCACCCCGGACACGTCGACCTCGCCCAGGTGCAGCCCGGCGATCTCCGATACCCGGTTCAGCGCCTTGACCATGCCGCGCCCGGTCGTGTTCTTCCCCGCCTTGCGCCACATCTCCAACTGCGACCATCGGCTCCGCTCGGGCACCTGCAGCAGTTTCTCCAGCTCAAGGGCCTGCTCGCCGGTCACCGCCCCCGCCAGGGCCGCCTACAGCCTGGTTTCCGCCTTCTTGCGGACGCTGGCCACCTCGTCCCGTAACGTCGTGACCCCCGGCAGCAGCACCTTCCGTGCGCGTAACCATCCCACCGCCGCGTAGAACAGCGGCTTCGGTTGATCACCGGTCGTCCACGCCTGCCCGTCCAGCCAACCGATCAACTCCGCCTCCGCCGAGGCGTAGGAGACATAACCGTATACTTCGGCGATCTCCGCCTGATGCTCAAACCGCGTCGGCCGCCGCTCCAGGTACCCCTTCACGCACGACGGATCCGCCACCGCCACTTGTCCGGCCACATAATCCACCACCGTGTTCGGCACGTCGAGGGGGTCCTCCAGAAACGTGCCCAAGTGTCGGACAGTCACCAGCTGGAGACTGAACCCGAGCCGGTTCCGATCACCGCGCCGTTTCGCCACGAGGTCCAGATCGGCGTCGTCCAGGAAGAAAAACCGCTCCAACACCGCCTGCGCCGGGGCCTGCGCCTCGAATCGCCCGTACGAGGCCTCCTCGGCCGCAGTCAAATATTTATGTTTAGCCATACAGGCTCAACGAACCGAGGCACCCATCGTTACCACTTGACTAGGGACAGGCTTCTAGCGTGACTTTTCGAGCATTGGGGTCCTCAAGCCCTCCGTCCCGGCGGCTGCCCGAGCTTGACCTGTTCGACGATGCGCATCCACTGGTCAGTCTACTTTTCGCAGCTCCCGGCTGGCTGGATCTCATAACCCAGGATCAAGGCTGGCTAGGACTCCAGCCGGGACCGCACCCCCGAGACGTTCAGAGATTGCCAGGGGAGTTCCGCTCGCAAAGAAGGCTCCCCGGCCGCCTGTGAGAGCGGGTCCGGGAAGCCTTCAGATTTCGTCTACCAGGTGACAAGGCTCATACCGAGGCTGTTGGCTATTGTCCTGGTTGAAGTGAATAGTACGTCGGGGGAACAGACGTTCGTCCCCTGGTCGTGAACTGACCCGCAGTTGTTGGTGTCAGCGTTGAGGACAGCTTGGATCATACCGACCGCGCCGACAGTGCCGTCTGAGCGGGGCATGAGGACTGGGCCTCCGCTATCACCTTGGATAGCGGAGATTGCACCGGCAGTCTGCTGGTAGCCCTCGATGTTCCAGGCGCCACCCCACCCGTCGTTCCACCAGCGATTGGTGCTGACGACTTTGATAGTGCAGTGCACCCCGGAGTTCCCTCCGCTTGTGCAGACATAATCGCCAACGGACACGTCCTGGAATCCGGAAACTCCCTTGGCGTAGCCCCCACTGTTGTTCCATGCTCCGTCGAACATCCACTTGCTTCCGGTTCCGTCCAGCAGTGACGCCTGGCCGTCTGGCGAATCGCGCAACTCGTAGCCGACGTAGACCCCTGAGTTGTCGCGGTCGTAGTACGACCCCTGAGGGCAATGCCTTGCCGTGACCGTGTAGGTGCGGCTGGCGTCCGCTATTGCGAACCCTGTACTGCAGGTGCCCCCGCCAACACGGAGCATGTAGCCGCCCGAGTTGAAGGGTGCGGTGTCATTGGATCGTGTCGCCGTGGTGGCAGTGGCTCGCTGCTTGTCGGCCACACGCACTGCTACACCAGAAGCTTGGCTGGCGGTTGCTGACACCTTGGTTATGTCAGGCGCCGCACCGTCGATGGCGTGGCCTTCGATGGCAATGGAGCCGTCGTCGTCACGGACTCCGACGATTCCCTCGACTTGGAACCCGAGTGTAGCGAATGCAGCCTTATTTGCGTCGATTTTCTTAATTGCTGCACGGATTTGCGGCAGAGAGTATGGCCTCTCCGCGAACGTTGCGGTGATTCCGCGGGCCTTGGCTTCAGCCAGGACTGTGTCACGCAGCAGTGACTGGCCCTTCCAGAGGAACTTCGTGGCCAGCTTGGATGCGTCGTTGACCTGCTCCACGTACCCGGCGTCTTCAATCCCGGGGACCATGATGACCCAGTGCTTGAAATCTGACAGTTGCTGTTGGTTGGCGATGAATGTGGCGCCCTGCGCTTGTGCGTAGCGGTCGATTTCGTCGAGCCCTGCCGGGCTTGTGGGCGGATTTGGGCTGGCGACTGCTGTGCCTCCTCCAATGCCTGTCAAGGCGAGCATGATTACTGCCGTCACGCGGACGGCATGAGTTATGAACTTCACTGTTCCCCCAATTTTGGATTAGTTCATCGATATTTGATTACGTCGTGAATGGGCACCACCCGTGAGGGTGGCGATTCGAAAATAGGCGAGCGGTCACTCGCTTTTGAAGCTGAGTGTGTCTGTTCCGCTCTTCCAGGTGAGAGTGCCCTGGCTGAATGTCAGTTCGATGGGCCGCTTCAGGAATTCCAGTACCCACAGATGTTGTTCGCCGACATCGCCGGAGCACCCCACAGCGCCGGTGGCTATGTTCCGGGCGTTCAGCGTGTTACCGGTGACTGTCGCTTGCCCGCTCATGGGGCCGCATTTGGTCGTCACGGTCAGCTGAAGTTCTCCGTTCACGGAGGTCAACTGTGCCCTGACCCCGCCGGAGGCCACCCAAGGTAAATCTTTGCCGCTGGCCGTGCCGGAGACGCTTGTGTATTTAGTGCACGGGGTCGACGGCAGGAACGCCGCACATGTCTCCTGGGGTGCCGCGGTGCCGGTCGAGCCAGGGGTTGAGTCGGTGGGCGTTGCGGAGTTGGTGGGGGTGGCGAAGCTTGTGGAGCTGGGCGTGGGCACAGCAGTTCCTGGTCCGCCCGTTTTCCTGTCTCCGCAAGACGTCAACAGCAAGCCGAGAAATAGGAGCGGAACCGTGTATTGCCACAACCGAGTGCGTTTCATTTTGCTCCTTGAAGGTGGTCGCTGTTGGGAGCCTACACACGGCCAGGGGGTAGAACCCATGGATTTACGCAAGTTTGTGAAAGGATTTCGATGGCCCCAAACAATGCCGAGGATTTCTCAGGTTGAGGATCGACAACACCGGAGGGTCCACCTCAAACCGCCGCCGCGGGATGAATATGTCAATCTGATCGCTGCCTGGCAGAGCGGCCTACGGTACCCACCTCACGACTCGCCGGGCACTAGCGGTATCCCGTGGGTATGCGGCCGCGTTGGCAACGAAGATCGTGAGCTTCCTGTGTTTCCGATGCTCGACATGCGGTGCTTCTACGCCACGGGAAAGCCATTGGAAAGGACCCTATTGCCGGGCCGAGCTTCGTCCTGGGGCTGCCGTCCTTGTTTCCTTCGCGCTAGCGGCCTGGGTGCACCTCAGAAAGCCCGTCAGCTACTTCCTCCGAGCCATCAACGACCAAGGCTGAATGTGCATCACCCTCGCGAATCCTAGAAAGAGGCGTCAACGGTTTCGAAAGTTGAGGGTTCGTCCGAGGACGGAATCAGGCTGTAGGGGTCTGAGTAGTAATGGAACGGAATCGTCCGCTAAGGCAGGTCGGAGCTGCTGTTGCGCCGAGTTAGGGGTGCCGCCGGTGGTTCGCAACAAGATCACATCGTCCAGAAAGAAAAACTGCTCCAACACCGCCTGCGCCGGGGCCTGCGCCTCGAATCGCCCGTACGAGGCCTCCTCGGCCGCAGTCAAATATTTGTGTTTAGCCATACAGATGAACCGAGGCAACCATTGTTACCACTGGAGATCGGCTTAGCGTGACTTTTCCGAGCATTGGTCCTCAAGCCCCGAACTGCCCCACACCCCGGGCGGAGCCACTACCTACAGTTACGACGCGAACGGCAACACTACCGCCGCCGGGGCCACCACCCAGACCTACAACATTTTCGACCAGTTCACCTCCAACGGTTCCGCCGGGGTCACCACGAACTACAAGGCCATGGAATTTACTGGCTGTTCCCGACAACACGGCGGCCGGCTAATGGGTCGTTTAGTTGCACGTAGCCAATCAGGCTTACCTTCCGGGCAGCGCATGTCATTGAGGTCGGCGCGCCAGCCACGGCGATGACGATCTCCGTGCGGGTCTCCTGAAGGTGGACAACTTCTGGGACCGTGCAGCTGACTTGCTCGGAAGAAAGGTAAATGCGGTTGTTCACCGTATCTACCTTCACCAGCTTCCATGGCACCGTGTCGCCCGCCGCCGCCGGTGAGGTGTCGACGCGGAGCTCGGAGAAGTCCGGGGTTACGGTCTGGATGGCCGGGCCGGTCTTCACTGGGGCAGGCGGCCCAGGATTGGTTGTTGACGGGCTGGTGACGCCGCCCCCCTGGCCGGGGCTGCCCGTGTCTGCTCCGCAGGACAGAAGACCGAACAGGGCCGCAGCGGTGATGATCACCGCGGCGGCCCCTTTCGTCACGTGCCGCAGGAGCAGCAAGTCAGGAGGCCACTGAGACAGCGAAGACCTGCTGAAGATAGTTGACATCGGAGAACAGCACTTCTTTCCCGCCGTTGGACTGGGCGCTGATTGTTCCGGCCATCAGGACCCCTCCGGATGCGGGCACAACGACAGGCCCGCCGCTGTCTCCCGACTGCACGATGGGAGTCGCTGAATCTGCGATATCGAGCCCGCAAACGTAGTAGACGACGCTTCCTTCGGAGATGTTGGCGCAAGCATTGGTGAAGCTAACTGTTCCACCGCACGCATACCCTGTAAAGGAACCATCAGTACAAACGGGCGTTCCCTGGCCGGCGCCCTTGGGCACGACCGTGGCAGCACCTGTGACATGTGCGCTGGCATAGTTGGCGCCGTCGGTCCAGATGTAGGGGGCGTAGCTAGTGCCGGTCAGGAGGGCTCCGTCAGTTCTGTTGTTGCCCCACTGGACTGAAGATGCCGTTCCCATCGATCCTGAAATGTAGATATTCGTCCCGTCGAAGTAGCCCTGATTCCAAGCGGTTCCTGCGGGCCCGCAGTGTCTGGCAGTCATCATGTAGACGGTCGAGCTATTCACGTAGGGGGCTGAAACGGTGCACTGAATGACATAGTTGACCCCGTTTTCCACCGTAGTGCGGACTATCCGGTCGCCGCCGTAGTACGGCAAGCTGTCCATGAATGGCGGGATATTGCTCGGGGTCGTTGACGCGGAAAGAGTGCTGGTCACAGAAGGGGACTGCTTCTTACGGCTTGGCGTTACAGTATGGACGGGCACTGCGGCCGGGACAGGCGTTTTTTTCACAGCAGACTCAACAGCGTCGTGTTGGAATACACTGACGTCTGGCCCCAGCCGCGCTTTCAGCGCAGCCAACTCGTTCCCGTGGATGCTGGTCAGACCGACCTGAAGCACGCCGTCTTTCTCTCCCCAGACGGAGAGCCGATCCGCAAATCCGTCTTTGGCAGCAGCAGCAGGAACAGATGTCCTGAAGTCACCGTGCGCCGGCGCGGGTGCCGCCTGCGCGGCAGTGATGCCTGCCGACGAAGCCAGCAACAATACGAGTGCCGCTGGAAGTGGCATTGTTCTGAATCTGCGCTGAGTCACGAAATTCCCCTGCTTCGGATGTTGGATATTCCAGGTCACGCGGACAGAGAACTCAGCCTTATCAGGTCCCCCAGGGCGGCTGCAAAGTCGTTAGACGGTGGTGATGCCGGCGAGCTGGAGGGCGCGGTCGGGGTGGTTTCGAGCGGCTCGGGTGGCCTTGGCGACGTTGGTTTGGCCCCCGAGTCGGTGGATGGTGATGCACAGGTTTCGTAGCGACGCCATGGCCCGAGGCGCCTGACCGTTGCGGATCTGGCTGTGGTCCTCATTCCAGGTCACGTCCCGGCGCCAGTGAAGACCGTTTTCAATGGCCCAATGTCCCCGGATCCAGGCTCCGATCTGGGCCGGTTTGCCCTCGGACGAGGGTAGGGAGGTGACCGCGTGGACGGTTTCGATATGCCATTTGCGGGTCCCGAGGGGCCGGGACTTGCGGGTGATCTGGACAGCTTGTTCCGCATTCGGGAAGCCTATGCCGGCGGCAACGCTGACGCATTTGACGGTGCGGGTGATCTCCCGGCCGTTCGCCGTGGCCAGGGACCGGTCCCCGGCAGGGACCTTTTCCCAGGGCAGGGACCGCAGCTGGTTGTGCAACGTGGGCTGGTTTCCCTTGACCGTGAGGACGTAGTGGGCGCCCCGCTCCGCCAGATACTTCGCGTGCCCGGTCTGCGTGTGGAGGGCATCCGCGGTCACAATCACCCCGTCCAGGGCAGGAATCCTCTCCAGCAGGGGCTTGAACATGCTGATTTCATTGGTCTTGATGCCGACGTCGACTTGGCCCAGCACGGCCCCGGTGCGTTGGTCGATGGCGGCCATCAAATGCACGCGGTCACCGCCGCCGTTCTTCGCTCCACGGGCCTCCTTCCCATCGATAGCAATGGCCCTCGCGGCGGCCTGGGCCTGCGCCCACGCCCCTGCCAGCCGGTCCAGGGCATCCGCATCCAGCCGCTCCAGCACCCGACCGAGGGTAGTCGCGTGCGGGGCTCCGATACCCAGGGCTGCGAGCTGGAACCGGGCCGTGTCGGAGGCCCACTCGGCCATCTCCACCAAAGTTTTCGCCCCGGCCAGCACGGAACAAACCATGATGACCAACAAGTGGGGGAAGCGGTGCCGGACACCGCGTCGGGCCCTCGGATCGGATAGTTCACACAGGGCGGCAAGCACCTTGCCGGGATCGATCTCGGCCGGTCCTGCCCCGGTGAATTCGTCGACGAACGCGGCAAGATGAGAAGATGACAACAGGGAACTCCTGGCAACATGTGGGCTTGAACATTCACATGCTTAACAGGGGTTCCCGCTCTTTAACAGCCACCACCGGATCGTCTCACCATTTAAGACGCTGGCCACTCACCAACGACTTTGCAGTCGCCCTGTCAGGTCCCCCACCACCCAAGCCGCCCGCACAATGGTTGCACCGGGCAACTTCGACCCAAACGCTAGCAAAAGGTATGCGATTTTACAATCGTTGGATAAATCATTCCTGTGACCTGTTTAATGGGCAGGTCTTTCGGAAGTAATCGCCATTAGACCTGGGCCGGATCGGGCTCGTCCACGATGCGTCTGCCGGCTATCACAAACGGTCGTCTGCGGTAGACCCCACACCGATCCGCCATCTCGATACCCAACCAGCGGTTGCAGGCTCACAAAACCCGCAACGAAATCTAGATAACTAAACAGGCCAGGATTCATGGATTTTGTTAGATTGGCAGGCATGGGACACAAAATCGGGTACGCGAGGGTCAGCACCACCGACCAGGACCCGCAGCTGCAGCTCGATGCACTCAACGCCGAAGGCTGCCTGAAGATCTACAAAGACACGGCGACCGGCACCAAAGCTGACCGGCCACAGTGGGCACTGTGTCTGGACGACTTGCGCCCCGGCGACACCCTGGTCGTCTGGAAAATCGACAGACTCGGACGGAACCTGCGCAACCTCATCGACATCGTCGCCACCCTCGACGAACGCGGCATCGGCGTCCAATCACTGACCAACGGCATCGTGGACACCACCACCGCACACGGCAAACTCGTCTTCGGCATGTTCGCGCTCATGGCCGAATACGAAGCCGCCCTCATCCGCGAACGCACCCAGGCCGGACTCATCGCAGCCCGGAGCAGAGGACGCAAAGGCGGACGCAAACCCAAAATGACCCCAGAGCTCATCAACAAAGCCCAGCGCATGTACGACGCCCGACAATTCACCATGGCCGAAATCGCAGCTTCCTGCGCCGTCACCCCCATGACCATCTATCGCAACATCCAGACCGCCAAACCCATGCCGGAACATCCTTAGCGCCAACGGCTGTACGGAAGCTACAACCCCCAACCCGGCAAGCCAATGGCCGGACCGGAGGGCTTTGACGACAACCAGCTCCGACACATCAGCGAACTCTAATCGCTGGCGTCTTCATAAGGGCTTGCCGGCGCGGGACCAGGGGATACAGCTCCTCTCCTTGGAATAATGGCCACCGTACCGACTGATTGAGCATCCGCCGGTACGGTGGCCATTATCTCAGGGCAGAACGTACACGAAGGCTGGGCTCCCAGGGAACAGCTGCTGCGATCGTCGTGGGGTGGTTATTGCTTCGCGGCCACCAGATCACAGGCCTACCCTTGGATGTTGAAGTGTATGACACCCTGCTGAACCGGTCCGTTCAGTAGCCGCGGAGGTCTTCAGGTTCGGTGGCCATGAGGGATTCCAGAAGTTGATGGAGCTTTTCGGCCTGTTCCATCAGCTCAAAAGCCGCGCTTTCGAGGTTTTCGGCGTCTTCGTAGAGCTTGATGAGGTCTTCCTTGGAACCATTCGGATAAGCCTCCATTGCCAGTTGATGCAGGTCAAGGAGCTCACCGCGCATCTGCGGCGGCCTGGCGATACCCATGTCGTTCAGGTGCGTGCGCATCTCATCGAAGACATCAACCGCGGCAAGCAGATCCCGGGTCTCAAATTCGTGCTTGATCTCGACGTCGTTCTCTTCATCCTCAAACAGATCCCGCATGCCGGCGACTCTACCGTTTCCGGGGCCGGAACCCGGACGCACCTAGATTGCCCCTGGGGACACGCTCAGGAGTACCGGGCCATGTACGGTAACAATCGTTGTCGGACACTCACTGGTGCTTCTGGTGCTGTTCTCTCCCCGGCGGGGCCGCGTGGCGGTTCAGCAAGGCCATTTTGGAACTGGACATGCCCGAGGCTTCCCACTGGATTCACAGCAGACGACTTCTGAGGATGGCCGTCGCAGTAATACCCCGTCTCCGTGCATCCGGTCGTGCCGGTCTCGCGTACCTGGCAACTTTTGTCAGTTTCCCGCTTGCGCTACCTGCCCGTTAGCTCTCTGCGTCAGATCGTGGTCGCGGCCTCGGTTATTTGGTCTCCGCCGCGCGGGCCTGGGTTAGTTCATCGCGTAACTGGGTGATTAGGCCTTTGTAGGTGTCGTGGAGGTCTGTGACTCGTTGCTCCCCATGGTTCAGTCGCACGCGGACAGCCTCCACGTCGACCCGTAGACCGACAATCTCTGTTTCCGCTTCTTGCTGTGCAGTGGCAGCCGATACTTGGGCTCGCTCCAGGTCCCGGGCCAGTTGGTTTTCCCCGGTGCGTGCGGCGGCCAGCTCCTCCTTGACGCCGGCTAGATTGCCTTGCCTGGGTTGAGGATGCCGAGCGGGTCAAATACATTCTTTATGGCGTGCTGCAGTTCGAGGGAGTCGCTGCCCAGTTCGTCTCGCAGCCAGTCGCGCTTGAGGATTCCTACTCCGTGTTCTCCCGTCAGTGTGCCGCCGAGGCCGCGGGCCAAATGAAACATTTGACCAAGCGCGTCCTTCGCCGGTCCTTCCGTGGAGGGCTGGCCCTCGTCCAGCACGATCATAGGGTGCAGGTTGCCGTCGGCGGCGTGCGCGACGGTGAAGATCCGGACACCGGTGCGGCGGGAAATTTCCTCGATCCCGGTGACCATCTCGGCGAGACGTCCGCGTGGAACTCCGACGTCACCGATGCAGACGTTGCCCAGCAGTTCCAACGAAGGAATGGCCTCGCGGCGCAGAGTCAGGAGTTCCGACGTCCTTTGCGGGTCTGTGGCTTTTTCGTAGGACGAAGCGAAAGGCTCAATGGCCTGAATCAGCACCTCCTGTTCTAGGAAGGCCCCGTATCCGTCCGTCTGGGCCAAAAGGAATGCGCCGCCGCGGCTTCGATAGTCCGTGCCCAGGGCGGCGTCGACTGCGGCCAGGGTCGGCCCGTCCATGAGTTCGAGCACCGAAGGCGTGATGCGCGCGGATATGACAGCCGAGGCGGCCTGGGCGGCGGTAACGATGTCCGGGAAGAACGCTGCGACGGTTGCCGTCGCCACGGGGAGCGGCCGGAGGCGAAGAGTTGCTTCAACCACCACACCCAGTGTCCCTTCGGACCCGATCATTAGGGCGTTGAGGTCGTAGCCGGTGACGCCCTTGATCGTTGCGCGGCCAGTCACGAGGAGCCGCCCGTCGGGTAGGACAACTTTCAGGGCCAGGACGGACTCACGGGTGACGCCGTACTTGGCGCACCGCATGCCTCCGGCGTTGGTGGCGATGTTTCCGCCGATGGAACAGATGGCGGTACTGGCGGGATCCGGGGCGTAGAACAGTCCATGCTCGCCCGCGGCGGCGTTGACCTCGGCGTTGAGGACACCGGGTTCGACGACGATGATCTGTTCCAGCGGATCCAGACGCAGGATACGGTTCATTTTGGAAAGGTCCAGGACGATCTCGCCAGCCTGGGCGGAGGAACCGGCGGCGAGGCCGGTCCCGGCGCCCCGGGCGACGATGGGGATGCGTCCCGCTGTCGCATGGACCATGGTCTCGACGACGTCGTCGACGCTGGTGGCGTACACAACGCCGTCCGGCAGCGTCCCGGGCGTGTACCCGGACCGGTCGGTATTTACGCTCATCCGGTCGGCTTCGTCGGCGGTGCCGTGCCGGGCCGCGGCGAGAAGCTCCGCGCCTGCCTGGGCCTTCGTGTGGTTAGCGGTAGTGCTCACAGGGTCTGCTCTCTATCGTTTGCAGGTCTTTATGGTTGCTTGGCGCTCTCCTCCCGGCTCCGCCGGGCAGGCTGTCCGCGGCCGGGACGCCGGCGTAAAGGGAAAGGCCGTTTCCTACGGAACCATCCAGCCCAGAATGGGGGTGGACTGCAGGAGGATGAGGATGGTGATGAAGGCCAACAGCCCCAGACTCCAGCCCAGCAGCTTGCGGAACAGGACACTTTCGGCCCCGTCCAGGACGACGGCGGCCGACGCGACGGCCAGGTTCTGCAGCGAAAGCATCTTCCCCAGCACCCCGGCTGAGGAGTTCGAGGCTGCCATCAGCGTTGGCGACAGGCCGGTCTGCTGCGCGGCGGTGACCTGAAGCTGCCCGAAGAGTGAATTCGAGGAAGTGTCCGAGCCGGTGAGTGCCACGCCGATCCAGCCGAGCAGCGGCGAGAGGAAGGCGAAGAACCCGCCCGCGGAGGCCAGCGCGATGCCGAGCGAGTTCGTCTGGCCTGACACGTTCATGACGAACGCCAGCGCCAGGACGGACGTGACCGAGACGATGGTCCAGCGCAGCTGGAACAGCGTGTCGCGGTAGGTACGGAATCCCTGCAGCGGCTTGAGCTTGTAAAGGGCCATGGTGATAATGCCCGAGATCAGCAGCAACGTGCCTGTGGCCTTCAGGTGGTCCAGTTTAAACTTGTGGGCCGCGACCGGGTGCCCGGCGGAGTCCACTGCGTCAATGCCGGGCCATTCGAAGGTGACGGAGCCGACGGCGGTCAGCCAGGTCTTCACATCCGGCAACTGGGCGATGGAGAACACGGCCATGATGATCAGGTACGGGGCGACTGCCATCCATACCTCCCGGTTCGGCGGCCTGACGGCGGCGCCCGCTGGCGTGTCCGCACGGCCGGCGCCGACGGGTTCGCCGTTGCGGCTGACACCGCCCAGGCCGGAGGACGTGCCGTAGCCGGTGCGGGCGGGAGGGCCGGCGCTGACCAGCGACACCTCTGCGGGGCCGCTGCCTTTGACGTTGTGCATTCCGACGATTTCGGCCGGCTGCCAAAACCTGAGCATCAGCAGCACCGCTGCAACCGTCGCGATGGCGGCGACGACGTCGGTGAGTTCGACGACCAGGAAGTTCGAGGCGAGGAACTGCGCCACAGCGAACACTATTCCGGATACCAGCGCCACCGGCCAGGTCTGCCGCAGGCCGCGTTTGCCGTCGACGATAAAGACGAGGATCAGCGGGACCAGCACCGCGACGAAGGGGGTTTGGCGGCCGGCCATGGAGCCGAGGTCATGCAACGGGATGTTTGTCACGCCGTTGAGGGCAATGATCGGAGCTGCCATCGCTCCGAACGCGACGGGGGCGGTGTTGGCAAGGAGTGCCACGATGGCCGATTTCAGCGGCTTCATGCCGGCGGCTACGAGCATGGCAGCGGAAATGGCCACCGGCGCGCCGAAACCGGCCAGCGCCTCCAGCAACGCGCCGAAGCAGAATGCAACCAGGATCGCGAGGATGCGCAGGTCGTTGGAGATGGAGCGGATGGTCCGGCCCAGAACCTCGAACCATGCCGTGGCAACCGTCAGCTTGTAGACCCACAAGGCGTTGATGAGGATCCAGAGAATCGGAAAGATGGCGTAGAAGGCGCCCTGGGCGGTGGCGCTGAGCACTTGGCCGAACGGCATCCGCCAGCCCACGATGGCCAGCACGATGGAGAGCAACAGGCTGGCGATGGCGGCCTTGTGCGCTTTGACCCGGAAGGCGCCGAGGAGGACGAAAAGCAGGAGCAGCGGAAGCGCGGCAACCACCGCCGAGACAGCAAGAGACCCGGCAATCGGATCGACGACCTGCTGAAAAGACTCAAACCTTGGACTCACAAAAACTCCTTTTGTTTTTGGGCAACAGTGGGCCGGGCGGCCCGAGGTGAGAATCCAACAACGGCACAAATTCCACATGGTGAAGGTTGTCTCTTGTTTTGTGGATAGACCATATGTGAGATTTAGATCACAGTCAATGGTTGATGTCAGCCATTCGGGCTGCCGCCAATGAACCCGCGGAACGGCGTTGACAGCCATGGAGCCCCTGGCTACCTTTATAGATCGATATTTTTCTTTCGCATTATGAAAGTTGAACGGAGCGTGACCGGAATGCCGAATCACTTGGAGACGAACGGACTCCACGTCGCGGAGGAGCTCTTCTCCTTCGTCCGGGACGAGGCGTTGCCGGGGATTGGCCTCGACGCCGAGCAGTTCTGGGCCGGCGCCGCCGCCCTGATTTCCGACTTTTCGCCACGGGTTCTGGAACTACTGAATGTCAGGAAGCTGCTGCAAAGCCAGATTGACGAGTACCACCGCTCGCAGGGCTCGATGCCCCTGGATCCGGAGGCCTACGAGGACTTCCTGCGGTCCATCGGGTACCTGGTCGAGGAACCGGCCGATTTCAACATCAGCACCGACGGCGTGGACACCGAGATCGCCACCGTCTCCGGACCCCAACTGGTGGTCCCGCTGCTGAATGCCCGGTTCGCCGCTAACGCGGCCAACGCCCGGTGGGGCTCGCTCTACGACGCGCTATACGGCACCGACGCCATCGACGATGCGGAGGGCCGCGGGCGCACGGGCGGATACAACCCGGTCAGGGGCGCCGCCGTCGTTGCGTTCGGACGCTGCTTCCTGGACGAACACACTCCCCTGGCCGGCGGATCCCACACCGCAGTCACCGCCTACCGGATCACGGACGGCGCCCTCGTCGCCGAAGCACCGGACGGCGAACTGGGCTTGGCAGACCCGACCCAGTTCGCCGGCTACCGGGGCGAGGCCGGCCAGCCCGAGGCCGTGCTGCTGGTCCACCACGGCCTGCACGTGGAAATCCAGATCGACCGCAACCACTCGATCGGCTCCGGCGACCCGGCCGGGGTAAAGGACATCGTGCTGGAAGCCGCGCTGACCACGATCATGGACCTGGAGGACTCGGTCGCCGCCGTCGACGGCAGGGACAAGGTGGAGGGCTACCGCAACTGGCTCCGGCTGATGCAGGGCACCCTGACAGCCGAAGTAACCAAGGGCGGCCGCATGCACACCCGGCGGCTCAACCCCGACCGGACCTACACCGCAGCCGACGGCTCAGAGCTGACCCTGCCCGGGCGCTCACTGCTGCTGATCCGCCAGGTCGGCCACCTGATGACCAGCGACGCCGTCCTGGACGCCGCCGGCGCTCCGGTGCCCGAGGAAATCCTCGACGCCCTGTTCACGGGACTCGGCTCGGTGCACGACCTGCGCGGCCCCCACGCCGGGCACAACTCCCGCGCCGGCTCGGTCTACATCGTCAAGCCGAAGATGCACGGCCCCGCCGAAGTCGCCGTCGCCTGCGAGCTCCTGGCCGGCACCGAGAAAGTGCTGGGCCTCGACCCGCTCACCCTCAAAATCGGGATCATGGATGAGGAACGCCGCACATCGGCCAATTTGAAGGCCTGCATCCGCGAGGCCCGCGAACGGGTTGCATTCATCAACACCGGGTTCCTGGACCGCACCGGCGATGAGATCCACACCTCCATGCTCGCCGGACCGATGGTCCGCAAAGCGGACATGCGTAACTCCAGCTGGATCAAGTCCTACGAGGACGCCAACGTCGATATCGGACTTGCCTGCGGGTTCAGCGGCCGCGCCCAGATCGGCAAGGGCATGTGGGCCGCACCGGACAACATGGCAGACATGCTGGCCCAGAAGGCAGGCCACCCGCTCGCGGGCGCGGACTGCGCCTGGGTCCCCTCACCCACCGCCGCCACTCTCCACGCCATCCACTACCACCAGGTAGACGTCGACGCCCGGCAGGCCGAACTCGCCGGAAAGCGCCGCTCCACCCTCCGCCAGCTGCTCACCATCCCGGTGGGCGACCCTACGGGCTGGTCGGAGGAGGACCGGCGCAACGAACTGGATAACAACATCCAAAGCACGCTGGGGTACGTCGTGCGCTGGGTGAACGACGGCGTCGGGTGCTCCAAGGTGCCCGATATCCACGGCACCGCCCTGATGGAGGACCGCGCCACCTGCCGCATCAGCTCCCAGCACGTCGCGAACTGGCTGCTGCACGGCATAGTGACCCAGGAGGATGTGGAGGCATCGCTTCGGAGGATGGCCAACGTCGTCGACGAACAAAACGCCTCCGACCCGAGCTACACACCAATGTCCCCCGCGTTCGACGGCGAGGCGTTCCTCGCCGCCCGTGAACTCGTCCTCGAGGGCGCGGCCCAGCCGTCCGGCTACACCGAGCTCGTGCTTCACCGGCGCCGGGCCGCGCACAAAAACGCCGGCAACCGGGCAAGGAACGCACCATGAACCTGACACTGGAATCAGCCCGGACCATCATCGACAAAGCCGTCGCCGCGGGCCAGGAGCACGGCTTCAAACCCCTCACCGTCGTCGTGCTTGACGCCGGCGGGCACGTCAGCGCCGCGGCCCGCCAGGACGGAGCCTCGAACAACCGCTTCGAGATCGCCCAAGGCAAAGCCTACGGGGCACTGGCCCTCGGGATGGGATCGCGTGCCATCATGGAGCGCGCCGAGCAGCAGGCCTACTTCATCGCCGCGGCCACCGCTGCGCTGGGTGGCCGGCTGATCCCGGTCCCCGGCGGCGTGCTGGTCCGGGATTCCGATGGCGCCATCGTGGGCGCCGTGGGCATCAGCGGCGACAGCTCGGACAACGACGAGACCGCGGCATCGACGGCGATCACTGCCGCCGGCCTGACGGCACAGGTGGACTGACACTCCAGGTGTTTAAAAAGTCCGGGTTGGCTGACCTGAACACGTTCGATAGGGCAGCCGGCGCTGTCCCGCCGTTGATCGCATCAACAATGGCAGTCGCCTCGGACTCCCATCGCGCATACAGCTCGGGAAACGCCGACACCTGAACAGCCTGCGCCGCTTGGCCTTTGCTCATAGTTTCCCATCCTGGGATGTCCAGCAACCCGCGCGGGCTTCCGTGGTTGGGACCGGCAGTCCTGCCGTAGAAGGCCCGCACCTTATAGATGGGGTCCATCAGCTGTTCAACGCTCCCCCAGCCGGCAGCCGGACGGTGCTGAGCGGTACCCAGGGAATCGTGATCGCTCCCGACACCGTCATGCGGTTAGCCAAGCGATGCAGAGACGCTCGTGTTGGCCAGAACCCTGAGGCTGGATTCCTGCAGCGCAATCATTATCGCGATGATCTGGCCATCTCGAAGCACCCCCTGCTGCTTCCCTACTGAAATGTAATCGCCAGCCACGCTCAACTGCCGCGCGGTCAGATTGCCCGGTGACTGGCCGCCATCGCGGATGCTCAGGCCGCCGACCTCCTCGGCGGCTGGCTTGCCACTTAAGCCAGCTGAGGAGCAGACGGTCGAGGCACTCTCTGTGCCGGCGCCGAACACCGGCCACGCCAGCGCAAAATGCAAAGGCACCTGCCAGGGTCACGGTCATGACAGCTCGCCGGGCAACCTGACCCCCTCGTCCCGGCGGACCTGGCCAGGGGCCGGCTGCGGGTCAAACACGCCGCGCTGGTTCAGGCCCTCACCGGCCGGTTCGACGACCACCACGGCGAACTGGCCCGGGTCCTGCTGGACCAGGTCGACACCCTGACCGGCCAGATCGAACATCTGAGCACCCGAATCGAAGAGATGATCGCGGCAATCCCCGC
>NZ_JBEPNF010000024.1:0-37303 GCF_040546085.1 Arthrobacter sp. UYEF21
GCCCACGATTCTCCCAGCCGCCCCTACGAGGACATGGTTATTCTGTCGGCGTTTTAAGAATTAGGGCCTGTCATTTCTGACCCACGCACCTAGGACGGAGTTTTCGCGTCGCCGTTTGCGGCAGCAGTGAACGGACGACGGCGGGACCTCCCGCCGTCGTCCGCTTGCGTTAGAGGCCGTTCCCAAGGCGCCAGGCACAAAGCAGCGTCAACTTTACGGACGGTCAGCTTTCGGCAGGCGCCCGGCCAGTTTTTGGAGCGACGGTTCCCGGCCCAGCTCCACATGTGCGAAGGCCAGCGCCGCCGCCAAGTCCGGCTTGCCGTCATAGATGGCTTGGCACAGGCTCAGGTGCTCCGCGCACTGAGCCTGGGGGTCACGATGCCCGGTCAAGGTGAAGAGCCACTGCATCCTGCCCATGATCGCCCTGATCGGCATGTCGCTCGGCAGTGACGTCAAGGCTCTGCGCTTACTGAGCTGGAAGATCGCATCGTCGCCCTGATGACGTTCACGGCGAGCTTCGTCGCCGCAGCAGTCATCGCGCAGGTTGCCTTCCACTTCTAGTACGTGGTGCGGTAGGGGGCGGGGCTCCGGTCCCGCGGGATCGGGGCCTTCCCGGCCTGTCATTCACAGCCCAGCCGAAAGGAATGAACAATGCTCATTACCAACGTCCGCCCCTGGGGCGGGGACGCCGTAGACCTCGAGGTTCGCGAGGGGTGGATAGCGGCCGTTCACCCCGCCGGGACCACCGTCGTAGTCGCAGACGCCGCCGGTGGGGCAGTCGACGGACGGGGCCGGATCGCCATGCCCGCGTTCACCGACGTACACGTCCACCTCGACTCGACCCGAATCGGGCTGCCGTTCCGGGAACACACAGCCTCGCCCGGTGTGTGGAACATGATGCGCAACGACCGGGAAAACTGGCGCGACACCCCCATCCCCTACAGAGATGTCGTAGCGGGAACGCTGGAACGAATGATTGCGCGGGGCACCACTCGCGTCCGTTCCTACGCCCAGATCGACGTGGACTGCAAGCTTGAGCGCTTCGAGGCAGTCATGGCCGCGAAGCAGCACTTCGCCCACGCCGCCGACGTAGAAGTCATGGCTTTCCCCCAGGCAGGCCTCCTGCTCGAGGACGGCACCGTCCCGCTTCTCGAGGAGGCGCTCCGCGCGGGGGCGACGACGATCGGCGGCATTGATCCCTGCCAGCTGGACCGAGACCCTGTCCGCCATCTGGACATCGTCTTCGGTCTGGCTGAGAAGTACGGCGTCGATGTCGACATTCACCTGCACGAGCCTGGCCATCTGGGGGTCTTCAGCGCTGAACTTGTCTTCGAACGCACCCGCGCCCTGGGTATGGAGGGACGCGTCTCGCTGTCCCACGCTTACGATCTAGCCAATGTCCACCCCGACGTGACCGCCCGGCTCGTGGAGCAGATGGCGGAGCTCGACGTTGCCTGGGCGACGGTCGCCCCGGCAAGCGGCGGCACGCAATTCGACGTCGCCCGGATGACCGAGGCGGGGATCCGTGTCGGTTTGGGCGAGGACGGGCAGAGGGACTACTGGAGCCCATACGGCAATTGCGACATGCTCGACCGCACTTGGCAGTTGGCCTTCACACACCGGCTGCGCAAGGACCGGCTGATCGAGCACTGTGCTGCGATCGCCACCATTGGAGGCGCGTCCATTATGGACAGTACCGTCCAGCGCCTCACCAGTCCCGACGACCGGCCGGGCCTTGCTCCCGGAGATCGGGCCGACATCGTCCTGGTTGACGGCGAAACCATCACGAGCACCGTCATGGACCGCGGCACCGACCGCACCGTCATCCACGATGGCAGGCTCGTCGCGGACAGCCTGGTCGTTCTTCCGAACCCGGCCTCGTAGGCAGCCCGCCGCGCTCCATGGCGTCCCGGATCTGTCCGTCGAGCTTGGCCAAGGCACTTGTAACTTTCGGCCGGTCCAGCAGTGGTTCGATCTGTCCCGGCGGGGCCGGGAGCCGGAAGTCGCGGGTACAGACGCCAGCTACAGAAAATACCTGGTTGGCCCAGGCACGCTTTTCTTTCAGCCTGAGACAATGTCCCAATGGAGATCGCGCTCGGGCTTCTGGTTCTCGTCGCGGTGGTCTGCGCCGGCAGCGCCCTGGGCCGGAAGCTCAATATTTCGGTTCCGCTGCTGCTGGTGCTGGCCGGTCTGGCCGGCTCCTTCCTCCCCTTCGTTCCGCACATTGAGCTGAACCCTGAAGTGGTGCTCGTGGGCTTGTTGCCTCCGCTGCTCTACGCCGCAGCACTGCGGACTTCCCTTTTCGATTTCCGTTCAAACCGCCGCGCCATCGGGCTGCTCTCGGTGGGTTATGTCATCGTCGGCACCCTCGCAGTGGGCTTCGTGGTCTGGTGGTTGTTCCCGGAGATTCCGCTGGCCGCGGCGATCGCCCTCGGCGCTGTGGTGGCGCCGCCGGATGCGGTGGCGGCGACCGCCATCGCCCGGAAGGTGCGGATGCCGCGCAGGATCGTCACCATCCTGGAGGGTGAATCCCTGGTCAACGACGCCACCGCACTGATCTGCCTCCGCACGGCCATCGCCGCCATTTCGGGCTCAGTGTCCGTGGCAGGGGTCGCCGGGGATTTCCTGCTCGCGGCCGGCGGCGGGGTGGTGGTGGGCCTGGCCGCCGCCTACATGCTGACCGCGCTTCGCAAGCGGATCCGGAACGTCGCCATTAACACCTCGACGTCGTTGATCGCCCCGCTCGTCGCCTACCTTCCTGCGGAGGCGATCCACGCCTCCGGTGTCCTCGCCGTCGTCGTCACCGGATTGGTGATGGGCACCAAGGCGCCCTCCATGCCCAACGGCGCCGCCCGCCTGAGCCAGCGCAGCAACTGGAACACGGTGCAATTCCTGCTCGAAAACGCAGTGTTCCTGCTGATCGGGCTGCAGGTGCGGACCATCATCGACGGCGTCCAGGACGATTCCCTGGGCGCCGGCCGGATCTGGGCCGGCTGCGCTCTGATCCTGCTGGCGGTGCTGCTGCTCCGGCCGGTGTGGGTGTTCCCGGCAACGTACCTGCCGCGCCTGGTTCCGTCCGTGCAGCGGAATGACCCGGCGCCGCCCTGGCAATACGCGGCCATCGTCTCCTGGGCCGGGATGAGAGGGGTGGTCACCCTCGCCGCGGTACTGGTGCTGCCCGCGGAGCTGGAACACCGTTCGGTGCTGATCCTGGCGGCCCTGGTGGTGGTAGGCGGGACGCTGACCCTGCAGGGGTTCACGCTTCCGGCGCTGGTCCGCGTCCTACGGATCCAGGGCCCGGACCAGCGCGAGGACGCCCTCAACCAGGCCTCGCTGATGCAGCTGGCCACCGCTGCCGGCGTGGCCCGCCTGCAGGAACTGCGCACGGATGACGATCCACCGGAAGTCGTGGCCATGCTGAAACGGCGCACCCAGGAGCGCGGGCTCGCTGCCTGGGAACGGCTGGGCCGGCCGTCGGCGGAAACAGCCACCCCCAGCGAGCGCTACGCCCGGCTGCGGCTGGCGATGCTGGAAGCCGAGCGGGCCAAGGTGCTGGAGCTCAGGCGTGGCGGCGAGTATGCCCAGGAAGTCCTCAGCGATGTCCTGGACCGGCTGGACGTTGAGGAATCCATGCTGGACATGGCCTTGGACGAGGTGGACACTTCCGGCGAGGGCGGCGGGGAAGGGCTCGCAAGGCCCGGCGGAGTGTGCGGGCACCTTGAGTCGGCCCGGCACAAGCAGGTGCCCGGCGACCCATTCTGCGCCACCTGCCGTGAGGAAGGAACGACGACGGTCCACCTGCGGATGTGCCTGGCGTGCGGCAAAGTAGGCTGCTGCGACTCCTCCCCCGGAACCCACGCCTCGAAGCATTTCGAAGCGACCGGGCACCCGGTCATGCGGAGCATCGAGCCGGGCGAAGACTGGCGCTGGTGCTACCAGGACGACCTGCTGGGCTGAAACGGTGACCCTGTTCGCACCGAAAGTGGCATTCCAAGCTTGTTTCTCTGAACTAACGCGCAGCGTGCACAGTGCCGATCGGGTTACATGGTCAGTCCGCCGGAGACGGACAGCGCTTGGCCGGTGATGTACCCGGCATCCTCGGAGGCAAGGAAGAGAACGGCCGAGGCCACCTCTGCCGCCGACCCAGCCGCCTCTTGGGAATCGCCCTGACCGTGGCATTCATGACTTTGCCTGTGAGCCCTCCGTGGCCAGCATGTCCTGAAGCAGCGGGGTGTCCGTGGGGCCGGGGCAGACCACATTTGCAGTGATGTCCAGTTGGGCATCTTCGCGGCCAATCAGCAGCGACTGGATGGAGTCCGTGCCACAGGATGTCCCGGGCTTCCGAGCAGATCCAGCACGCTTTTTGGGCACTGTGCATCTTGGCGATCGAGGCCATCGTGCCGGTCCAGGTCCCCGCTTTGGCTGGCTGAAGGTCTATTCAGCCCAGTCGGCGTCCCCGTAGGCGCGGCCGCGGAAGTGGGCGCGGAGGTATTCCCCCACCACGGCGGCCCCGAGGTCCCCGGCTTCCGGCGCCACCACACGGCCGTCGATCCGGCGGGCCATCCGCTGGACGAAGCGTTCCAGGCCCGGATCGTCGCCGAGACGGAAGAATGTGGACTGCGCGCCGGCCCGTCCCACCCGGTCCAGTTCCTCAACTGTCCTGCGGATGGTCTGCGGGTCCGGCGGCCAGGAGAACGCCGATTCGCCGTCGGGCAGCAGGTGGGCGGTGGGTTCGCCGTCGGTGACCACCAGGAGGACCGGCTGCATGGTCGGGTGCTTGCGGAAGAAGCGGCCGGCCAGCAGTAAACCGTGGTGCAGGTTGGTACCCTGCTCACGGAAGGCCGGCAAGGCGGTGAGCTCGCCGATGTCCATGGTCTGGGCGTAGCGGCCGAACGTGATGAGCTGGAGCCGGTCGCCGCGGAACCTGGTGGAGACCAGGTGGTGCAGCGCGAGCGCGGTGCGTTTCATGGGCACCCAGCGCCCCTCCGCCGCCATCGAGAAGGACACGTCCACCAGCAGGGCGACGGCGGCCTGCGTGCGCTCCTCGGTCTCCGTCACTTCGATGTCTTCCATGGCCAGCCGGACGCCGCGGCCCGGGTCGCCGCCGTCGGCAATGGTCCGGCGGATCGAGTTGGTGATGGTCCGGGTCACGTCCCACGGCGCGGCATCCCCGAACTCCCACGGGCGGCTGGAACCGGTCTGCTCCCCCGCCGCGCCCGCAAGCCGGGTCTCCCGTCGGCCCTGCCTGCCGGACAGTTGCTTGGCGGCGTCACGCAGCAGTGACCTGCCGAGGCGCCGCATGGCCTGCGGTGACAACCGCAGGTCCCCGTCGTCCCCGCGCCGGAGGTAGCCACCGTCGTGCATTGCCTTTTCGATCTCCGCGAGGGTGCGGGCGGTAACGGCGGCGTCCTGTCCGAGCTGGCGGGCCAGGGCGTCGAGATCAACGTCGTCCAGGTGCGAGCCGTCGTAGTCCTGGGAGAGCTGCTCGGCCAGGTCGTCCAGTTCGGCGAGATTCTGAAGGACGCCCGTGCCGTCGCCCAGTCCCATCCCTTCCTGGCCTTCGAAGCGTTCGGACCCGGTCCAGTCCTCGCCGGGGCGCAAGGCCTGGAGCGTCTCGTCCAGCTGGCCCAGCTGGGCCATCAGCTCGGGTGAGCCGAACGCCTGCGCGGAGAGCTGCATGAGTTCTGCGCGCTGCTCCGGGGACATGGACTGCAGGAGCCGCTGGGCTGCGGCCGCCCGCTTGGCCAGCGCGTCCACCAATTCCTCCACGGACTGCGGGTTTTCCGGAAAGTGCTGGCCGTGGCGGGCCATGAACTCCTGGAAGTCGTCCTCCGTGTCCACCCCGCGCCGGTGCTTGTCCAGGAGCCCGTTGAGGTCGCGCAGCATTTCGCTGACGGCCGCCCGGTCCTCCTCCGTGGCGCTTTCCAGCGCCTGCTTCATGCCGGCGAACCGCTGGTCCAGGACTTCGCGGCCCAGCAGGTCCTTGATCCGCTCGTACGTCTCCTTCGCGGTGCTGGACTGCCAGTCGTAGGAGGCGAGTTCGTTGACGGCGGCGGCGGTGGACTTGGGCAGGTTCTGCAGCTGCATCTCCCGGAACGCGCGGTCGGTGTTGTCCATCATGGCGTCGCGGGCCAGTTGTTTGCGTTCCTCCAGCACCGCGGCGTCCAGCAGCTTCTTGACCTCGTTGAGGGTGCCGTCCAGGTTATGCCGGTCCAGGAGGTCCTTGCGGCGCTGCCGGATCCGGCCGGCGAGGTCGTCCAGACCTTCCTGGCTGTGGCCGCCGCGCCGCAGGAACTCCTGGAGCGCGCGCCGGGGCGAGTAGCCGGCCATGACGTCCTCGGCGACGGCGTCCAGCACCTCCGCGAGGTCCACCGGCGGCGCCAGCGGGTCCGGTCCGCCGGTGTAGCGGCCGTATCTGGACCGGTTGTGAAGGCTCATGGCACTTCCTGTCGCTAGCCGTAGATGGTGGCCTCGTCGTCGGACTCCTTGGAAATCCGGCGGCCGAGGTAAAGCCCTTCGAGCGCGAGTTCGACGGCGGCGGCACGCTGGCCGTCGTTTTCCGCACCCAGGCGTTCGCTGATGTCGTCGTAGAGGCCGGATCCGTTAAGGGACGGGAGGTTGGCCAGGAATTCCTTCGCGGTGACCAGTTCGCCGGTGGTCACCGTCGAGTGCCCGTCAAGAGCCGCCACCAGCGGGCCCATGTCCAGGCCTTTGAAGTGCTCCCGAACGGCTTCGGCGGTGGCGGTGCGCAGGAGGTGGTCCAGGATGTCCTGCTCACGGCCTTCCTCGCCGGACTCGAACTCGATCTTGCCGGTGAGGACTTCCACGGCGGCTTCCAGGTCGATGATCCGGGCCACGGCTTCGTCCTCGCCGCGCACGCTGGCCCGCCGCAGGGCAGCTGCGGCCACGGTTTCGGCGCCTGCGATGGCGAAGCGTGCGGATACGCCGGAGGTCTGGTTGATGGCCGGGGACTGGCGCAGCGCGCGGGTGTAGCGGGCCAGGATTTCCAGGATGACCGGCGGAACGCTGGCCACCAGGTGGCCTTCCTGCTCGATGACGGCCACTTCATCGTCCAGTTCGATGGGGTAGTGCGTGCGGATTTCGGCGCCGAAGCGGTCCTTCAGGGGCGTGATGATCCGGCCGCGGTTGGTGTAGTCCTCCGGGTTGGCGGAGGCCACCACCAGGACGTCCAGCGGCAGCCGCAGCACGTAGCCGCGGATCTGGATGTCGCGCTCCTCCATGACGTTCAGCATGGAGACCTGGATGCGCTCGGCGAGGTCCGGAAGTTCGTTGATGGCCACGATGCCGCGGTTGGAGCGCGGGATCAGGCCGTAGTGGATGGTTTCCGGATCGCCCAGGCGGCGGCCCTCGGCTACCCGCATGGGGTCGACGTCGCCGATCAGGTCCGCGACGGAGGTGTCCGGCGTCGCGAGTTTTTCCACATAACGTTCGGAGCGGTGGCGCCAAGCGACGCGCAGCCGGTCCCCTTCGGTGTGGGCCAGGGCGCGGGAGTGCGCGGTGATGGGTTCGTAGGGGTGCTCGTTCAGTTCCGAGTCCTCGATCACCGGCGACCATTCGTCCAGCAGCCCGGCCAGGGTGCGCAGGATACGGGTCTTGCCCTGTCCGCGCTCGCCCAGCAGGACGATGTCATGCCCGGCGATCAGGGCCCGCTCGAGCTGCGGCAGCACGGTCCGGCTGAAGCCGAACAAGCCGGGCCACGGGTCGCGGCCCTCCGCCAGAGCGGCGAGGAGGTTGTCGCGGATTTCCCGGCGCAGATCCTTTGGAACGTGGCCGGAGGCACGCAGTTCACCAACAGTGAAGATTTCAGGGCGTTCGTTCACTCCTCCACGGTAGACCTGTTTCGGGCAGGAATTGGGCAATCTCAAATATTCGTGCAAGTGAAGAGACTGCGGGCCGTACGCTGGTGCTGATGACTGCAGCAGCCCAGCCGGCACCGCCGGCGTCCCCAGCAGAGTCCGCAGCGGCGCCTGCGAGCACGCTCCTGCTCTTGGTGCGCCACGGCGAAACGCCCACCACGGGCATGGTGCTGCCGGGCCGCGCCCCGGGACTGCACCTGTCCGAGCGTGGACGGGCCCAGGCCGAACAGGTGGCGGAACGGCTCGCGGGGCTTCCGGTCAGCGCCCTCTACTCCTCGCCGCTGGAGCGCGCCTGCGAGACGGCGGAGCCGACGGCGGCATGCACGGGGCTTGAGGTGCACCGGGACGCCGGACTGCTGGAGTGCGACTTCGGTGACTGGACCGGATCCGCCATCGCGGACCTGAACGTCCTGCCGGAATGGCGGACCGTGCAGAACAGCCCGTCCACCTTCCGTTTCCCCAACGGTGAGAGCTTTCCGGAGATGCAGGAACGGATTGTCGGTGCGCTGGCGGCGCTGTGCGCTGCCCATGCAGGTGGCGTCGTCGTCTGCTTCTCCCATGCCGATCCCATCAAGGCGGCGGTGGCCCACTCCCTGGGCACCACGCTCGATCTTTTCCAGCGCATCATGATCAGCCCGGGCTCAGTGTCCGCCGTTTCGTTTGTCGATGGCCAGGCGGCCTCGGTGCTGATGGTGAACTCGCACTCGGAGCCGTTGAGCGGGCTGAGGCCGCAGTGAGTCGGGACGTACGGTGTCCGGCCGGGAGCTGACGCTGCTCACCGAGGGCAGCGTGGAACTGGTGGGGCAGATTGCGCGCAGCAGCAACGAGACGTTCCTGGTGCAGCTCAGCCACGGGGAAGACACCGCCCATGCGGTGTACAAACCGGAGGCCGGCGAGCGGCCGCTGTCCGACTTTGAACCCGGGCTGTACCGGCGGGAACGTGCGGCGTACCTGCTCAGCCAGTCGCTGGGATGGGGGATGGTGCCGCCCACGGTGATCCGGGAGGACGTGCCGCTGGGGGTCGGGTCGCTGCAGTGGTTCATCGACTGCGACTTCCGCGAGCACTACTTCACGCTTGCCGCCGAAGACCCGGCCACCCACCCCGATATGGCCCGGATGGCCCTGTTTGATTACATCGCCAACAACACCGACCGCAAGAGCGGGCACGTGCTGCGCGGTGGCGACGGCCGGATCTGGGGCATCGACCACGGGCTGTGCTTTTCCGCGGTCTTCAAGCTGCGCACGGTGATCTGGGACTTCGCCGGCGAGGCAATCCCCGCGGCCCTGCTGGCGGACATCGCACCCCTCGCCGATGCCGTGCCTGCCGAGGTGGCCGAGTTGCTCGACGGCGACGAGACTGCCGCCCTGAAGCGGCGGGTGCGGCGCATGCTGCAGGAGGGGACATTGCCAGTTGACCTCACCGGCAGGCGTTACCCGTGGCCGCTGGTTTAAGGGGGCCCGCTCCTCGCTGCTTGAAACCGGCGAAGTCCGCGGCGGATGCCAGCTGCCACGAAGCGCGGGCTGTGCTCAGATGCAGGAATGGTCGTAATCGAATCCGCCCGAGACGTACTGGGTGAGCGAGACTTTGCCGCCCGCGGTCAGCGGGGCGTCGGCGCATTTACGTTTCGCCAGCGCGAGTGAGCTGGCTCCGGCCAGCCAGCTGGGCAGGTTGTAAAGGTTACTTGACGGGGGCACTGCCCCGACGATCTGGGTCCACTGGGTCCTGGTGGAGTAGATGCCCGTTGGAGCCTTGATGCTCGCGAAGTAGGCCACCATGCCTTCCAGATCGGCCCTGTTAGCCAACGTGCTTGGCGACCAACTGTTGCCGGTCTCGACATCCAGCCACCAGGTGTACAAGCCGGGGTCGCTGACGCCGCGGATGTTCGCGTCGTCATACGCCTTCGCGTACCCATACATATACGAGCAGGCGGGACCGTAGACGTCCACCGTGCTGGTGCACTCGCCGTACGGGTTGGTCACTTTGGCCCCTCCGTACGTGTTGCTGGTGGGCCACCACGAGCCAGCAGCGCCCGGGTTGGCGGTATTTACGTACAGCGCGATTTTCGGCTGCCCTGTCCCGCCCGTTGACGCTCGCGCCCAGGCCAGCTGGGTGGCCAGGCAGGGGTTGGTGTTATTCGCAAGTCCGTTGTTCACGCCGACGATGCCGAAAGTCTGGTTTTTGGGCAAGGCCTGGCCACATTGGGGCCACGACACATCGTTGCCGGGACCGACGGTGGGGGCAGCTTGCGCCGGCTGCGCAACGAACATCAGTACGGCGGCCGCTGCTGCGGCCAGTGCCAAGCGGAAGCGGGACGCGGGGGACGCGGGGGACGCGGGGCACGCTGCATGGTTAGCGGACATTGTCGGACCTTCCGGTCGTATGTTGCGAACAGGAACCCAGCATGAGCGCTGCGGACGCATAGGGTCAAGGGGTGGCAAGATCCACCGCCGGATCGCCGGCACCCACATCGCCGAAATCGATCACTCCGGCCAACGAGCCGCCTGCACCCAGGAGGATGTTGCCCGGGTGAAGGTCGCCAAGGAGCATCACGGCGGGACCACCCCAGGCTTCAGCGGCGCAGGCCTGCTCCCACAACGCCGGCCTTCGGCTCGCCGGTCCGACGTCGGCTGCTGGGACCCCATGAACCCACCGCACAATGCTCCACGGATAGGGAAAGTCCGGCGTCGGCTGGCCGGCATGGACGGGGACCGGAACCGGCGACCGGCAACCGGCTGGCGATTCCGGGAAGATACAGCTGCTCATGCAGGATCAGCTGTAGAGCCTCGGCCCGGCGAGGCAGCCGGACCGCGAGATCGTCGCGTACCACTCAGCTGAGTATCGTCGTCAGCCATCCTGCAGTCGAGCGGGGCACGACGGCGGAACCTCCCGCCGTCGTCGGTCTGAGTTGCGGAGAACTCAGTGATCCTCGGGGCTGGGACCCAGAGTTGACTGGCCAGCCCCGGCTGAGGATCATCAAAGTCTGGCTCGACCGCATTGGCGCGGTCGGCACGGCTGAGGGAGTAACCATGGCAAAGCCGGAGATTGAATTTACTGCCAGCTCGTCAGTGGCCTTTACACCATGCAAACCACACATCGATGGACTGATGGAAGCCATCCTGGCCCGCGACGACACAAACAACAGCGTCACGCGCGTCCTCAAATTCGAACCCGGCACCGACACCTCACCCCTCGGTGTGCTGAAGCACGAATTCTGGGAAGAAGTCTTCATCTTCGAAGGTTCATTGGCAGATCAGCGGCTCAACCGCACGTTCAAGGCTGGCGATTGGGCAGTGAGGCCGCCCGGGATGGAACACGGCCCCTGGATCTCCGAGCACGGCGCAAAGTTGTACGAAGTCCGGTCCTACCAGAAGCGGGAATAGCCGTTGTTGAGCCGGGGCGGGGCGAAGACCGGTAGTACTGCGAGAGCGTTATCGCCGAGTCGGCTGGTCCGAGAGCATCAGCGCCAGAATTCGGTGAGTTTCCCGGCCAGGGCACTGCCTTGGCTGTAACCAGCCCGGGCAGCGGGCGGACGCAGCGACAGATCCATGGCATTGGCCCCGAACAGGTGCTCGGAACTGCTGTCCGGGAAGACCGTTTCGACTCCGCTGCCGCCTGCTCGGAGCTCGTCGACCTGTGTTGCGAGATGCATGCCCCAGTCCACCGGAGTCCGTGATCTGCCGCCGAATGGCGACAGCACCAGCACCCGTGCAGAGCCGGCTGCCAAGTCAGCATTCTCGGCGTTGGATCGGTAGCCGCCGTCGATATAGCTGTTGTCCCCGATCCTGTAGGCGAAGCCGCTGGCACAGCTGGCTGCGACGGCGTCCACCAGGTCTACCCCGCTGTGCCGGTCGAACACGGCTGGTTCCCCAGTATGGGCATCGACTGCCGTGATGAGCATTCGCCGGTCCGGCCAGAGCTGATTGGGCAGCCGCGCGGCAACGATCGCGCGCCACCGTCCGGAACCGTCCGACGCCGCCGCCAGGTCGAGTGCCAGCGCGCCCATCTTCCGGCGCATGTCAGCCGCATCCTCCGCGGCGGCGATGATCCTGGCCATTCGCTCCAGATGGTCCGCCACCTGTCTGACCGGAACGCGCCCGCCGTCGGATCCGGCCGGACCGGTCCGTTGCTGCGGCGCCGCGGCGAGGATGGCGGCAAGCAGTTCGGCCGGGGTTGCGCCGGCCAGCTGGGCGGCGGCGGTCGATCCGGCGGATGTACCGACGACCAGATCGGCCTCCGTGACATAAAGCCCGGCATCGAACAGGCCGGCGATAACGCCGATCAGCCACGCGTTGCCAGTCGATCCGCCGCCGCCGAGGACCAACGCACGCCGGGTAGCCGCCGTCGAGGTGAAGTGTTGATTTGAAGAAGGGGTTGTGTTCATTGGAGTCGCCTTTCGCGAATTGCTTGTTGGGCGCTCCCGGTGGCGACTAGCTCAGCCGCGCGATCGTGTCCTGCAGGGGTGCACCCAGTGTGGATACTGCGTTCATGGGTCTCACCTCCTGCCGACGGGTCACGAATACGGGAATGATCGCACACGAATGTTGCGGTGCGCAATGGGCGTGTTTCAGACATGTTCGCCACCTCGCCGGTTGAAGGCGTGCACGCGCTGGCCCACTCCGCACTGTCCGGAACGTCGATCACGTAATGGACGGCCCGCGAAGACGACGACCTGCCGGTAGTGGGGCGCACTCAAGCGCCCGGACTGGGCGTCACGCAGCGCGGACGACTGCGGGAACCTCCCGCCGTCGTCCGCTTTATGTTTGCGCCGGTGGTTACTGGCTGAAGGGGACTGTCTCCCAGCTGAGGACTTCCGTGCCCTTGGCGTTGTTGCCGGCCACCGTGAACCGGACGTAGTTGGTGGCGTTGTTGGAGCCGTCCACGGTGATGCGCTGGAGGTCGTCGGCGGCGGGCTGGCCATAGATGTCCAGCCAGGGTGAGCCTTCGGCGAGGGGCTGGTTCTCGGCGAAGACGTGGCTGTCACCGTTGATGAGATAGACCGGGGCGTCGAAGCCGTTGGTCTCCTCGACAATGGTCTGCACAATCTCGCGGAAGCCCGACATCGTTGCCGGGTTGGCGGATGCGGCGGCGAGCAGCGACGGATCGAACATGTCGGCCTGGGTCATCAGCACCACGGCCCTGTCGTTGCGGCGTTCAGCGTCGGCGAAGGTCTCCCGGACCTGGGCCACAACGGCGCCAGTACGGTACGCCACCTCGGCCAGCTGCTCCGGGGTGGCGGCGGTTTTGCCCAGGCCGGTCCAGGGCATGGCTGAGTTGTTGCTGCCCTGGATGTTCAGCACGGAGAAGGCCACCCGGTTTTCGGTGAAGCGAACGTTCTCGGGGAGGCCGAGGTTCTCCTGGGTTTTGACCGGCATGGTGGCGCCGAGGGTCTTGCCGGGCTCGTTGAAGAAGATTTCGCGCAGCTTGTCCAGCCGTTCCAGCGGGTTGTAGGCGCCGTTGTTGGTGCGGTGGCAGTCCACCGATTCGTTGTCGCCCGGGGTGAAGACCAGCGGGTGCGTGAACGTGTCGAACTGCGTGCGGATGTAGGAGAAGTAGCCGTCGGAGCAGACCGTGGAGCCGTTCTTGATGTCGCCCACGTGCGCGACGAACTTCAGGTCCTTGTCCTCGTTGAGGTCCTGGATGCGGGAGGGGAACTTCGCGATCTCAGCCTCGCCGTAGGGGATGTCGCCGATGACGCCGAACGTGAAGGCCTGCTGGCTGTCGGAGGTGTTGTCGGCTGCGACGGCGGGCTGGGACGCAAGGAGGCCGAACGCCAGGGCGGCCGCCGCCGTCGTAATTTTCATGGTCTTCACGAACAAGGAGTACTCCTTGGAATCGGGGATTCTCCGCCCGGCTGTTGGGGCCGGGCAAAAGGGTGCGTGAAAAGACTGCTGGTCGCGCGAAAACAGCGGAGGGCCGTGGGGTTTCCGGAGGGTGAACTGGGAGGGACTAAGGCGGCGTTCCTCCGGGCCGACCACCGGCGGCAATAGCGCCATGTCGCCGGATAACTGGAGCGGACGACGGCGGGACGTCCCGCCGTCGTCCGCTTACGTTGGTGCTGCTCCCACACCGGCAGCCACGAAGGTCAGCAGGCCACGACGGCAAGGTCCAGGGTGCCGTTAGCGACGCTGGCCAATCCGTCCGTCGTGCGCACACGGCTGGGAAGTGTGCGGGCGCTGCGCAGCACGGCCGAAGTGCAGTTCTTCGGCCACCGCAAAGGACGCTTCCAGCCAGCGGATCTCTGTCAATTTCAGGCTGGCCTCGGTACGCAGCCGCCCCAGGCTTTCCCCATCCAACGGGATAACGTCCCAGTAACGCCTCCTGCCGTTGACTGCTGGTTACAGCCAGATCAACTGAAACTTCTGGGTGCTGTTGAACGCTGCACTGAAGCAATCATTTAGTCGTGAGAGGAAGAAAATAATGACCAAGGCAAAGGCCGACGGCGCTGACACGCACCGCGGCGACCTCGCCAAAGCATTGTCAGGCGTTGCCGAATCACTCAGCGGCTCCCCGCGCCTGGCGGGTGGCCAGATTGTTGTGCGCCAGACCGGAGAGAATCCGGCAACCTTTGTGATCAGTGAGTCGGACGGCACCCTCTCCGTGGCGGACACCCAAGGTGTGGTTAACGACGCCGACACCCGTGTGGAGATCCTTGGTGACGGAAAGGTCCTCGCAGCAATCCTCCGCGGGGACCAAGACGCCCGCGAGTCGTTCTTGGCGGGCGGCATCCGCGTGCGCGGAGACCTTCGTTACTTCAGCGACCTCGCCGTCGCCGCCCGAATCCTTCCCACCCCACTCTGACCCGCTGAACCAAGGAGCATCCCATGGCAGAGACCACAGGGCTCGTCCAGCGCTTGACCGTCGGTTCGTCGGTCTCGTGCGTATGGATCGGTCCGAATCCAAACAATACGACGTTGCTCGTCGTCTCCAACAACGGCATGGCCGCCGATGTCGCATTCGCCGCGAGCCTAGTCCAGACGCTCGCGTCTGCCGCGACGAACTATCGCAGCGTCGCGGCAATTCATGCCAACAACAGCTCCACAATCACTGCCTTACGCGTGGACCCGGTGTAATGCGCCATGGCAACAACGCGAGGCTATGTCCAAGGGCTGACCTGGTCTTCCGGTCCGACTGGATGCGTGTGGGTAGGAAATAGTTCAGCAGCAGCAGAAATCGTCGTCATTCAGCCGGACAACGACGGTGGCGCCATTGGTGACCTGGTGGTCCAGGCGCAGGCCGCCGGGCGGCTTGTCGAATTTATCCACCCCGACAACTCTGCAGTTGTCACGAGCGCCGCGCTCGTCAGTGATGGCTCCGGACAATTCCCCATTCAGATGGATGCCATCGAGGCCACTCAGGCGGTTCAGGATTTGGCACATTCCATTCCGCTTGTCACCGGCAAACGGACCGTCGTCAGGGCTTACCTGAGTAATTACGGAGCCAACCCGGTGACGGTGTCGGCCGAGGTGACCGTGCGGCAGCCCGGCGGAGGGAGCGTGGTCATCCCGTCGTCAAACGTCGCGACTCTGAGCCCCTCCGACGCCGGGAACATCGTGGCCTCCCGCAACGATGCTGCGCGAAGCTTGAACTTCGTCCTCCCCTTTGCGGCTGCGGGGCCAGTAGAGCTGGTCCTGACACGGGTGACAGACACTACTCTCGGAGCCGATCTCCCGATCGGTAGCGGCAAGCGTCCCACCGTGTACTTCCAGACCGGTGCGCCCTTTCGTGTGAGGATCGTCGGGCTCAGCTACAGCTGGGGGACGCCAGCCATCACAATAGCGCCTGTGTCGCGCGACTACGCGCTCCTCCAGTCGTGGCTTGGCAGGGCCTATCCAGCGTCGTCGGTCCAAAGCGCAGTCGTCACAGCGGCGGCTACCGCCGCGCCCCCCTTCGGGTGCGGTGACATAAATGCGCAAATCGCCGCACTCCGTGCACAGGACGTCAACTCGGGCACCGATGCGCGGACGCACTATTACGGGATCGTGAGCGACGCCGGATTCTTTATGCGCGGCTGCACCGCGGGTATTCCCAGTAACCCTGATCCGAGCGTCGTGGCCTCCGGCCCGACGGGATCGAATTCGTGGGGATGGGACTTCGATGGGTCCTACGGAGACTGGTACGGTGGCCACGAGATCGGCCACACGATGGGCCGGCTGCACCCTGGATTCTGCGGTGAAACCGCAGACGACCTTGTGGGATATCCGTTCCCCGCGGGACAGCTTTCGACGACGGATGCCGTCTTCGGCGGATTCGACGTGGGCGATCCTGCGAATTCGCTCCCGATGCGGGCCCTGCCCGGCAGTCAATGGCACGATGTCATGACCTACTGCAACAGCCAGTGGCTGTCCCCTTACACGTACGAGGGGATCCGGCGGCGGCTCGTCGCCGAGAATGCGCTTCCGGCGGGCGGCGGTGCAGGAGGCGGCGCGGGGCCGGGGAGCGGCACCGGGGGCCGTCCCGATCAGCGGATCCCCAATGTCCCCCTTGGCACCCGCGTGGCACCCGGGGCCATCCCAACTGCCGGCACGAGGTCGGCGGGCAGTGGTGCCCCAGTTCACGTTGTCGCGCAGCTGAATTTCACCCGGCGCACGGGAAGCATCGACTTTGTGAATCCCGTGCCGAACCTCGGCGTGTCGGCCCGGTCCGAGGGCAGCAGGGTGGGCCTTTTGCTGCGGTCTTCATCTGGAGCTGCGTCCGAAATTCGCGCGGCCTACAGGATCAATTCCGATATCGAACCGGGCGATGACGAAGTGGGGTTGGTCGACACCGTGGTGAGCGTGCCTGCAGACACCTCAGTTATCGAGCTGACGATCGACGGGGCCGCCGTCGCCGAGTTCCGTCCTGGCCCGGAGCCGTCCGCGCCACCTCATGGGCTTCGGTTAAACGCAGCCGCGGGCAGGCTCAGCGTCACCCAGCGTCTTGACGGGTCACCCCACCCTGGACACCGGTTCACCGTCCAGACCAGCCCCGACGGCGGGCGGACGTGGCAGACGGTGGCGGTGGGGCTAACCGAGCCCAGGGTCGACCTCATTGGTGAGGCTTATGAGCCGGGGAAGGAACTGCTCGTGAAGGTCATCGCCACCAACGGACTCACGGCTACTGAGACCGTTGACAGAGTGACCATCGGCGACCAGCAAGAGTCGAAGGGTGCCCCGTAGGGAATTTCAGTACTTTAGCAAGAATCTGGAACCAGATCGTCCGGGCCATCGTGGTCCTCGTGGATCCCGACGCAAACCGGTTCTGCGTCATCGAGTCCACAGACATGGTGGTGGCCGGGGGCTATGCCGGCAGGCTGCCGCCGTCGTTGAGGGGTCCGTAATGGCGCCGCCGCAGCGCGAAGACGCGTCATCGCCGTGCTGAGCTCCCTCGCCCGCGAAGCAGATGTCTGCGTCATCGACGACGGCGCCCTGGTACCAAGTGCCGCGCCGTCCGCTTCGGTCCCGGCTTCTGCGCGTCCGACGCCCCGAGAGCCAGCAGACCTCGCGCCCGTGCTGACTGCGGCAAACCTCGCGGTGCACCGCGGCGGCAAGCCGCTCGTGCGTGACGCGTCCCTGCCAGGAACGCCCGGGCAATTGTCAGCAGCTGCTTCTCGCCGGCGGAAACGTTAGAGCCCTCGTCCTCCAGCACCGTGTCGTACCCCTCCGGCAGCGACCTCACGAACCGGTCCACATACGTCGCCCGCGCCGCCTCCAGGATCTCGTCCTCGGAAGCCGACGGCCGACCGTACGCGATGTTGTCCCGGATGGTCCCCCCGAACAGCCACGTATCCTGCAGCACCATCCCCAGCCGCGAGCGCAGCTCCCGCCGCGGCACCGAGGTGACGTCCACGCCGTCGAGCGTTATCCGCCCCGCATCAATCTCGTAAAACCGCATCATCAGGTTCACCAAAGTGGTCTTGCCCGCACCGGTCGGACCCACAATCGCCACGGTCTGCCCCGGCTCCGCCACCAACGAAAGATCAGAGATCAGCGGCTTGTCCGGCGAATACGAGAAGGACACATCCTCAAACACCAGCCGGCCCCGCGATCCCCACGTAAACCAGGTTCCCGATGAACGTCATGGCCGGCATGATCAGCCCGGAAATGAACTGTGCGCCGAAGCTCGCGTCGTACGGCTCCACGTTCTTCTGCCGGAACCGCGGAGCCAATGATGGTCACGGCATTTCCGGCAGGAGCTGTGTGACGGATCGGCGGACCTTTCGGAGCCTTACATCGGAACAGAATGGGCTGGGCGTGCCCGGTTGATCACGACGCCTAGGCTAGTGATGAGCGCCGTGCCGGCCGCGGGGCAGGCACGTGAAGAAGGAGGGCTGCTCAACCGGCGCGAGCGGGACGACAAGCCACTGGCCTCCGTAGTACTCCACGTACGAGTCTGAAGGGCAACCTGCATAGGCTTCTTCACGTGTCATGCCGATCAGTCCTTCCAAACCCCGGTTATTGAGATGTTCCCATCCCCCTTGTTCTTCCATAAGTCTTAGACCTTTAATGTTACATGTCAATAGACATTTGAAGTTAAAGGTTAGAGAATGGGAGTGGCGTAGCCGGGCAGGCCTGACGAAGGAGCAACCGTCCATGACCACATGGAGAGAGCAGCTCGCCTTCGCCCCCTTGGCCACCTTTGATCGGGGGGAAGAGGTGGGGAGGCGTCTCAGGTACGCCATTGAGCTCGGAGTGCTTGAAGACGGGACCCAGCTGCCCAGCGAAAACGAGCTTGCAGCCAAGATGGGCGTCTCGACACTGACTCTTCGCGCGGCGTTGGCCGACCTGCGCGGGCGCGGCTTGCTCGAGACGCGGCGCGGGAAGGGCGGCGGAAGCTTCGTCAAGGCCAGCACCGGCGACATCATCAAGGCTGAGCGTGAATCGCTCATGGCCTATTCGCTCGACGACCTGCGCGACATCCGCGACTACTGGGCCTTCCTGGCGGGCTCGGCAGCAGCCGCCGCAGCGGAGCGGAGCGGGCGGCTCTCCCTTGGGCGCCTGGCATCGATGGCGGTGAAGATTGAGTCCGCCGAGGATTCTGCGCAGGCGATCCGCGACGACAGCAGATTTCACATCGAGCTTGCCGCAAGCTCGGGCTCCGTGCGGCTCACCCGCGAGGAAATGGCGATGCAGGCCGAGGTGGGGCCACTGATCTGGGCAGCCCCCGCCGGGTACGGTAACGCAGCGTCAGAACATGCGGCCATCGTGGAGGCGATCCGGTCCGGTGACGGAGCACATGCCCGGTCTCTGGCCGAGGAGCATGTCCGTTCGGATATGAACCGGGTACTCGACCTACGCATGAGCGTGGATGCATCACGGAAAGAATTTTTTGCTGACCCCGCCAAGGAAGAACACGAAGTAGCGTTGATCGAAGCGTTCGCTGAGCTGCTGGCAGATACTGCCTCTTCGTCGATCCGTTCGATTGAAGACGCGGTGCGTGTGCATCTCGGCCCTAAGCATCGGGGTGACAGCTCTGACCTGGACGCTATCTACGACGCGTCGCGACGGACTCTCGAGGGGGCCGTCCCCCTGCTTTACGGCGCGGGCTTCCTGCCTGACACCTCATTCGGCCCTGCGGGCGCGGCATGGTGCTATGCCCCGACTCGACCCCAGTCACTTCAGCGGCTCGTGATCGACTGGGACCTCTATGAAGGCGGTACCGCAACGTGGCGCCCTGAAGACTACGGCAACGGAGCCGTCCACATCAGCCACGCTTACCTGGATGCCAACGGAAGCAACGAAAACATCGTCACCTTCAGCAAAGCCGTTTTCGTGGAAGAAGAAATGGTCGGGATCGTCGCTGCAGATGTGCTGGTCCGGGGAATCCAGAGCCACCTCGAACCCCACCTTCGGGCCTTACCCCCGAAGACGTGCCTCGTCGACCAGCAGGATGCAATCATCGCAACCAACACGGGCCGCTTTATGGGAGGAACCTACTCACCCGGACAATACGCCGGGAAACAGATAGACCTCCACGCCATGCCCTGGCGATTGTTCGTCGGCACCCCTGCCGCCGGCCCCTCCGGAGAATGAGGTACGGCGGACGAAGAGGCCACTAATCTGGAGCGTCGACCGCCAGACTGAGGCGGTCAACCCCATGCATGGCATCTGCTGCCCTGACCAGGGTCAAGTGCGAAAATGCTTGCGGAAAGTTCCCAGCCATCCGGCCTTCGTCTGTGGCGTACTCCTCACTCAGCAGACCAAGCTCGTTGGCAAGCCCCACGAGCTTGTCCATCAAGACCTTTGCCTCGGCCTGGCGACCTGTGCGCGCGTACTGCTCCACAAGCCAGAAAGAGCATGCGAGGAAAGGATGCTCACCCGGTTCCAGACCGTCAACGCCACTCTCTGTCCGATAACGCAGCAAAAGGCCGTCCTCCGTAAGGAGTTCCTGTTCCAGCCGTGTGACCGTGCTGAGCATGTGCTTATCGTTGTAAGGCAGAAAACCGACCTGGGGCATGACCAGTAGCGCCGCGTCTGTTTGCGTTCCGCCGTAGGTCTGCGTAAAGGAGTCAATGCTGCGGTTGAATCCCTCGCGCATGATCTCTTCTCGTAACCGGTCACGGAGTTTCTCCCAATTCTTGGCATCGCCAGGCAGTCCGTGCACCTGTATCGCCCGGATCCCGCTGTTGAAGGCGGCCCACATCATCACGCGGGAGTGGGTGAAGTACTGTGCCGCACCGCGCATCTCCCACAGGCCGAAGTCCTTGTCATCGATGTGTTTTTCGACGAAGCCCAGCAGTGCCTTTTGCAGGGCCCAGGAGAAATGGTCTTCTTTACCTCCGGCCATACGCAGTCGTTCCAACGCCACCATCACTTCGCCGACAACATCAGCCTGGAACTGCGATACGGCGGCATTTCCAATGCGCACAGGTTTGGAGTTTTCGTAGCCGGGGAGGTGGGGGAGCTCGCGTTCAGGGAGTTCCCGTTCTCCCCCAACCCCGTACATGATCTGCATCTGCTCGGGATCGCCGGCGAGGGCCCGAAGAAGCCAGTCTCGCCACTGAAGTGCCTCCGTTTCGTAGCCATGGGTCAGCATCGATTCCAGCGTCAGGGCCGCATCGCGCAACCAGCAGTACCGGTAGTCCCAGTTTCGCGGCCCGCCGAAATCCTCGGGGAGAGACGTCGTGGGAGCTGCGACTATACCGCCCGTTTCAAAATGTGTGAGGGCCCGCAGTACCAACAACGAACGTTTTACCGCACCCCCATAGACCCCGTCCTGACGGCAGTGACTTCCCCAGCGGTTCCAATAGTCAGTGGCTTCTTCGAGGGCGACGTCAACATCAGTCGCTGAGGGCAGGGGGCGATGCGAGGGGAACCACGTCAATTCGAAATCAAGCTGCTCGCCCTTCGATACGAGGAATTCTCCCTCGTGCCCGTGCGCGTGGGCATGCGGAAGATGAGGTCCCCTCAGGGCGAGGGCATCCGGACCGGCCCTGGCCAACAGGACCGGCGCCGCGGTCTGCGCATTGTCGCGTACACGGCTCATCCAAGGCAGAACCGTTGAATATCCTGGCCGGATCCGCAGTTCCTGGCGCATTTCAACGATTCCTTCCATACCCGTAACCCGGCGGACAAGGGATGATCCGCTATCCCCCAGCGGCATGAAATCGGTGACCAGGACGGTTCCGCCACCGGTCTTCCAGATGGTTTGGAGCACAAATGTCGAGTCAATATAGTGCCGATCGACAACGGCAGCGCCGTCTTCGCTGGGCGCCAAGAGCCAGCGACCGTGCTCATCGGTGCCCAGGATTCGGCTAAACACTGACGGTGAGTCGAAGCGCGGGAAACAGAGCCAGTCCACGCTGCCATCCCGGGATATGAGAGGCCCAGTCTGGAGGTCGGACAGCAACGCATAGTCCTCAATGGGGGAAGCCATGCTCCACTCAATCACAATTTTTTCAACCGGGTTAGACCCCGCTGTAGGTCCAATCTGACCGGCACGGAACCGACAACCGAAAGAGTCCTGATCCGGACCTGGTTGGACACGACAGGCACTACCTACCAAAAGGGGTGGTTTAAACCGTCCGGAATCAGCGTTTCCTCCTACCTGCCGTTGACGGGACGATTGATGTCAAGCCCACCTCCGGCGAAAGAGGGAAAGCAGTTCCCATCCCAGCAACGCATTACCTAGCGAGAAAGTCTAAGCGACATGACACGAGAAGAAGCTTACGCAAGGTGCCCCTCGGATTCGTATGTGGAATTTTATGGCGGCCAATGGTTGGTAGTCCCACTTGCACCCGTCCAGCAGCCTGCCTTTTTCACGTGTCTGCCCGGTGAACGCCGTACCACCCGCCGCTGATTGCAAGTGCAGAAGCACTAAACCTCCGCCACCGGTGCCGCGAACTGCGCCTCGTACAGCCGCGCGTAGGCCCCGCCCGCAGCCAGCAGCGAAGCGTGCGTCCCCTGCTCCACGATCTGTCCGGCCTCCATCACCAGGATGAGGTCGGCGTCGCGGATCGTGGACAGCCGGTGCGCGATCACAAAAGAAGTCCGGTCGGACCGCAGAGCGCCCATGGCCTTCTGCACCAGCACCTCAGTCCGCGTATCCACGGAAGAAGTCGCCTCGTCCAGAATCAGCACCGACGGCCGTGCCAGGAATGCCCGGGCAATCGTCAGCAGCTGCTTCTCGCCGGCGGAAACGTTAGAGCCCTCGTCCTCCAGCACCGTGTCGTACCCCTCCGGCAGCGACCTCACGAACCGGTCCACATACGTCGCCCGCGCCGCCTCCAGGATCTCGTCCTCGGAAGCCGACGGCCGACCGTACGCGATGTTGTCCCGGATGGTCCCCCCGAACAGCCACGTATCCTGCAGCACCATCCCCAGCCGCGAGCGCAGCTCCCGCCGCGGCACCGAGGTGACGTCCACGCCGTCGAGCGTTATCCGCCCCGCATCAATCTCGTAAAACCGCATCATCAGGTTCACCAAAGTGGTCTTGCCCGCACCAGTGGGACCCACAATCGCCACCGTCTGCCCCGGCTCCGCCACCAACGAAAGATCAGAGATCAGCGGCTTGTCCGGCGAATACGAGAAGGACACATCCTCAAACACCAGCCGGCCCCGCCCAAACGCAGGAGCACCCGAAGCATCCCCAGACTCCTCGTCCTCATCCAGCAGCTCGAACACCCGCTCCGCCGACGCTACCCCGGACTGCAGCAGATTGGCCATGGACCCCAGCTGCGCCAGCGGCATGGTGAACTGCCGCGAGTACTGGATAAACGCCTGCACATCGCCCAGCTGCATGGCCCCCGACGCCACCTGCAGGCCGCCCACCACCGCGATCCCCACGTACACCAGGTTCCCGATGAACGTCATGGCCGGCATGATCAGCCCCGAGATGAACTGCGCGCCGAAACTCGCGTCGTACAGCTCCACGTTCTTCTGCCGGAACCGCTCCTCCACCTCCCGCTGCCGGCCGAACACCTTTACCAGCGCATGCCCGGTGTAGGTTTCCTCGATCTGCCCGTTCAGCTCCCCGGTGTTCTTCCACTGCGCCACGAACAGCTTCTGCGAGCGCTTGGCGATCACCGCGGTGATCCCCAGCGTCAGCGGAATGGTCACCAGCGCGATCAGGGCCAGCGTGGGCGAGAGGATCACCATCATCACCAGCACCCCCACCACTGTCAGCACCGACGTGACCGCCTGGCTGATGGACTGCTGCAGGCTCTGCGAAATGTTGTCCACGTCGTTGGTGACCCGGCTCAGCAGCTCGCCGCGCTGGATCGAATCGAAATACCGCAGCGGCAGCCGGTTGATCTTCGCCTCGATCTCCTCACGCAGCCCGAACACCGTCCGCTGCACCACCCCGTTCAGCACATATGCCTGCACCCACATAAACACCGACGCCAGCACGTACAGCACCAGCGCCCACGTCAGCACGGCGGACAGCGCAGCGAAGTCGATCCCCCGCCCCGGCGTCAGCGCCATGGGCGTGAGCATGTCCGCCTTCTGGTTCTCCCCCTCGGCCCGCAGCTGTGCGATCAGCTGTTCCTTGGTCACCCCGGCGGGCAGCTGCTTGGACACCACGCCGGCGAAGATCAGGTTGGTGCCCTCCCCCAGCAGCCGCGGCCCGATCACCGAGAGCGTCACGCTGGCGATCCCCATCACCAGCACCAGCAGCAGCCACGCCCGCTCCGGCCGCAGCGTCGCCACCAGCCGCTTGGCGGAGCCGCTGAAATTCATCGCCTTCTCAGCCGGGACGTTCATCCCCGCGAACGGTCCGCCGCGTCCCGGTCCGCCCGCCGGACGCGGAATGCGTACGACGTCGGCAGTCCCGGTTTTGGCGGCGGGTGCGGTTCCGCCGGTGGCGGCGCCGCCCGCTGAAGCAGCGCCCGACGTCGGCCGTTGCTGCGTGCTCATACCGTCTCCTCCGCTGCCAGCTGGGAGGACACAATCTCCCGGTACGTCTCCGAGGTTTCCAGCAGCTCGGCGTGCGTTCCGCGCCCCACGATCCTGCCGTCGTCGAGCACCAGGATCTGGTCCGCGTCCGCGATGCTGGACACCCGCTGGGCGATGATCACCAGGGTGGCCCCGGCGGTGCTCCGCTTGAGGGCCTGCCGCAACCGGGCGTCCGTGCCGGTGTCCAGGGAGGAGAACGAGTCGTCAAAAATGTACAGCTCGGGCCGTTTCACCAGCGCGCGGGCGATGGCCAGCCGCTGCCGCTGACCGCCCGAGACGTTCGTGCCGCCCTGGGAAATGGGTGCATCCAGCCCGCCGTCCATCTCGGTCACGAAGTCGCGCGCCTGGGCAATCTCCAGCGCGGACCACAGCTCGTCTTCGGTGGCATCCGGTTTGCCGTACTGCAGGTTGCTGCGGACGGTCCCGCTGAACAGATAGGGCCGCTGCGGCACCAGGCCGATGTGCCCCCACAGGAGGTCCGGGTGCAGCTCGCGCACGTCCACGCCGTCGATCCGCACCGATCCCGTGGTGGCATCGAACAGCCGCGGCATGAGGTTCACCAGGGTGGTCTTGCCCGATCCGGTGCTGCCGATGATCGCCGTCGTCTGCCCGGCCTTCGCGGTGAAGCTCAGCCCGGCGAGGACGGGCGCCGCGGCACCCGGGTAGGCGAATCCGGCGTCGACCATTTCCAGCTCGCCGCGGCGCACCGCGCTGCTGACGGGATTCTTTGGCGGCCGCACGCTCGACTCGGTGCCCAGCACCTCGCCGATCCGGTCCGCCGAGACCGAAGCCCGCGGGATCATCACCGCCATGAACGTGGCCATCATGACGGACATCAGGATCTGCAGCAGGTAGCTCAGGAACGCGATGAGGGTGCCCACCTGCATGGAGCCGTCCTCGATCCGGAAGGAACCGAACCAGATCACCGCCACGCTGGAGACGTTCAGCACCAGCATCACCACGGGGAAGGCGAGCGCCATCAGCCTCCCGGCATGCAGCGCGGTGTCCGTGACGTCCTCGTTGGCGTGGGAGAAGCGGGCGGTCTCGATGTCCTCGCGCACGAAGGCGCGCACCACGCGGATGCCGGTGAGCTGTTCGCGAAGCACCCGGTTCACGGTGTCGATCCGCTTCTGCATCTTCCGGAACAGCGGCACCATCCGGATGATGATGAGGCCCACTGCGATCAGCAGCACCGGCACGGCAACGGCGATCAGCCAGGCCAGCTGCACGTCCTGCCGGACGGCCATGATCACCCCGCCGATGCTCAGCATGGGCGCAGTGACCAGCATGGTTGCGGACATGAGCACCAGTTGCTGGACCTGCTGGACGTCGTTCGTTGACCGGGTGATCAGGCTGGGCGCGCCGAACTTCGTGACCTCCTGCTCGGAGAAACTGCCGACGCGGGAGAAAATGGCGCCCCGCAGGTCCCTGCCTGTACCCATGGCCGCCTTCGCCCCGAAGTACACGGCGATCACTGAGCACACGATCTGCAGCAGCGTGATGCCCAGCATCAGGCCGCCAAGATTGAGGATGACGCCGGTGTCCCCCTTCGCCACGCCCTCGTCGATAATGTCCGCGTTCAGGGTGGGCAGGTACAGGGACGCGATGGACTGCGCCAGCTGGAAAATCACGACGGCGATCAGCAGCTGCCGGTGCGGCCGCAGGTATTCAACAAGCAGTTTCCAGAGCATCCGAGCTCCAAACGTTTTGTCCCGCAATAAATGGTGCGGAGGTCAGTTTACGTCCGGCGGCTGGGAAGTGGGCCGGTTCTCGCTCGAAAAATAGGCCGGTTCTCCGAGGGCGAATTTTGGCCCTTAGGCCCAGAAGTCGGAGGCATGCGCGCACCACAACGCCCGGTGGGATATTCCCACCGGGCGCCTTCGTATTCAAGCCGTGGAAAGACCCGGGTCTCTTGCTCTTTTGTCCTTCGTCTTACGGTGCGGGCGACGGGGCAGCCGCCTCCATTGGACAGTCGGCCCAGGCCGTGGGAAACGCCGGCACCCAGGGACCTTCCCGCGGCCAAGCTCCCGCCACTGGTCTTCCCGCCCTGCCATCGACTGCTCGAGGGGGCGAGGCTCCCCCTGGTACCCCTCCCACTCCACGCCGAAGTAGGCTGCGAGTTTGGGCCACATCCAGCGCCAGCGGAACACGTCGCCGTTGACGATGTTGAAGGCCTGGTTAGCGGCTGCCGGAGTGGTGGAGGCCCAGAGCATGTGCTCGGCGAGCAGGCCCGCCTCCGTCATGTCAGTCAGTCCGTTCCACTGTGTTTCGGATCCGGGGAAGACGAACGGCTCCCCACTGTCCCGGCACAGGGTGGCCTGAGCCGCGAGGGTGAGGCCCATATTCATGGCATTGCCCACCGCATGACCGATGACAGTGTGCGCGCGGTGCACTGACCACGTGAACCCCTGCTCCGCCGCCGCTGCCCAGAGCTGGTCTTCCTGCGCGTAGTAGAAGTTCGGCACCGGACGGCGCGGCTCCTCCTCATGGAAGGGCGTGTCCGGCATTTCTCCGGCGGCGTACGCTTCGAACGGTCCGAGGTAGTGCTTGAGGCCGGTCATCAGGGCAACGTGGGCCACGTCCTTGCCACGGAGGGCTGCGAGGAGATCACGCACCATGCCGGCATTGACGGCGATGTTCTCCTCTTCGGTGGCCTGCCGCGACCACGCCGTGAAAAAGACATGCCAGGGGTTCTCCGGACCAAGCACAGCGGTCAGGGAGGCAGCCGAGGTCAGGTCTGCGGAGAGCCACTTGACGCCGGCGCGCTCGGGGCCGGGCCTGCGGGACAAGGCAAGGACGGCCCAGCCCTTGCCAACCAGGGTGTCCACCAGGGCGGACCCTGCGATGCCGGTGGCTCCCACAACGAGGGCCGTGCGTCCGTTGCCCGCTGCTGTTCCTGCGCCGGTAGTCATGGTGCTCCTTCTGTGTGTGCCGCGTGAATGGGCGCGCGTCGGCAAAGCCTCAAGTTCTTGCGAGGGCCCGCGCGCTGTGTCGCGGCAAGACGTCATGCCGCCGGCGGCCCATTGGCGACAAGCCGCAGCCTCCGGCAGATATTCCGCCACCCGCCAATAACTCGACGCCCGGCTGGGCAGCGCCACTGCCAAGGATCTTCACCGCCGCACAAAATGCCTTCGTGACCGCCCACGAAAGGACAGCGGACGACGGCGGAACATCCCGCCGCCGTCCACTCCCGTCAGCTCCCGGCTCAGTAAGCCTTGACCCTCTGTTCCACGATGAGATGGATGAGCGCGAAGACGCCGTCCGCGTCGATGGCCGCTAAGGCGGCGTCCAGTGCGGCCGGAACGTCATAGTCCTCGGTGACAGTGGTCCCGAAACCGCCGAAGGCCCGGGCCATCAGGCCGAAGTCCGGATTCTTCAGCTGGGTTCCGGAGACGCGCGAGGGATAGTGACGCTCCTGGTGGGTGCGGATGGTGCCGTATTCCTGGTTGTCCATAACGATCACCAGTGGCGTAGCCCCGTACTGGGCCGCGGTTGCCAACTCCTGGCCGTTCATGAGGAACTCCCCGTCCCCGGCAATGGTGACCACGCGGCGCCGGGGTTCGGCCAGCGATGCGGCGATGGCCGAGGGGACCGAGTAGCCCATCGAGCCGTTACGGGCGCTGATCATGGAGGCGTAGCGGCGTGTGGGGAAGTAGCGGTGGGCCCAGTTGGTGTGCTCGCCCGCGCCAAACGTCACCAGCGCATCCTCGGGCAGCCTTGGCACCAGATTCGCCATCACAGTGTCCATCCTCGCCTGCCCCGCTCCCGGCGGGGCCGGCGGTAACGCGGCGAACCGCTCCTGCTCGCCCCGCATCCGGTCCGTCCACGCATTCCACTCTTCCTTCACCGGCAGGTCGATGCCCACAAGGTCGCGGACAAAGGCTTCGGGTTTGGCCAGAATCTGCCTCGAAACGGGCCCCGACCGGCCGCGTAGTGAGGGGTCGACACTGACCAGGAAGTTCTTTTTGTTCCAGTCCTGCCGGCAGACGAATCCGTCCGTGATCACGTCGCCCGGCACTGTCCCCACAAACACCAGCAGGTCGGTTTCCTCCAGGAGATCGTAGGTGGGGCGGGGGCGGCCGTAGCCAATGGGACCCACATAGGATGGGGAATCGAAGGAGACCGTTCCCTGCGTCCGCCATTCAGCTGCTGCCGGAATATGGTGCCGTTCCAGCCATTCGGTCAGCTGGTCAGCTGCTGCCTGGGTCCAGTCGTTGCCGCCCGTGACGAAAAGCGGCTTGCTGGATTCGGCCAGGGCAGCCTCGAGGGCTGCGGCGTCCGTCCTGCTCATGCCGCCGGCCGCCACCGGGATGGCGGGGTGCAGTTGCGGGTCAATCTGTTGCCGGATGATGTCCTCCGGCAGGCCCACCACCACCGGGCCCGGCCGCCCGCTCATGGCCGCAAACATCGCCTCGGCCACGATCTCGGAAGCCCGCTCCGCGTGGTCAAGGACCATAACGCGCTTCGCGCCCGTACCGAACCAGGCCTTGATGTCGAACTCCTGGAACGCCTCGCGGTCCCGATGGGCGAAGGGGATCAGGCCGACGAACAGCAGCATGGGGGTGGAGTCCTGCCACGCGGTGTGCAGACCCACATGCGCGTTGGCTGCGCCGGGCCCGCGGGTCACCATCGCTATGCCAGGGCGCTGGTGCATCTTGCCGTCGGCCTCTGCCATGTAGGCGGCGCCCCCCTCGTGCCGGCAGACGATGGTTTCAATCTCAGAGTTATGGAGGCCGTCCAGCACATCGAGAAAGCTCTCACCGGGAACCACGTAGGTTCGCTCCACACCATGGGCCACCAGCGAATCAACAATCACGTGCCCGGCTGATTTCAGTGCCTGACCAGCGCCGGCGTGGGGGACCTCCGAACGGCTTGCCTGCCGGGAGTCTTTCTCGGAATTCCCGACGGCGGCGGGCAGGGTGTGCGATGCGGTCAAGGTTGCTTCAGTGTCCGTTGTCATGGGCTTTCTTTGGCTGTTTGGACTGGTTGGCGTTCGTAGCGGATGGTGCGGGGTTATCTGATGGGCGTCGGGTTGGCGATGACGGGGGCCTTGCCGGTGAAGCCGTCGCGGGTTTCGGCGATTTCACGGATCCGGGTCCGGCAGGCGTACCAGCCGAAGACCATCAGCACGGAGGCGATGGCTGTGACGAGCATGGTGAGGGGCGAGTCGATGAAGACCATGATGAGGACGCTGAGGAGGAAGAGGAGGGAGAGGTAGCCGGTGTAGGGGGCGCCGAACATGCGGAAGGAGGGGCGTTTGAGCCAGCCTTTGTTGGCCCAGCGTTGGAGTTGGATCTGGCAGAGGACGATCGTTGCCCAGGTCATGACAATGCCCACAGAGGCCACGTTCAGCACGATTTCGAAGGCTTGGGTCGGTGCCAGGTAGTTCAGCGGGACGCCCAGGAGGGACACGCCGGCGGTGATGGCGATACCGCCGTAGGGGACGCCGGCTTTATTCATCCGGGAGGCGAACTTCGGGGCGGAGCCGTTAACGGACATGGAACGCAGGATTCGGCCGGTGGAGTAGAGCCCGGCGTTCAGGGAGGACAGGGCGGCGGTGAGGACCACCAGGTTCATGATGACATCCACGCCCTGGATGCCGATGGAGCCGAAGAAGGTTACGAATGGGCTGACGCCCTTTTCGTAGGAGGTGTACGGCAGGAGCAGCGCGAGCAGGATCACGGAACCGACGTAGAACACGGCGATGCGGAAGACCACGGAGTTGATGGCCTTGGGCATGATCTTTTCCGGGTTTTCGGTCTCGCCGGCGGCGGTGCCGACCAGTTCGATCGAGGCGTAGGCGAACAGGACGCCCTGCATGAGGATGATCATGGGCAGCAGGCCGTTGGGGAAGATGCCACCGTTGTCGGCGATGAGGCTAAGGCCCACCTGCTGGCCGTCGACCGGGGTGCCGAAGATGACGAAGTAGGTCCCGACGACGAGGAAGACCACGAGGGCGGCGACCTTGATGATGGCGAACCAGAACTCGAGTTCACCGAAGACCTTGACGGAGACGAGGTTCAGGGCGAGGACCACGACCAGGGCGATCAGGGCCCAGGCCCACTGCGGGACGGCTGCCATCCAGGGAATGTAGTTGCCGAAGAAGTTCATGTACAGGGCTGCGGCGGTGATGTCCACGATGGTGGTGGTGGCCCAGTTGATCCAGTAGAACCAGCCGGAGACAAACGCGGCCTTCTCACCGAAGAACTCACGGGCGTAGGAGACGAAGGAGCCCGACGACGGGCGGTGCAGCACAAGTTCACCGAGTGCTCGCAGGATCAAGAAGGCAAAGAATCCACAGACCGCGTACGCGATGACAAGGGAGGGGCCCGCGGCGTTGAGGCGGCCGCCGGCGCCCAGGAACAGGCCGGTACCGATCGCCCCGCCGATAGCGATCATCTGGATCTGCCGCGGTTTGAGGTTCTTGTGGTAGCCCTTGTCCTCCGCGTGCAGAGCGGATTCGGAGGCGTGGGCGTGGCCGCCGTCGATGATGTGGTCCGGTGCAACATTGTGGTCGTGTACAACCTCGTCATTGGGGTTGATGGGCATGGTTGATCCTTTCGATACGGAGAAGATCCTGCTGGGTTGGGAAGAAGTTATGGGGTGTGCAATCAGCGGATTTAGAAGACAGACCAGCCGGTGCGGTCGGAAAGGTCAGCGAGAGCCGCGGTGCCGGCCAGGGAGTTTCCTTTGGCGTCCAGCCGCGGGCTCCAGACGCAAATGGCGCAAACACCTGGAACGATGACCAGGATCCCGCCGCCCACACCGCTTTTTCCAGGAAGGCCCACGCGGTAGGCGAACTCGCCCGCGGCGTCGTACATCCCGCACGTCAGCATGATGGAGCCGATGCGTTTCGCGTCGCTGCGGGACACCACCGTTCCCAGCGTTCCCTGGCCGTCGCGGGCGAGGAAGAGTCCGGCTTTGGCGAGTTCCACGCAGGTCATCATGATGGAGCATTGGCGGACATAGTTTTCCACCACTGATTCCGCGGCCTGCCTCAGGTTGCCGAAGCCCTTCAGGAAGTGCGCCAGCGCCAGGTTCCGGCTGCTGTTGGAAAGCTCGCTGGATGCCGCGGCCTCATCGATGTAGGGCCCGGTGCTGCCCGCCTGGGCGGTGAGGAACCGCAACACCTGGGTGGCGGCGTCGAACGTTTCTTCCATCAGGTGATCGGTGACCACCAGGGCGCCGGCGTTGATGAAAGGGTTCCGCGGGATGCCGTGCTCCAGTTCCAGTTGGACCAAGGAGTTGAACGAGGTGCCGGACGGTTCGCGCAGCACGCGGGACCACAGCGTTCCGGAGCTGTCGCCTTGAAGGGCCATTGCCAGCGTGAACACCTTGGAGATGCTCTGGATGGAAAACGGGACGTCGGCGTCGCCGGAGCTGAACAGCTCACCGGAAGTGGTGGCGACGGCGATCCCGAACCTGTCGAAGGGTACCGCTGCCAGGAGGGGAATGTTGGCCGGGACAGAACCGGTTTCCCGCTGTGGCCTGTGGCTGCGGACGATGTCGTCCAGTACTGCGTCCAGCGGGGGTGCTTTGAGTGCTGTGGTCATTTCCTGCCCAGTTGTTCTTTAGGTGTGCTGGCCCATTCCTGGATGTGGAGCAGGGCCACCAGCGAGTCTCGCGGGTTGCCGAAGTTCAGGCCGGTCACCCGGGAGGCCTTGCCGATCCGGTAGTAGACGGTGTTTTTGTGCAGCCCCATCCGGCTGGCGCACTCGGCGGCATCCAGCGAGGCTTCGAAGTACGCGTGCAAGGTTTCCGCGAGTTCTGCGTCCTGCCGGAGCAGGGCGGAAAGACTGCGGTGGCGGAACGTGGAGGACGTGAAATTCTGGACCGCCTCGCGGAAGAGGATTTCTCCCTCGAAGTCGTCCACCGTGGCAACGCCCCTGACCGGAGAGGTGCCCACACAACTCAACAGGGCCTCGGTGATCCGGGTGGTTGTGTGCAGGGACAGCAGGTCTGGCACTACCGGACCGACCGCTGCGAAAGGGCTGATGCCGAGGTGCTTGCCGGCATCCCGCACGATGGACTCGGCCAGGCTCCGCAGTCCGGGCTCCGCAGAGGTTGACTGCAGGCCAGGGACAATGACGGCAGTGTCGCCCTTGAACTGGCCCACGACGGCGGACGCTTTGTATGCGGCCGCGTGGATGGACGCCAGGTTGGCGAGTTCGCCGTGCTTCAGTGCTGCGTCGTCTGCTTGGGCTTCGGAATGGGGCATTCCGATCAGGATCAGTGCGGCCGGGCGCTCAGCGGAGATCTTCTCGCTGTGAGCACTGGCAGCGGCCTCCGCCGAACCTGACAGGATTCGCACAATGCGGTCCTCGCGCATGTGCACAGACTGCTGGTTGCGGTGCCGGATCAGCTCGGCGGAAACCCGCGCAGCAGATCCTTTCAGCACATAATCAACGTCCGGGCCGAAGCCGTCCCCGGTTTCCTGCAGCCAGATGTAGCCCATGATCCGGTCCCCGGCGAACAGTGAGACGGCCACCCGTTCCCGCAGCCCGTCCTGGGGGCGGGCCGGTACCCGCACCGGCAGCCGGGTCCGGTGCAGTTCACGGTACGCGCCCAGGTCCTTCAGCAGCAGCTCGTATTTACGCGGACCGCGCCGGGCCAGGATGGAGGCCTTGCGCAGCTCGTCGATGTCGTTCGAAACGGTGGAGTATGCCAGGACCTTGTTGGCGGCGTCTTCGATGAGCACGTGGCTGGATGTGAGCCGGGCGGTGGTCTGGGCGATGGCAAACAGGTCCTCTTCCAGCAGCGTCAGCACTTCGCTCTGGTAGCTGCGCGGCTGGATGCGGTCCTTGGCAATGGACAGCAGCCGGTCCCAGTCAGCCCCCGGATCCACCAGGAGCAGGCCCGTGCCGGCATCGCGGAGCAGCTCTTCCGCTTCGGTGAGCTCTTCACGCCTACCTTTGACGGCGACCACCGGCGGAGGGTTCTTCAGGAGCCGCCGCAACGCGGGCAAAGCCGAGCGGCCGCGGACGCCGATCAGCAGGACAAAGGCCCCGCCGCCGTCGGACGTCTCATCATCCGCGTCCACTATCAGGAGCCGTTCGATCGCAGAGCGGGCAGGGGAAGGCCCGAGGATGAGGCTGGCGAAACCCAGAGGGAGGTCCGCGAGGATGTCGTCCACCGTAACGGCTGCCATGGGCTTCCTCCTGCGTCGAGTTGACCGGACGGCTCTGTCCGGTCAACTCATGCTATCGACGCGGGCTCCCCCGAAATATGTAAGGGAACCCAAAGGCAGTGGCGGCTTTTCGGTTGGCTGACCAAGTTGTGACGCTGCAAGGCCCTGTATAGCTGGCCTGCCCCCGTCGGCGTCAGGACCAGAAGTCCGAGGCCTTGGCCGTGTCCTCTATGAACTCGTTAACCTCGGTAACTTTGCCGTCCCTGATCGTGAACACGAGGACGCCGTGCTGATCCATGGACGCGCCCTTTCGATGGGCTTGAGCGGTTTGAAGCGCCACCGTGTGGCCCTCACCGGCGATGACGTCCTGCAGCTCCACTTTTACCGTACCGTCGGACCGAGAAAACAGTTCACCGAAATAGGCCAAAACCTCGTCTGACCCTTGTTTGACCCCCGCGAGGCCGCCGCTTCCGCCGACGCGCCAAACCGCATCAGGGGCAAAGAGGTTTTTGAGCGTTTCTGTATCGCCCGAATTGAATGCTTTATAGCCGCGCCGCACTACCGCGGCGTCTTCCTGCATGCCCATCGCGAACCGTTTCCAACACCATTGTCGGGGTCCCCAGCGCAGCAATTTTAAGCCTCGCGGTGGCAGTTGTCCATGGCTCGGTGGGCGCACTCCGCACCGCATAACGCTGCGGGGATAAACGCGGTTCAGCTGTGGAACCTGACCGGACCCGTCCGGGCTAGGATGCCCGTATGGGACTAATAATTGGACTTTTGGTCATCTGGCTTATTCTTTCGGTCGTCGGCTTTGCCGTGAAAGGCCTCATTTGGCTTGCAATCATCGGCCTCATATTGTTTGTCGCGACGGGTGTGTGGGGCTGGGTAAAGCGCAGGGCCTGACCATGTCCGGGATCTGAAGTCAGGACGCGCTGACGAGGATCCCCGGAACTGTGGCGACCGTCACCGCACTGCGCGGCGCGCACTGCCAAGCGCCGCCGTCGGGCGTTCATCAGAACAGCAGAGGCGACAGTCGTGACGTCAGTTCACGGGCCGCATCCGCGTGTCCGCATATTGTGGTGAACCGTTCCGCGGGGCCGGTGAGACACAGCGCCCCGCCTGCTGACCCATTGGGCAGTCGCACTGGAAGCGCCAGACTGGCCGATCCTGATCCCAGTTCGTTGATCGCCGAGGCGTGGCCTGTGAGCCTTATTTCCCTCAGTTGCTCTTCCAGCTTGCCGCTCTCGGTAATGGCGTGCTCGGTCAGTTTCAACAACTGCCGGTCCGGAAGCGGGAAAGCCGGATCGCCAAGTTCAGCGAGCATCAGCTTTCCCGCGGCGGAGGTCTGCGGATACCGAAGCATCTCGAATACCGAATGGAGCGGATAGTCAGGGTCTTCATCGGCGATCCTGAGGGAAGCGTTAGTGAACATGAAGAGGTGCACTCCGAAACGGTTTCCCTGCCGGAACCCTTCTATGACGGTACGGGCCGCGGTGGGAACCGTCGGCGGTGTCGCCGCCATAACCAGACCTGAAATCGCGTGTCCGAGGGCGAATCCACGCAGATCGGATGTGCGGACCAGATATTCGTCCCCGACAAGCGCATTCAAGAGCCTGTAGGCGGTCGCCGGAGGCATCCGCAGGGCGTCCGTGATCTCTTTCGCCGTTGTCCCGGTGCCGAACCGTGCCACGATTTCCAGGATTCTGAGCGAGTTTGACGCTGGGCCGGAGCCGGCGTGTTTTGGCCTGTAGTTCATTTGACCGGCCCGCCATGAAACAGGTCTGATTCCCGGGTCTCATCGTAGATGCCCACTGACGCCAGGCGCATGGGTAACCGGCGGTGAAGGTACATGCCGTAAACGAAGCTGGTTGCGAGGACACCGCCGTAGATGAGGGTCTGCAGGTTGCCCGATCTAATCGATGTTGTTGCGGCCGTCCAGAGCACCGCGCCTAGGACCAGGGAGGTTGCTGCTCCAAGTACCCAGCTGGCGTACGTGTTCTCCCCGATCCTGCGCAGGAAGAAGGGAAGGGACGCGCTGGCGAGGACATAGGACCCCAGGTATCCGTAGGCGCCCAGCGTGAAGAGGTTGGCGAGGCCCTGCTCAGGTCTTGCTCCGGAGATGACCATCGCGATGGGAACGATGGCAACAACCGGCATGACTGCCAGGATCGCCGTCGAGGGTGTCCGGAAAACTCGATGTGTCCGGCCGACTGCCCGTGGGGCGACGCCTTCTCTACCCATGCAGAAGAAGATCCGGGCCAGGGCGTTCACGGATGCGATTGCGCACGCAAACCACGATGCCGTGATTCCCAGGTCCAGGAGTGCGGCGAACACAGGGGAAGTCTGCGAAAAAAGGTCAGATAAGGGCGTGGGGCCGGATGTGATGTATAACGGTGCGCCTCTGAGGGCTACGTCCTGGGCGGTCGCGGCGAGGAGGTAGAGCACGCCCGCCAGGATGGGGGTCCAGGTGATGGCCCGTGGCACGCTGACGAAGGGCTTCTGCGCCTCGCCGCCGAGCGTGGTTGGACTTTCAAAGCCAACAAAGGCGCTGACGGCCACCACGATTGCGATTGATGCCGAATCAAAATGTCCGTTCCACGCAAACACGGCCCCGAGATCGACATTCGGCTCGTTGAAGGCGAAGTAGACCACCATGAGGACGGCCAGGATCCCGATCGAAATGGTTTCCATTAGGAGTGTGGACCACGATGATAACTGGATCCCCCTGACCATAAGGAAGCAGGCGGCACCTGCGGCGGCAAGAATGACCAGCGCCGTAACAAACCTTGGATCGGTCACGGGGATGCCCAGGTTGCGGAACAGCTCAACGGCATATGTACCAACAGCCAACAGACTGGCCATGGCCACAAGTCCGTACCCGAAGATGGCCGACCAGCCGGCAGTAATCGCTGTCCGTTGGCCAAGCCCCTTGGCGGTGTAGCTGTAGAGCCCGCTGACGGCAGCCATGCGCTTTGCCATCGGTCTCAGGCATAAGGAAACCAGGATCATGACCGCCATGGCTGCGCCGAATGTCAGCACAAGGTTCGGGCCGTCGGACCCAAAGACAAGACCCGGGAAGATGAGGGCCGGAATGACGGTCATCGCACCCGCGGGTGCCACGTTAGCTACTGACTGCGCGAACACCGGCAAGAAGGAAAGCTTCCGGCGCCTTAGTCCCTCCACTGGAGAGCGGGGCGTGATGAAGCGATCACCGCGGGCAGACACTGGGACCAACTTTCCCTCCGGCATGCAGGCTCGTCGCTGATTTCGCGTGACACAAGTCACTGGCCAGAGGTGCAAAACATTAGCATTCCCCGCCCTTGATGACGGCAACGGACGCATTTGTGAATGTTTCCAGCATGTTAACTGTAGTGGGAAAAAGTCGGACCGATTTTCCCACCCTTTGACACTCCCCGGCCCACTCCCGAATATTTCCAACATGTTAACTGGGCTGGGAAAATGCCTCCGTGAATTTCCCACGCAGATATCCCTAAAAGGCTCGCCCCAGGGGTGTTGCGTGACGTAGTTTCTCTTCCACAGACGGAATGCAAGTGATCGGCATCATGCCAGCAGTGCTCAGAGCAGAGCTCGGCTGACACTCCTGGAACTGAGGATGTCGATTTCAAGTGATCCCTTCTCTGGCCTCATCCGGGCTCGGGAGTGATCTTTAGCGCAGCAGCGTATGCACAAGGGAATTGACAGTTCTGACAAAACTAAAGATGAGTAGTTCTGTTATTCCGCGAATCTTTGTGGCTATTTATTCGCAATGGTAATTCCACCGGCATCAGCCGGGGAAGCCGCGCCGGCCGCTATCCCGTGAGCCGTCATTTTGAAAAGAACCAAGGAGAAAACCATGACTCTCAACACTGAAATCCACACCGAGGTCGGGGTAGCACACCCGCTCGATCCGCTCTCCCGTGAGGAGATT
>NZ_JBEPNF010000025.1:0-29572 GCF_040546085.1 Arthrobacter sp. UYEF21
TCGAACAAACCATCCTGCGCGGAAGAACCGGTATCCATACCCCCGATTCTCCCAGCCACCCCCATCCGGACCCGGTCAATCCGCCGGCGTTTTAAAAACCGGCACCCTCACTACTGACCCACGCACCTAGGTGTTAGGGATGGCCCGAACGCTGTTGTTCCGCTTGTCGTGCGTGAGTTCCACGAGGCCGAGCGCTTCCATGAGAGGCGGCAGATACATGCCAAAACGTCCGCGGTAGCCCTTTCGCAAGCCATACCAGCCCGCCACGGGGTTGGCCGGGTCCCTCCCCCACGCTTCAACCGTTCCCTCCGGTGCGGGCTTATTTTCGTCGGCGGCTCCGAGCGGCACCCAGTCGCCCTGCTCCAGCAGCCAGGCGTGGAGATCCTCAATAGCCTGGGCGTGGTACTTGAGGGTGGTGGAACCCACCTGGCAGACCAATGCGGGCGGATCGGCGTCAAGATCCCGGTACATGGTGTATTCGGACGATCCCGGCGCCGTCACCAGTAACCATGGATCGGACCGTGTTCCTTCAGCCATGATGTCTCTTTTCAGAAGAGCCCGACGACGGGCTGGGACGTTCAGACTATGGCAAACCGCAGAGCCGCAACAGGCACTACCTCAGAGCCTAATGAGGAGGCGTGCAGGTGGTCTCGGGACCGTACGTGAGCCACGCGGGCAGGGCTGCGGTGAAGCTGTCCCGAATTCCCGGCGTATTGGTTACTGTCCAGTCGACGCGGCCCTTCACCTCCGCTTCCTCTTTGTGCCATTCGAACCAGTTGATCATTTTCAGCTGCGGCAACGTGGCCGCGACGTCCACAGCGAATATCTGCTCCCACCAAGCGCGCTTAATGGCCAGTTCGTCCGCGCCACCGGCGCCGGGAGCGTACAGGGCGGCGGTTTCCGGGATGGCCACCGGCTTTTCGTGGCCGTCCCCGTAGACGTGATAGAAGTCGGGGAGCAGGCTGTCGTCACCGTTGGCGCCCACGTAATTTCCGGTGAGCTGCTCGGCGAACTTCCCCTTTTCCGGGAGTTCATTCTCGCCCCACGGATAGCGCGCACCCCAGTGGTACAGCGACATGCCCACCCAGTCCACCGCCGCATCCCCGGGGTAATACGGGGCGTAAGAATCGTCGGCCATGGTGAGGGCGCCGTCGTCGTCCGTGTCCAGCGCCGCGAAGTCGGCGGTACCGGGCTTGGCCTCAAACTGGCCGCCCGCGAAGGGATAGCCGCCCCCGTAGTTCGGCGCCCACATCATCGCCGACCCCGGAGCGCGGGTGTGGACGGCGTCCGCCACCCGGGTGAACGCGTCCACATACGCGGCAGGCTGTTGGGACCAGGGATACCAGGATCCGTTCATTTCGTGGGCGAACCGGACAATCACCGGCACGCCATCGTTGTTGAACGTGGCGAGGTCCGCAGCCAGCGCGGCAATGGCGTCGTCGGTTACCGCGGCCAGGCCGTTCATGGGTTCGAGGGTCAGCAGCATCATCTGCCCGCCGGTACGGATCTGGTCCACCGCCTGCTGGAGGTGCACCCGCTCCTCGGCGGTGTAGGGGAACCCGGCGAAGGACACACTGACCGCGGGTTTGTGGCCCAGATCGGCGGCGAAGCTGGCCAGCGGCTTGGCATTCAGGTCCAGGTTGACGCCAAACCAAGCGCCCGACGGCGGGACAAGACTGCTCCGGTCCAGCACCTCGCAGGTGGGCAGGGAAGGTGCAGCCTGGCTTGGCGGCTGGTTCAGCGGCTGTTCCCTGGCGGCGAGGCCACCAGCGATACCGGCCGCGCCAATGCCGGCAGCAGCAAGGCAGACGATCACGGGGACAACAAAGTCCGTCAGTGCCATGCGAGTAGAGACCTTCCTGACCTGCGGCTATGTCCCACAATCCTATGCGGCGCCACAGGTAGCGCTGGACCGGGACTTCTGCTCTCCGGTAGTTGAGGCTGTCGAAACCCCGGCCCGGTAGTTGAGGCTGTCGAAACCCCGACCGCAAGGAGGTAGCCGTAGGATGCGGTACATGGACATTGCCGTTGCAGGGGGTACCGGAACCGTTGGCCGCTACGTTGTGGCCCTGGCGAGGGACCGCGGACACCGGGTGACAAGCCTGTCCCGGTCCGAGGGTGTGGACCTGGTGACTGGCCAGGGCCTGACCGAAGCCCTGCAGGGAGTAAACACCGTTATTGACGTCTCCGGCATCCAGACCCTTTCCACCCGCAAGGCCGTTGGCTTCTTCATTGGCGCGGCCCGGAATTTGCTCGCCGCGGAGAAGGCGGCCGGCGTCCGGCATCATGTGGCGCTCTCGATCGTGGGCATCGATCATGCCGCTTCGGGGCTGTATGCCGGGAAACTCGCCCAGGAGGCAGCGGTCCGGAAGGGAGACGTGCCTTGGACCATCTTGCGCTCCACCCAGTTCCACGAGTTCGTGCCACTAACCATCAGCCTCGCATCCGTGGGCCCCGTGGTCGTGGTGCCGCAGATGACCACCCAGCCGGTCGCAGCACGGGAAGTCGCCGAGGCGTTGGTTGGCGCAGCAGAGGCGGGGCCGCAGGGACGGGTCGCGGATCTTGGCGGTCCACGGCGGGAACAGCTGGCGGACCTGGCCCGGGAGTGCGTGCGCCGGTCCGGGCACCGCAAGCTGGTCCTGGCCATCCCGGCGCCGGGCGCCATGGGCCGCGCCATGCGACACGGTGACCTGATCCCGGCGGCGAGTGCCGCCGTCGGACGCCAGACGTTCCGGGAGTGGCTGGAAGCCCGGCCCTAGTGGCTCCGCCTGTGATGCATAACGCCGGCGACGAGGCCCATGGTGCCCACCAGGGATCCGAGGATGATGCTGAGGCCTGAGACGTATTCAAGAATGGTCATCGTTGACGCACCTTTCATATGGCTGGTCCGCTGACGCTAACGGTCAATGCTCAGGATCAGCGCAAGACAGGCCCGCGTGTCGGATCACAATTCAGCCCCACGCCCCAAGTGACTCGCAGTTGACGTCGTGAAAACCCCGAATGACGACGTTAAGTGCGAGTCAGTTGGGAAGGGGGAAGCTACCGGTAGCCGTCCACGATCGCCGCCGCGATCTCCTTGTACGCCCGCCTGGTTTCGGGGCGAAGGACGTCCAGGGTGACGAGGTCGCCGTCGGCCACGCCGCGGTCGTGCGGGACGGCGATGAGCTGGCGGCAGATCCCGGCGAGGTGCTCCTCGATGGCGTCCTTGTCCACGCGGGAGGAGACCTCGTCCTTGTCCGTGATGACCACCACGGCGTTCCGGGCCAGGTCCTCATACCCGTGGCTGGCCAGCCAGTGCAGGGTGCTGCGGGCACGCTTGGCGCCACTGACCGCATACCCGGCCGCGATGACCAGGTTGTCGGCCGACTGCAGGATCCCGCTCATGGCATTGTGGGTGACGCCGGTGCCGCAGTCGGTCAGGGCCACCGAATAGTAGTTGGAGATCAGCTTGCGGATCCGCAGGTACTCCTCCGCAGTCAGCGAGTCCGAAACCTCCGGGTCCTGCTCCCCCGCGATCAGGTGCAGCCGGCCGGCGTGGTGCATGTAGCGGGCCAGCGCGGTGAGCGAGTCCACGGATTCGATGTTCTGAAGCAGGTCCGTGATGGTGCGCGGGCTGGCCTGCTGGTAGATCCCCTCGCCCAGGGCACGCTCCACAAGGTCGCCCGAGTCCGGGTTGGCGTCGATGGCGCAGGGCGCATCGCCGCGGAATTCGGCCAGGGTCAGGCCCACGCCCACCGTGGTGGAGGTCTTCCCGATCCCGCCCTTGAGGCTCAGCACGGCCGTGTTGTAGGACCCCTGCAGCTGCCGGGCGATGCGCCGTGCCAGTTCGTCCTCGTCGCGCTGCTTGGCGCTGGGCCCCATGTTCCAGGCCCCGCGGGTCATGGCGTAGATGGCGCCGCGGACCCCGCCCACCGGCCGGGGCTTCTGCTCTTTCACAAACAGGCCCGGGGAGCTGATGAAGTCCGGCATGGGGCTGTCGGCGATGACATCCGCGGCAGTGGGCCGTATGCGGCGGAACGCGGGGGTTTCGGGAACGTACGACGACGGCGGCGCGGGTGTGTCGCCGTCGTCCGCCACCGCGGTGGTGAGGGAGTGGTGCTCGCCCGGGTGCGCGGCGCCGGAAGCCTGCGCAGGGGGCTGCGCGGTGACCGGCGGACGGGCGGGCCGGCGGGTGGGCGCCGGAACATGCGCTGCGGGCTTGGCCTGGTCGGCGGCGGCCGCTGCCTCCGCCCAGGAGGTGCGGCGCGGAACGGGGGTGCCGGCGTCGGGCGTACTGGAAGGCTCGGGAGTTATGGCTGGCATGGTTCCTGTCTGGGCGTCCGCGAGCGCACCGTCGGCGCGGCGGAGGTCGCGGCGTCGTCGGGACGGTTGCGGTTGCCCTGCATCCTCTGCGATGGGTCGTGCGTTCTGATCCGCCGGATCGGGCATGTCTGTCCCCCCAGGACGTTCGGCACAAGGTTCTGCGGCACTTTACGGACTGATTCAGTCACCCAGTCTAGGTGCTGGGCCAGAAAGGCGAGGTCAGTGGCGGGTGAGGGCGGCAACCACAACGCAGGCGGTGAGCGCCAGAAGGACGCCCAGGATGGCATAAGCCTGCCATTTGGGCCGGGCCTTATGGGGGTTGATGTCTACGTAGGGCATCTAGCTGCGGTCTCTCCTAGTGGCGGTCACCCGTATGGCGCGCCGCTTGAGGCGCAGCACCTGGTACATCGCACAGAAAGGAACCAGCAGTGTGCCCAACAGCGCACACAGCGCCAGGGCATAGTCAGTGAGAGCCACAGCGGCCTCCATCGGTTTAGCAGTGATCCCCCATGCGATCACGGGTCACGCTAGCCGGAAGTCGCGGCGATTTTCAAGTTACCGAAACCCGGGCGCGGAGGGGTGGCCGCGCCGGCTCCTCAGAATGGGTCAGGAAAGTGGACCCTGACAGCCTGCCCGGATACCGGTTGACCGCCATCAGCACCACTGTCACCGTGGCACTGCCAGGCCGGCCAGCAGCACGTACGAAACCGCTTTGAACCTGCGACGACGGTGCTCCCGCCGGGACTCGCGCGCTGTCCACGTGAGCCGGCTGGACCGCACGGGACGCTGAGACTCATCGCGTCGGCCAAGGACCGGATGGTGCTGGTGGTGGCGCTGGCGATCCTGAGCGCCGTCAGCCCCATGGCCACGGACATGTACCTGGCGTCCATGCCGCGGATGGGCGAGTTCTTCGCAACGCCCGCGTCCGTCGTCCAGCACAGTGCGGTCCCCATGGCCGTGTGCTCGGCCCTCGCCGTGGCAGCGGTGATGGCTGGAAGCCGGGCGGACGCGCCCCATACCCTGACTCCCCGGACCGGAACCACCGGCCTCTCCACGATATGATCAAGCTACTTGATCAAGTTGCTTGTATAATCGAAGAATGACCGATGACCCAGCGACAGACCCGGTGCTCACGCACTCCCTTTTCGACGCCCTGCACCCGCTGCTGCGGAAGCTCAACGCCGAACGGACCATCTCCCCCGGCAAGGTCGGCGTCCTCCGCCACCTCGCGGAGCACGGGAGGGCGACGACGTCGGAACTCGCCACCGTGGTCCGCGTCAGCCCGCAGGCCATTTCCCTGTCCGCGCGGGAACTGGAAGGGCTGGGTTACGTGGTGCGCGTCGCCGATCCGGCGGACCGGCGCCGGGCCTGGCTGGAGCTCACCGAAGCAGGGCGGCAGAAGCTGCATTTGGAGTTGTCCGCCGGCCGCGGCTGGCTTGACCGGGCCATCAAAGAGCGCCTGACTCCGGCGGAGCGGAAGGCCCTGGCTGCTGCCATCCCCGCGCTCCGGAACCTTGCAACGGAGGCGCCGAATGACTGAAACCCGCTCCCCCCTGGTGCCGGCACTGATCTACGCTGCGCTCTCCACTGCGATCGTCAGCTCGCTGGGCATGCTGCTGGTGCCCACCATCTCCCGGGAGATGGACGTGCCCGTGGGTACGGCGCAGTGGATGCTCACCATTAACCTCCTGGTGGGGGCTGTGGCCACCCCCGTGATGGGCCGCCTCAGCGACGGTCCACACAAGAAGCGGCTGCTGCTCTGGGCGCTGCTGGTCATCTTGCTCGGGTCCGTCATCGCCGCACTGGCGCCAAACTTCATGGTCTTCCTGATCGGCCGGGCCCTGCAGGGCCTGACCTATGGGATTGTTCCAGTGACCATCGCCCTGGCCCGCCGCTATGTCGCCGCCGGCAAGGTCCGGTTCGCCATCTCAAGCCTGTCGGTGACCGTGGCAACAGGCCTGGGAATCGGTTATCCCCTGACCGGGCTGATCGCAGGGCTGTTCGAGTTCCGGTTTGCCTTCTGGTTTGCCGCCCTGTTCGTGGTCACCGCCATCATTGTGGTCTTCCGCACCGTGCCCGCCGGGCCTGATGAAAACGCCCCGAGGCTCCCGTTCGCCTACACCGGTGCGGGGCTGCTGGGTCTTGGCCTGGGCGTCCTGCTCCTCGGCATCAGCGAAGGGCCCAACTGGGGCTGGGGCGCGCCACTGACCATCGGAGCGTTCATCCTGGCAGCGGTCCTGCTGGGGGCCTGGGTCCGGGCTGAGCTGCGCAGCCGGCACCCCCTGATCAACCTCCGGGTCCTCCGGAACGGGGAGGTGCTGCTGGCCAATAGCACCGCCGTCGGGCTGGGCGCCGCGATGTACATCGGTCTCTCCATTTCCAGCCTGATCGCCCAGACCCCGGCGTCCACCGGCTACGGCGTGGCACTGCCCGTGTTCTGGGCCGGTTTTGTGATGTTCCCGTTGTCGGTGGGCAGTTTCAGCGCGAACCGGCTGGTCCGCCGGCTCTCGCACCGTATCCGGCTGACCACGCTGTTGCCCATCGGGGCCGGCATGATGGCAGCAGCCGGCATGCTGCTCTGGTTTGCGCACACCCAGTTGTGGGAAATCCTGGTGGGAATGCTGGCCTTGGGCCTTGGCATGGGGGCGAGCTACGCGGCCATGCCGGCGCTGATCGCCCGCAGCGTGGCCAGTGCGGAGCTGGGCAGTTCCGTGAGCTTCAACCAGGTCCTGCGGACCGTGGGAAGCTCGTTCGGCACTGCCGTTTCCGGCGCGGTACTGGCTGCCAACATGGCACCGGACCTCCACCCGACCGCGCGCGGCATCAGCGCGACACTCGAAATCGGAGCATTGCTTTGCGCCGCGGTATTCGCCGCCCTGCTCGCCCACGCGCTGGTAACGCGGTCCCAGAACCTAGCGGGCGCCCGGAAGACCGGGTAAGGCAGGGGAACAATAGTCTGCCACCAGCAGCCCTTGGAGAATAAATACCCACCCGCCCACTGTCAACGCATTTTTTCCACGTCTCTAAAACGGATTGTAATGTGATATGTTCCTCGATGTATTGCCTTCTTGGGGGGAGGCCAAACTGGGCTTTAGCCTGGCAATAAGTATTTCCCTCTGGGATCCGTAAAAATCATCTGAGAGGGATTTCCTTGTCCAACAATCTTCAGTTTGCCCCGGGCGAATCAAATGTCCACGTGGCAAAGTTCAGCCCGTCCGTCATCCTCTTCTGGCTCAAGACAGAGCTGGGAGTCACCAACACCCGAATTCTTTCGAAGCGCGCCAACTCGCTGCTCGGCGTGATTCCCTTGGGCTATGCAGAGGAAACCTTCCCGCTGGCTAATACAGCTAGCGTGGGCGTGGAAGTTAAGTTCTCCCTGGGGCGGGCCATTTTCGGCCTCATCCTTCTTATTGCGGGCCTGAGCAACCTCAATGCGTTCATTGGCTGGCTCGTTTTGCTGCTCGCCATCTCCCTCATCCTCAACGCAGTGAGCGCTGTGATGAAGATCAAGAATAACGGCGGCGGCGAAACCAAGCTCCAGGTCTCAATTCTGGAAAAGGCCAAGCTCGAGCAGTTCCGCAACGAAGTGAACGCGCGCCTGTTCGCAGACCACCAGGGGCTCCGGCACCAGGAAACCATGGGAATGCACACCATGGGCCTCCTGAACCAGCAGGCCCAAATTAACCTGCAGGAACAGATGAACCGCAACATCTCGGAAAAGTAGCCAGAGCATTTCGCTGCGCAGCCAGGTGTGAGGGCGCGGACGGCTATGCCGTCCGCGCCCTCACTTTTTGTCGAAGCAAAACGTCAGTGCAGCGGACGCGTCTCCTGAAGGCGCTTGATGAACCAGCGGGACTGTTCCGGGCCGTACGGCAGGACGGGGATGGCCTTGGTGGCATCTGAGGGGGCTTCGCGGATGGAAAGCTGGGCCTGGCGCACGGCCGTAGTCATGGTGTTGGCCATGGTCTTCACGAACTGGTCGCTGCAGGGCTGGCCGTGACCGGGAATGAGGAACTCGTAGCGGTGGCGCAGGGCGGAGATGTGGCGCAGGCTGTCGGCCCAATCCTCCGGGTAGGAGTCCTCGAAGGACGGGTGCGCGCCCTGCTCCACCAGGTCGCCCACAAAGAGGGTGGTGGGGCTGCCCACCAGGAGGTCGCCGTCGGTATGGCCGCGGTCCAGGTAGAAGAGGGTGACGGTGAGCCCGCCCAGATCCACCAGTACGGGCCGGTCCCGGACGATCGCGTTGGGCACCACCAGGTCCACGTTCTCGCCTTCGCCGGTGGACATTTCGGGCTCCAGCGTTCCTACGAACCGGCGCTGCAGGTCTCCGTGGCTGTCGATTTCCCCCGCACAGTTTTCGTGCGCCCAAAACTCCGTGACGCCGTCGGACGCGAACACGGCGTTGCCGAAGAAATGGTCGTAGTGCGCGTGGGTGTTGACGACGACGAGCGGCAGCTGGGTTTTCTCCCGCACCGCGGCCAGGATCTCGCGCCCCTGCCGCGGCCCGCAGCCGGTATCCACCACCATGGCCCGCTCTGAGCCCACAATCAGTCCCGTATTCAGCAGCGAACCTTCGGTGACCAGCACGTAGGTGTCCGCGCCGACGTCGAGCCATTCTGACATTGTTTCTCCGTACCTCCGCAAAGCCGTGTGGTTCTTCTTGGCCTCGATTCTACCCACGGGCCCTTGGGGTTCCGGGGAGGCCGGGACGCGGTTCCGGCTCTTGTGGAGGCATCTGCCCGGTGATCAGAGCAGCAGGATCACCGGCGTCCTGGCCGCTGAAGAGTCCCGCTGCTCGTCGTGCTGCTGCGCATGGGTGGCTACCGGACCAGCGTGGCCCAGGACTCCAGGAACTTTTCGGCAAGGTAGGCGTGGCCGGCGGTGTTCGGGTGTGCTCCGTCAAAATTGAAGCGCGGGCTGTTGGTGCCCGTGAACCAGCCGGCCCCGACGGCGTCAATGAACGGAGCGCCGGCAGCTTCGGCGCCGGCGCGGACCGCGCTATTCGCGGCGCCCAGTTGCCCGGCGAACGGCTGCGGGGCCGAGGGCCCCAGGACCACCACCTGGACACCCGGCCAGAACCTGCGGGCCGATTCGATGGTCTGCGTTGAGGCCGTGGTGATTTGGTCGGGGTTGGTGATCAGGGCGTCATTCTGTCCGCCCTGCAGAATGAGGATGTTGGGGACGAAGGCCTTGTTGCCGGCTATTTTCTGCAACCGGACACCGTATTCAAGGTTGCGATCACCCTGCGGACCGCCGCCCCAGGCGAAACCGGTGCCGGGCACACCGTCGATGTTGGTGGGGTATCCCAGCGACCCGGCCACGAGGTACGCCCACCCCTGGTCGGCCGGACTTGCGCCCACGCCGGCGGTGTAGGAGTCGCCAAGGACCAGGAGTACGGGCTTGGCCGGAAGCTTGATCCCCAGCCGCGAAGCCGATGCTGTGGCAGTAGCCGAAGCCGTTGCCGTGGCCGTAGCCGTAGCCGTAGGGGCAGACGACGGAGTCGCCGTAGCTGCCGCGGTAGCAGTCGGCGGGCTGACCCTCAGCGCGGCCGAAGGTTCGTTTGGACTCCGCGGGCCCATCAGGGCGATGCCCGCCACGCCAAAGGCCACAACAGCCAGCAGGAAGAGTGCTCCGTACTTGATCCATTCCTGCCTGGTCACGCGCAGTCCCCCACCGTTTCTGGTCACCCGGCACATCTTACCGGCAGGCGTCGTGCGCACCGGTGTCCGGGGTTTCGACCGGCTCAACCCCCAGGTATCGACAAGCTCAACCACCGGGGCCGGGTCTAGGCTAAGTGCATGAGCAGCGACCACCCCGTTTTGGCAGGCCTCGAGGCAGAACTCGGCTGGATCCGGGACACCTATACGGACCTGCACCGGCATCCCGAACTCAGCCTCGAGGAGCACCGGACCTCGGAACTCGTTGCGGAGAAACTCACCTCCTTCGGCTACGAGGTCACGCGCATGGGCGGCACCGGCGTCGTGGGCGTCCTTGCCAACGGTGCGGGGCCCACGGTCCTGGCGCGCGCGGACATGGACGCGCTCCCCGTCACCGAGGCCACGGGGCTGGCCTACGCCTCGGAGGTGGCAGGGGTGATGCACGCCTGCGGGCACGATGTGCACGTCAGCACGCTGCTCGGCGCCGCCAAGCTGATGGCGGACCGGCGCGGGGCGTGGTCGGGGACCTATATCGCACTGTTCCAGCCGGCGGAGGAGATCGGTGCCGGGTCGCAGGCAATGGTCGACGACGGCCTTGTCACCAAGGTGCCGCGGCCGGACGTCGCACTCTCCCAGCACGTGATGCCCATCGCCGCCGGCACGCTGTCCACCACGGCCGGTCCAGTGCTTTCCGCCGGGGATTCGCTGAAGATCACGGTCTACGGCAAGGGCGCGCACGGGTCCATGCCGCACATGGCCGTGGACCCGGTGGTGCTGGCAGCCTCGATCGTGCTCCGGCTGCAGACCATCGTTTCGCGCGAGACCAAACCGGGCGATTTCGCGGTGGTCACCGTCGGGGCGCTGAATGCGGGTACGAAATCGAACATCATCCCGGACCGCGCCACGCTGCTGCTGAACATCCGCACCTACGACAAACAGGTCCGGTCCGCGCTGCTCGCCGCGATCGAACGGATCGTCAGGGGTGAGTGCGTCACCGCCGGCTCGCCGCAGGAACCCGAGTTCGAGTTCTACGACCAGTCCCCGCTGACCAGTAACGACGCCGCAGTGACAGACAAAGTCACGGCGGCGTTCGTCCGTCACTTCGATGCTGGCGCCGTGTTCCGTGCCACGCCGCAGACCGCGTCGGAGGACTTCAGCCGCATCCCGGATGCCTTCGGCGTTCCGTACACGTTCTGGTTCCTGGGCGGCGCGGACCCGGAAACGTACCGGGCCGCCGTCGCCAACGGGACCGTGGCACAGGACATCCCGGGGAACCACTCCCCCTTCTTCGCGCCGGTCATCGACCCGACGCTTTCCTTGGGTGTGCAGACCCAGATCATCGCAGCACTGTCCTACCTTTCACAGGATGCGTAAGCCCTTGGTAGCTGAATCGACGGTACGAATGCCAGAATTTATAGACCCAGCAGAAAAATCCAAAGAAAGGTAGGGCGTCGTCATGAGCGAACAGTCCGGACAGAAAAAGATCAACGAGGAAGTCGAAGCACTCGAGGACGAGCAGCCCACCCAGGAGTTCAAACACCAGATCAGCGGCGAAGAGTGGCACGGTGACGCCGCGGACCAGGCCAACGACCTGCGCGAATACGAAGAGGAAGCGGAAATCCGGGCGCAGTCAGGCCACCACGGGGACGCGGACAAGTAGCAAAGACTACCCCGGCGGCTCCGCGTCAGAATCCAAGGCCGTCGCCGGAAAACTGGGCGGGGTCACTCGCCCTACGCCTGCGGTCCGCGTATCGGATGATTCCCCCTGCCCCGCGAGGGTGGAGCACGCCTCACAGCGCCCGACGAACTGGTGCGAGCAATCCGGCGGATCCGCGGTTTCCTCGTTCGGCACCCTGATCCGCATGTGATCACTCCCGTTCTTGTCCACGTCGCGATCGGCGGGTCACTTCGATGGCGCCGGCGGTAACCGTGGTGGGCACCAACCCTGAGTCCCGCCGGCAGCACCATTTAACCGAATGACCCGGCGCAAGGCACGAGTAGCCTGTACTCGAATTTCCAGCCACGGGTACGGGGTACGACGGCCCCGCACCGTGGGCTATGAAAAGCCGTCGAGCGCATATCTTGCGTGCGCCAGGATGTCTTCTTCATCGAGGCGGGACAGTTCCGGGTTCGGATCGTCACTGACGACGTTCTCCCGGACGAGTCGGCGAACAGCTTCAACCAAGCGCTTCATTCGCTGAAGGTAGGTCCCGGCGCGGGCCCGTCAACAGCGTAGGAGGTACCTCATTCTGCGGCGGCGAATACTTGGCCTGGTCCGGCCAAGGGGTGACCGGTGAAGATCCCACCCGTGGGCCACGCACTACAAGTCCGCTAGCACCGATGCCGGGTTTTCCATGCAGTCGGCAACGAACCGGAGGAACCCGGCTGCTGTGCCGCCGTCGCATACGCGGTGATCGAAGGTCAGCGTGAGTTCGGTGACCTTGCGGACCGCGAGTTCCCCGTCCACCACCCATGGCTTGTCCATGATCCGTCCCACGCCCAAAATCGCCACCTCGGGGTGGTTGATGATGGCTGCGGAACCGTCCACGCCGAACACACCGTAGTTGTTCAGCGTGAAGGTGCCGCTGCCCAGCTCCTCTGGGGTTGCCTTGCCGTCGCGTGCGACGGCGGTGAGCCGGCGGATCTCCGTGTCCAGTTCGCGGGCGCTGAGTTTGTCGGTGCTCCGGATCGAGGGGACCATCAGGCCGCGGTCCGTTTGGGCCGCGAAACCGAGGTTGACGCCTGCGAAGGCCACAATCTCCTGGGATCCCTCCGCAGAGGTCTCGATGCGCGTGTTCAACTCGGGGAATCGTTTTAACCCAGCCGTGACAAAACGGGCGACGAAGGCCAGGAGGCCCGGCGTTGAAGCCTCCGGATCAGACTTCTTGAGCCCGGCCCTAAGCTCCACCAGGGCAGTCGCATCAACGTCAACCCAGACGGTGGCCTCCGGAATCTCCGCCCGGCTGCGGGACATGTTCGCGGCAACGGCTTTGCGGACCCCCTTGACGGGCGTCCGGGAGGAAATGCCCAGGCCAGTGCGGGCGTCGGTGATTGCCGGCTCCGATGATCGAGCCTCGGTGGCTGAGCCGGGGGCTACGACCGCAGGTTTCCCTGGCCGAGCCTGCGAGGTTAGGGGGCGGGTGGGGAGGATCAGCGCCTCGACATCCCGTCGCATAATCAGTCCGCTGTCGCCGGAGCCGTGAAGGTCGCCGAGGTCCACGCCGTGTTCCCGGGCCATCCGGCGGACAAGCGGCGAGATGACGGCGCCCAGTTTCCCAGGCACCCTGGTACGGAGCAGCGAGAGATCGTCGGCGGAAGCTTCGGAAGGCGCCGCCACCGAAACCGGCTTGCGGGGAGCCCTGCTCCGCCGCGACTGGCCGTCGCCGCCGGGGGTCCCGTAGCCGATCAGCACATTGCCGGACCCGGCCTTCTCCTCCTCGCGATAGGCGTTGGCGGCCGCGGTTTCGACCACCGGTTCTTCCTGAGGTTCGGCGGGGGCGGCATCATCCGCGCTGGCCCCAAAAACCACCGAGCCCGCCGGAGCCACCGAGATCAGCGGCTTCCCCACGTCCAGTGTCTGCCCGGGTTCGCCGTGGAGCACCGTGACAGTGCCGGCATAGGGCGACGGCACTTCCACCACGGACTTCGCCGTCTCCACCTCGGCGATGGGCTGGTCCACCCGGATCTCATCGCCCACAGAAACCAGCCAGTTGACGAGCTCGGCTTCGGTCAGGCCTTCGCCAAGATCGGGGAGCATAAATACTTGCAGTGCTGAGGTCATTGGTCAGTTCTCCCACTGGAGGTCGTCAACGGCGTCGAGGATACGGTCCACGCCGGGCAGGTAGTAGTGCTCAAGTTTCGGCGCCGGGTACGGGACGTCGAACCCGGTGACCCGGCGGATCGGCGCCGCGAGGTAGTGGAAGCAGCGCTCCTGGACCCGCGCCACGATCTCGGAGGACACGGACGCGAACCCGTGCGCTTCGGCGATCACCACGGCCCGGCCGGTCTTGCGGACGGACGCGCACACCGTCTCGTCGTCGAAGGGGACGATGGAGCGGACGTCGATGACCTCCAGCGAGCGGCCCTCCTCTGCAGCGGCAGCAGCCGCGGCGAGCGCCGTGGGCACGGACGGTCCGTAGGCGATGAGGGTTGCGTCGGTGCCGGAACGGGCGACGGCGGCCCGGCCTTCCGAGGAGGCGCCCACTTTGCGGTTCGCGGAGTGCCGCGCCTTCAGATCCTCGAGGTCCACCATGTCCTTGGACCAGTAGAGCTTCTTGGGTTCCATGAACATGACAGGATCGTCGGAGTCGATGGCTTCGCGCAGCATCCGGTAGCCGTCGGCCACGGTGGCCGGCGTGAAGACCTTCAGGCCGGCCGTGTGGGCGTAGTAGGCCTCCGAGGAGTCGCAGTGGTGTTCCACTCCCCCGATGCCGCCGCCATAGGGAACCCGGATCACCATGGGCAGCTTCAGGGCGCCCTTGGTCCGGTTGTGCATCTTGGCCACGTGGCTGACGATCTGTTCAAACGCCGGGTAGGCAAAGGCGTCGAACTGCATCTCCACCACAGGCCGCATGCCGTTCATGGCCATCCCCACCGCCATGCCTACAATGCCGGACTCGGCCAGCGGTGTGTCAAAGCAGCGCTGCTCGCCGAAGGTTTTGGTCAGGCCGTCCGTGATGCGGAAAACCCCGCCCAACAGGCCGACATCCTCGCCGAAGACCAGGACGGTGGGGTCTGCGTGCATCGCATCGGCCAGCGCGGTGTTGAGGGCTTTGGCCATGGTGATGGACTGCGGCCCGGCGGCCTCGACGGCCGCGGCAGCCGAAGCGGCGGCCCGGGCGGTGGCGGCGCTGACGTTGCCGTTCGCTTCAGAGGACGTGGTGATGGTCGGACTCATTTCGCGGGCTCCTCGGGTGACGCTTCGCGGGCAAGTTCATCGGCCAGCAGGGCGGCCTGCTCCTGCAACTGGGGGGTAGGCACAGAGAACACGTGCCGGAAGAGCTCCTGCGGGTCCACGGGAACATCCTCACCCAGGCCCTCGCGGAGTTGCGCGGCGACTGCTTCGGCCTTCGCCGCGATCCGGATGGCGCCGTCGTCGTCCAATAATCCCCGGCCGGTGAGGTAGGTCCGCATCCGGCTGATCGGATCCTTGGCCAGCCACTCGGCAACCTCGCTTTCCCGCCGGTAGCGGGTGGCGTCGTCGGCGTTGGTGTGTGCCTGCATGCGGTAGGTGTTCGCCTCCACCAGGAGCGGGCCCGAGCCGCCCCGTGCGAGGGCAACGGCGCGGTCCAGCACGGCGAGGAGGGCCACCACGTCATTGCCGTCCACGCGTTCGCCGGCCATGCCGTAACCAACAGCCTTGTGCGCCAAAGAAGGCGCAACGGACTGGTGCGAAAGCGGGACCGAGATGGCGTATTTGTTGTTCTGGACGAAGAAGATGACCGGCAGGTGGAAAACGGCGGCGAAGTTCAGGGCCTCGTGGAAGTCGCCCTCGCTGGTGGCGCCGTCGCCGCACATCGCCATGACCACCGTGTCCTCGCCGCGGAGCTTGGCCGCATGGGCAACCCCCACGGCGTGGAGCAGCTGGGTGGTCAGCGGCGTGCACTGGATCCCCACCTTGTGCCGGGCGGGGTTGTAGCCGCTGTGCCAGTCGCCGCGGAAGATGGTCATGGTCTGCACGGGATCAACCCCGCGCGTCATGACCGCCACCGCGTCCCGGTAAGTGGGGAACAGCCAGTCGCCGTCGGACAGGCACAGCGCCGCGGCCACCTGGCAGGCTTCCTGGCCGTGGCTGGACGGGTACACGGCCATGCGGCCCTGGCGGACGAGCGCCGAGTTCTGGTCGTTGACGCGGCGGCCGACGACGAGCTGCTCGTACGCAGCCAACAGCTCCTCATCGCCGGGCAGCGGATACTCGTGGCCGGGTTCTGTGCCCTGCTCGCCTTCGGCCAGGAGCCGGCCCTCCGGGTCCACCATCTGGATCTGGTGCCGGGCCGGGAGCATGTAGTCCTCAACTGTGATGCCGAACTTGCGCACGGCCTCAGTCACGGCATTTTCGGCCGGCAGCCCGTGAGCCTGGTCCGGCGCAGAGCCCGGGTCAGTGCGGGGCGCAGAGTGGTCCGCGGAGATCGTCATTGGTCTGTCCTTCTGTAGCCACTATTCTTTCCAAGTATCGGCCCATGGCAGGTTTCGTATCCAGCACTTTGATCAACAGTGGACAAGCTGCCAGATTTAGCTCCCGCTGAAAGACGAAGTGCAAAAGTGAGCCCACATTATCCGCAGTGACCGGGGACGAAATGGCAGCGATAGAAGCCAGGGGACGATCAAAACGCGATTTTCAGCCCGGATTTCCGGGAACGGCAAACCCCGGGCTGTGACGGTTGTCGGCGAATTTCCAGAAACATTCGGTATCCTCGATCAAAACTTTCCCCTCACAAAGGCCACACTTTTGTTCGGTCGAGAACATTCCAGCAGCCACGAGCCGGACGGATCCGGGCCCGCCCCCTATCCCGACCAGGGCAAACTTATCGCCACAAGTTCGGGCCGGCGCCTCAGTTTCCGCCGGGCACCGCGCTGGTTTAGGGCTGTCACGGCGCTCGTGTCCGTGCTGCTGGTCGGGGCCGTGGCATTCGGTGGCTACTGGGCTTGGCGTCTGCAATCCAATATTGTCACCTCTGATTTGTCTGCCGGCGGCCAACGGTCCGAGGGCGCCGTCAACGACAGCACCGACCGCCTGCAGGTCCTGGTGCTCGGCACGGACACGAGAAGTGGCGCCAACGGGCAGTACGGGACCGAGGACCAGTCCTCCGGCTATGGCCAGTCCGATGTGATGATGCTGCTGGACATTTCGGCGGACAACAGCCACGTCAACGTCATCAGCCTGCCCCGCGATCTCCTGGTGGACGTTCCGGCCTGCACGGACAAGAAGACAAACCAGAAGTACCCCGAACAAAAGGATGCCCAAATCAACAGCGCCATGGCCCAGGCCGGGATCGGCTGCGCCGTGGACACCGTGAACAAGCTCACCGGGCTCGAGGTGGACCACTTCATGATGGCTGACTTCAACGCAGTCAAAGAACTTTCCAACGCCGTCGGCGGGGTGGAGGTCTGCGTCAGCGATGCCGTGGACGATCCGGATTCGGGCCTGCGTCTGCCCAAGGGAACGTCACAAGTGCAGGGCGACCAGGCCCTGGCGTTCTTGCGGACCCGCCACGGGTTTGCTAACGGAGGTGACTTGGGCAGGATCAAGGCCCAGCAGGCATTCCTCGGCTCGCTGACCCGCAAACTCAAGTCCGACGGGACTCTGGGCAACCCGCAAAAGATGCTGACCATCGCGGACACGGTAACCAAGAACCTGACCGTGGACTCAGGGATTGCCTCGGCGCCGGCGCTGCTGACCATCGCCAACCGGCTCAAAAACATCGATCCGGCCAACGTCAACTTCATCACCGTTCCCACAGTCCCGGCAGCGGACCCCAACCGGCTCTCTCTTGATGAGCCGGCAGCGTCCAACTTCTTCGCCGGACTGCGCAGGAGCGCGGACCTGACGCAGCCCGCCCCCGCCGGGACTGAGTCAGCGCCGCCTACAGTTCCTTCTGCACCTGCCTACGACAAGTCCCTCCAGCCAATCACTGTCGCCAACGGCACAAATGTGGCCGGGCGCAGCACAGCCATCGCGGCCACGCTCACCAGCGCTGGCTTCACCAAGGTGAACCGGGTCCAGGGGCCGCCGCGAACCCAGACCATGGTGTATTTCAGTTCAGGTTTCGCCGACGTCGCCGCCGACGTGGCTGCGTTGGTCGGCTTACCCGCCTCCAGCGTCCAGCAGGTCACCAACGTCCAGGGCGTGCAACTGTACGCGGGTGAGGACTTCGCCACGGGAGACAAGCCGGCACCGGCGCCTGCTCCTGCTAACTCCGGCGACTCCTCCGGCACTGTGGTGGCCCAAACCGCCCAGGACCAGACCTGCCAGGCGGCAAACCCGGCAGGCTAGCGAAGCGGACGGGACCAGCCGTCTCAGGAAACTGCCGGGTCCATCAGGGACAATCGCGGGATGACCGAGTGGTTCACCGCCTGGACCCGGCGGTGGCGCTGGCTCTGGGCGGCTTCGGTTTGCAGCCGTCCTGGCCACCTTCGCTCTGGGAACCGCCACCGGCGACATGACCGCGTACAGCCTGCGTCTCGGCTATTTCGCTTCAGGCATCCTCTTCGCGGCGGTGATCGCCGCGGCAGCGATGGCTTACTGGCGCCGCCCGCGGGCGGAGACCGTCATCGGTCAGTTCCTCTGTAGCCACTATTCAGTCCCAGTAATGATCTCCTGCCGGTTTCGTATCCAGAGCTAGCGCGAATCATGGAGAAGCCAGTCCGTGGTGGCTAGGCTGGAAGACGAATCGCAACAACCAGGGGCAGCACTACGGCAAGGAACTGTGGAAAAATTGGCAGGCACAACAGACCGGCCCGAACTGGCTCCGCTGGATGACGTGGACCGCCACATCATCGCCGAGCTGACCCGTGACGGCAGGATGTCCGTCACGCAGGTGGCGCAGAACGTCCACATCTCCCGGGCCCACGCCTATACCCGGATCGCGCGGCTCACCAGCGAAGGGGTGCTGACCAAGTTCACCGCCCTGGTGGACCCCATCAAGGCGGGGCTCAAGTCCTCCGCCTACGTCACCCTGAAAGTGAGCCAGCACGCTTGGCGCGAACTCCGGGAAGAGCTCAAGGCCATCCCTGAGGTCCACCACATTGCCCTGGTGGGCGGCGACTTCGACGTCATCCTGCTGGTGCGCGCCATCGACAACACCGACCTCCGCCGGGTCATCTTCGACCAGTTGCAGTCCATGCCGGGTGTCCTGGACACCCAGACGTTCCTGGTGTTTGAGGATGTTGATGCGCGCTGATCACGGCCGTAGCGCATCGCCGGGCCGGCAGAACGCGGCCCATCCGATCCCGCGAGGCGAAGCCGCACCGAAACCGGTAAACCGAATTGAGAAAACATTTATTTTTTAAAAGTCTCGACTATATGAATCCATAGGCGTAACTTTGCATCTGGAACAAGTGTCCGTGATCTGCATCACATCAGTGGGGCTCGGATTAGAGCCGGACTGGTGGGCAGACTGAAAGGAGAAAGCCATGATTCTAAGGGAAATTTCGTTCGACCGGTTTATTTTCACCTGCACTGGTTGTGACCATGCTTGGGGTGCCGACTATGACGTCCAGCATGTTGCGGACGGGCACGGGCACGAACGGGACTACTTCTTTCGCAACGGACTGCACTGCTCCGATCCCACCGGTCTGGGCGAAACGACGTGTCCCCACTGCGGCCGGACCGCGGTCATTTCCCACCACAGCGCCCGGCAGGCCGGTCCCGCAGCTACGGACGAGGCCCCTGAAGTGCCAGTCCAAACGCCCGCCCCGGCCCCGGAGTTGCCGGCGGAAATACCGGCCGCTGGCGGTACCAACGATTGGGATACGGCGCCGCTGCTCTCAGGCACTCGGTAGGCCCTACCCCGCCTGGCACTCAACCCCACCCTGGCCCTCATCCCGGGCGGGGTTGAAGGCCGGAGGGTCCTGTTTATAGTGGGTGGCAGATCGCCCTTGTGGCCTGCCAGCACCTTGGTTACCGTGAACCCCATGGATCGGTAACTGGAGTGCTGGGGCAGCGACCACTTACGGGGAAGGAAGCCCAATGTTCACAGCCCGGCTGCGAATCGCCCGCTTTGCACCATCACTTGCAGTCCTGCTTCTGGCCACAGCCTGCATGCCACCTCAGCCAGCACCCGCTAATACCGGGCCGGCCACTGCTCCCCCACCCCTCGCGGTGACCCCTTCCTCAGCGGCTCCCCCCACACCCACCGGCACGCAAACCACCAGCGGTAACGCCGGGCCCACCGGGAGCGCGGCGCCAAAAGACTGGGCAGAAACGGTTCAACTGGTCAATTCCGGCGTGGCACGCCTTGCCGTCACTTTGTGCGACGGCGGCGGTGTGGGCACGGGATTCCTGGTGGGAAACGATCTCATCATTACTGCCGCCCACGTGGCCAAGAACGAGGCGGCCATCAATGTCTCGGTCAGCGGCCAGTACACGTCGGCGCAGGTCCTGGGAGTCAACGACAATCTGGACTTGGCACTGCTGAGGACACCAACACCGCTCACGGGGCACAAGTTCGGCTTTGCTCCGGACCTTCCCGCGCAGGGTGTTGAAGTCGCTGCACTCGGGTTTCCCCTCGACAGGGGCCTCGCTTTTACATCGGGACGGGTCAGCGCACTGAACCAGGAGGTCCGCCTCCCGGCAGGGACCGTCCGGGGCCTCATCCAAACCGACACGGCCATCAACCCGGGTAACAGTGGCGGCCCGTTGCTCCTGATGAACGGCAGCGTGGTGGGCGTGGTCAGTTCAAAACGGGCGTGGGTTCTGGGCACCCATGACCAGAATGACTACGGCGCCGAGGGCACGGGATATGCCGCACCAGCGTCGGCGGCAGCCGCAGCCATGGCCGACTGGGGCCGGCGGACCACGCCGCTGCCGCAGGCCAGCTGCGACAGCCAAGCGCAAACTTCCAGCAGCAACATCATCACCACCAACAACTCGGACCACGAACAGGCGACCAAAGTCATACAGAGCCTGCTGACTCATGGCCAGGCGATCAACCGGGCAGCGTACGACACAGCCTTTGCGGTTCTGACGCCGGAGCTTCAGGCAAGCGAGGGCGGATTCGCCAAATGGAGTTCCGGCCTCGGAACGTCATTCTGGCGAGCCCTGACCGTCAACAGCATCCGGGGTTCAGGCACAGAATTGACCGTGGACACGGTCCTCCGCACTGAGCAGTCAGCGGCTCACGGACCGGGAGGCCAAACCTGTTCGGACTGGGGTCTCCGCTACCGGATGAAATGGGACGGAACCATCTGGCGCGTAGCGGAGGCAACCACTCCCGGAGGCCCGCCGAAGGCATGCTGAAGCGGTGCCGTCGGCGTCACTTGCGCCCAGAGAACCAAAGAATTCCTTACGGTGGCTTTAAGATTCGATCAAGACGCCCGCCCCCTGCCCTATCGCGTCCCTGCCGGCTCCAACTCCCGGGCGCGCTCCGGAACGGAACGGACGACGTCGGGCTCCAGCCTTCTGGAGGCCCAGCGGCGGATGGGGCGCTCCACAAAGCGGAACGACAGGTAAGCCAGCAGTACGGTCAGCGCCGCGGCCGCCGGGACGCGGAGCCAGAGTGAAGGGACCAGCGGTATGAGCAGGAGGTAGACGGGCAGGTGCCAGAGGTAGGCGGCGTAGGAGAGGTCGCGGCCGGGGTTGGCGAGCCAGGGGTGGCTCAGGATCCGTGAGGCGCGGCCGGCCGGGCGGAGGACCAGCGATCCGATGACCAGCCCGGCCAGCAGTGCCAGGACGGTGGGGCCGCCGGTCCAGAAGACATTGAACCAGGTGCCGGTCTCGTTCGGTTCCTTGAGCGCGAACACGGCGGCCGCCAGGGCGAGTCCGGCCAGCGGCCCGGCCCAGCGTGCACCGGCCTGCAGTGCGGCGTGAACCCGGGAGCCCGGGGTGACGGATGCGAACATCAGGGCCATGACGCACCCGAGCAACAGCTGGTCGGCCCTGGTGTCCGGACCGTTGTAGAGCCGGGCCAGCGGCGACCCGTCCATGACCAGAACGAACCGTGAGACCAGGAACCCAACGGCCAGAACGGCGGTCAGCCAGGCGACGGTGCGGACCTTCCAGAACCGCAGCATGACCAGGAGGACCACCGGCCAGACCAGGTAGAACTGCTCCTCGACGGCCAGGGTCCAGGTGGGGCTCAGCGCATTGCCGCCGGTTGAGGCGCCGAACATCCCGAAGTTGGACAGGTTCATCACGTAGCCGGCCGCCGGGATGGCATTGGCCTCCTGACCGCCCCACCCGGACAGGGGAAAGATCAGGCCGCCAAGAACCACCACAGCGCAGACCGCCAGCAGCGCCGGCCAGAGCCGGGCCAGCCGCTTGGCGTAGAAGACGCCCAGGCGCAGCCGGCCCGTGGCCCGGTATTCCTTCATGATCAGAAGGGTAATCACAAAGCCGCTGAGCGTGAAGAACACGTCCACGCCGATGGATCCTCCGGGGACGAGTTCCGTCACGGTGTGGAAGAGGAAAACGAACGCCACTGCGATGGTCCGCAGCCCATCGAGAGCGTGTTTGCGTCCGGAGATCAGCCCGTTTCCGTGCGCGAACGGACGTTCCTCCAAGGTCGGGGTTGCCCCGTTTCGCTGAAAAGTCACTAAGCAAGCATATATAACGTTTCTATAACCCCGCTAAGTGCAGGCTGGGAAAACCCTTACCGTGAGGCGGTGGTTGCCTCTTCGTCGTCAGCCGTGATGAGGATGTTTCCTTCGGCAATCGACTCGGACAGGACGTCGTGTTCGATGGCGGTGGCCAGCGGCTTTTCCTTGATGAAAACGAGCACGACGGCGGCGATCACCGCGAGCGGGACCATCCAGATGAAGATGGTGGTCAGGGCGTCGTTGTAGGAGGAGACGATCGGGTCTTTGATCCGCGGGCAGGGTGGTTGACCACCACGGGGGTGAGCAAGTTCGATCCGCCCGGCATACCGCCGCCGGTTACGGCGGCCATGGGAGGTTCTCCAACGGGGGCTGGCGAACAGGCCCCTACGCCGCCGCATACAGCCGCAGGGGCGCGGACAAATGGCCGGGAACTACCTGCCAGCTTTGTCCCAAGGTGGAAGGCTAACACGGCGTACCTTGGGGGCGACGCTGTCCTGTCTCCCTCTGGCGATACGGTCACGGCCAAGGCTAATTTGACGTCTCCCGCGAGCTACAGCGCGGCAACTGGAACGCGTCCGCCACCACGGCGTCTACCCCACCGGATGGCACGGCTCCACAGCCACCAACGGCACATACAGCTTCGTAACCGACACCCCGCATCTGACTAAAGAGGCACCAAAGCCCGGGAACTCTCCACTCCCGACAACACCGGATTCGCCGACGTACGCCAGCAGATTCATGTGGTCCCGGGCAGGCAATACTCACTCAGCGAAAGTGCAAGGCCGTCTCAGGAACCCAGCTCCTCACGGACAAGGCGTTCGTGGGCATCCGCATCCAGTCACCTGATTATGGGCAAGCCGTCATTCCCGGGCTTGATGTGAAATGACCACCCGCCCAACCCGCCGACGTGGGAACCAGCTGGAAGAAATTCACTCTTGACTTCACAGTCGGGCAGGGCATCGAAACCGTGAACGTGGACCCAGGACTCCGGACATAGCGTTTTAGTTGCTGGGTGACGTTTCTTTGTTTTTGATCTCGAATCGGAGGATCCGGTCCGTACCGGGATACTGGGTTTCGGTGGCGGTGAGGTGGTTGCAGAGCTCCCCGATCGCGGTGGTTGCCCGTCGGGTGGGGAGCGGGTCGAGGCGGATGGTGAGGTATCCGTCAACGCGGGGATCGATGTCCCCGCTGCCGGTGAGGGCTTGCCTGATCAGGGCGTGGGCTTCGTCCTCGCCTCGGGCGTAGCCGGTGTTGGTCCGGACATAGCGTTTTAGTTGCTGGGTGACGTTTCTTTGTTTTTGATCTCGAATCGGAGGATCCGGTCCGTACCGGGATACTGGGTTTCGGTGGCGGTGAGGTGGTTGCAGAGCTCCCCGATCGCGGTGGTTGCCCGTCGGGTGGGGAGCGGGTCGAGGCGGATGGTGAGGTATCCGTCAACGCGGGGATCGATGTCCCCGCTGCCGGTGAGGGCTTGCCTGATCAGGGCGTGGGCTTCGTCCTCGCCTCGGGCGTAGCCGGTGTTGGTCCGGACCTCGCGGGCCAGGGCGGTCGCGGTGTTGAACGCGGCCATCCGGATCGCGTGGGTGAGGAGTTTCGTTTCGGTCTCCAGGACTTGCTGGCCGGCGGCTATCTCCCCGAGGGGTACCCGGGCCGGGAGGTCCCGGTGCGCTGCCTGCGCGGCCTCGAGAGCGGTTTCGGCGGTCAGCAGGTCCGCGGTGATCTTGTTGTGCATGGTTTTGGTGATCAGGACCGTGGACGTTCCCGGCGGTGGTGTCCGGGCCGCGAGCATCGCCGCATCGGTATCGGCCAGGGTCTTCTCATACCTGGTTTTCGCGGCGAGGACCTGCTGGTAGGACTTGCGTTTGGCCGGGTTCGGTACCGAGCGTTCCGGATCGTCATCGATGCTGGTGTAGGCGTCGTGTGAGTCCAGGGCGAAACGGATTCTGGCGTAGCGGAAATAGTTTTCCTGCCGCCATCTCGCGGCCATCCGGTAGATGATCTCCCCGGCGCCCATGGCGGTGTTGGTGGTGAGGATGTGAATCTGCCGCATCCCGCCGCCGGGAGTGTTGACCCGGCGGCTGATCTGGCGCATCGCAAAGACCTCCCCGGTCGTACCGATGGGGACCTCCACCTCGGTGTCGGCGGCTTCCCAGGTCCGGGCCTGTCCGTGGGCGTCGGTGTGGCTGACCTCGGTAAACAAGGAGGCGTCGATGTCCTCGGTAGGGCCTTTACGCCAGGTCAGCACGTCGAAGTTGTTCTCTGTCATGTGTTGGAAGAGGGCCGGGGACCAGCCGCCGCGGTCGAACCCGACCAGGACCCGGCGTTCGTTCCCGATGATGGTGCGCAGTCCGGGCAGGAGCCGGCGCAGTTCCCCGGTCAGCGCGGCCCCGGGCTCGGCCATGACCACCAGCACGGGGGCGCCGGCCGCGTCCGCGACCCAGGTTTCCTCGGTCGCGGGGACCGGGAACTTCAACCTCGTGGAGTGGACCTTCCCGATCTTCCTCGTCCCCTGGTAGGCGCGGACGTGCCCGTCGACGTAGAGCACAGCGGCCAAATCCCCGCCGTCTTCACCACTGCCGTTGAGGTGTCTGGCTGCCATCGCGGTCAGCAGCTCCCCGGCCTTGCCTGTGGTGGCGAGGGCGGCGGTTTTACGGCGCAGGGTCTTCACTTCCGGGGCCCGGTCCAGGCCCAGTACACGGCCCAGGGCTGCCGGGTCGATCCGGGTGATCCCCTCGGCCCGTGGTTCCCCCGCCAGGGCCTGGAACACGGCGCCGGTGAGGATGGTCTCCAACCCGTAGAACCCGTTCGGCAACGCCCCGAAGGTCTCTTTCGCGCACTCCAGCAGGCCGGTGTCCTCGAGGGCGGGCAGGGCCAGGAACAGTCCGGCCAACGGCACCCGGGCCGCGGGGGCGAACACCGGTGCCGCGCACCCGATCAACCCGGACCGGGCGCCGGCCCGCTCCTCGGACCGGTCCGCCCGCGCCGGGAGCACCGGCAACTCCTCCACCAGTGCCTCCGCTTCGGGCTGGCCCGGGTCCGCAGCAGCCAGCTCCTCCGGGGCCGTGGTTTCCATGGCCAGGGTGCGGCGGACGCTGAATTCGGAGACGCCCACAGCTGTTCCCACTGCGCGCAGGGACAATCCCGTCGCACGCAGGGAACGGATCTGGGACATCACCGCTTCCGTGAGCCGGCTGGGTCCTTTCGGACCGGACTTTTCCGGGGCCAAGCCCAGCACCCCGGCCGCGCTCAGGTCCTGGCGCCACCGCCATAACGTGCCCGGATCCACCCCAAACGCGGCAGCCACCTCAGCGACCGAACCGGCTTTAATATCGGCCAGTTTCGCCGCCGCGAACCGACGGGACACTGAGTCCCCGGCATCCCACCCATAGGAGAGCTCACCATGGACGAAAACCCGGCCGCCGTCCTTGTCTTCGACCAGCGACGCAGCGGCGCCTATCAGGACAGCGCCGGCGTCCATCGGTGCCGGAAGGGGCAGTTGAGCAGTCATCGCACCCATCTTCCCACCCCTCGAATGGCGTCATTTTTTCTTGTCTAGATTTTATCGCAGAAGAGGGGAAATTAACAGCCGCCCACCTAACAAAATCACCGGGATCACTCGGAAGTCATTCCGTGGCATCCTCATGTGTCAGGAGTCCTGGACCCGTATGTCCTGCTCGCGAAGAAGGTTACGACCACCGGCCACGATCCCAAAGGGCGGCCAAACGCACCGGCGACACGGATCCCGTCATGCCGCGTGTTCACCGGGCCATCAGCAACTTCAAATCCTGGCTGCGCGGCACCCACCGCGCCGTTAGCAATGAACACCTTCAGGTTTATCTGGATGAGTTCGTCTTTCGTTACAACCGCCGGCGTTCACCCATGTCAGCCTTTCAAAGTCTGCTCGGACTCGAATCCCACCATGGCCCAACGACCTTCCGGGAAATCGCGGCACAAGGGCCCGGCACTACCCGGAGAACCTGAGCTAACCGGATACGTACTAGACCGGTTATGTTCACTAGCTCACTGCCGGAGTCGTGGCTCCAGTGCCACGGCTCCGAACACGGTGCACGTCTGAGACATGCTGCATGCCGAGGTGCGCGGGTTTCCCCAGCCCGCTACCGCGAAGCCGTAGCGGCCGCACAAACCGGGATGCGACAACAAATAGCGCCCCGGAAGCCACAGCAGCCCTGCGACCGACCGCCCTGAGCTATTCACCATAAGAGTGCCGTTAGTTGTTGGCATCCGCTCATCCCCGCGTGCGACGACCGTGAGCCGCCGACCCGCCCAGGGTGATTCTCGACCAGAGCCAGTCCATGGTAGGTGAGCTGAACACACAGACATCTCTGGCGGCAGAGGATAGTTGACCCCTTTGCCTACCGGATAAATCGTGGTTTTAGCCAAGATCAGACATCGCTTTGGGCGCAAACCATACGTGGTCAAAACTGATGCGCCCGCCGTTCCAAGGGGAGTCAAGGACTAGTCCTAGCAACGCTGTCGTGCACGAGGCCGGCGCGGTGAAGTCCACGCTGTACTTGGTCCAGGATGTACTGTCCGCCATAATGGACGCAGTGCGAACCTGAGATCCGCCGATCGGAGCCTGGCCGTAGTCGAGACCGGTAACACTTCCATATGCGCAATTTGGTTGCCATGGGGGACCCGAGACTGCTCGTGCACGAAAAGAGTATGTATAGGTCGTTCCAGGTGAAACCTCCACTGCTTGGGCAACTTGCGAGTAGGTGGACCTAGGAGCCACAAGGTGAAGAGATCTACTACCAGGGAAGCCTTCAGGCGGCGCTTCAGTCACAATCTCGAGCTGAGCGGACCCACTCTTAAACCACCTCCATGGAAGAGCATCGCTGCCGCTGTCCTCAAAGCCTGCGTTAGCTACCATTCGGTGGGAACCAAAAGCGTCCCCTGCAGTGATTAGTCCAACGCCCAATGACGCGGCTAGATCAAGCATCTCTGTCAGCTGCGCGGTCGACGGATTGATAGTAGTGTCAAGATTATGAAAGTAGAAGGCCCCTACCACAGGTCGGGCTGCTGCTTCACGGATCATGGAAAGGCACTGTTGATGATTGGTGCCATCCACGCACGTTCGACGAATTAGCGTGGGGGCCTGCGCATATCTTGGATAGAGTGCGGTTTGGTTGTACTGTGCCGTGTCGAAAACCCTATCGTAGCGGAGGTAGATATCGAGGTCCGTCATCGCATTGCGACCACCTGAAGCTGTGCCAAAGGGATAGGCAAATGATGTCACCTGCCTTCCACCAACTTTCTCCAAATACGTCTTCGGTTGCTCTAGCTCGACGACGCGTTGCGCCTGCGAAATGGTGACGAAGTTTGCGTGGGTTTGGGAATGGGCTGCCACTTCATGACCGTTAGTAACCATTAGCCGGATATGAGACTCATCGATTTTTGACGGTCCATTTAGAAGTCCCGGGGTAATAAAGAATGTTCCCTTCTGCCCTCGTGCATCCAGGAGTTGCCTTACGACGTCCATGGCCAGATACCCATCGTCCATGGAAAGCATGATGGCCCCCTTGGCGGTAGGCAGACCTGTCACAGGAATTACGGGACCTGCAGCCTGCGCCGGGGACAGACTATACATCGAAGTGACACCTGCACCTGCCGCTGCAAAGGAGCCGACACGTAGCATTGTCCGTCGATCCATCGACGAAGTGGGAACTTTGCTGGAGGGAGGACCAGGGGCACTCTCCGTCTTCTTGGTCAAATCCCCCAATTGCTTCATCCCCTGCTCGGGAATAGAAGTTGATTCCTTGACACTTATGCGGCCTACGGAACGTAGCTTTATAAACTTAGAAAGCATTCATGACCCCTACATTGATGTAGGTCGACTCGTGAAGGGTCGACAGAACTGAGTATTGTAGGCACCAGCAATTCAAAGATCCCTATCTATTCAGATTGCGAATTATGCGAAATGCAAGCCTTGCTGATGCGCCTGCATATTATTCAACAAGAGATTTATGCCCACCACACCGGTATTGGCTACTTGCTTTTGCTAGTTCCCTCGTGCCGTTTGGCTACTTGGGTACTCGCTTTCAGCCCTTCTAAAGAATACCAAAGCAGGTAGGACGTGGATGGTGGCATCCATCTAGTCCCTCTCGGCTACGCGATATGTCAGCGACTTCTACTTTCGGACAATCACGTCATGAAATCCTGCAGGAAGCTAGGAGATGACGGACAAAGCATCAAAGCCCGCTGCTGCTCGGTGGGATGTTCGATGCCTAACGCAATAGATTGAGGTATCCGACCGGATCCCCAGAAGCTGCCCTATAGGTTCCTAAGCTGTGAAGGCCTGGACACGGTATCGCAACGGGCCTAGGCCCTTGAGCTCTGCGGAAATCCTAGGTGCGTGGGTCAGAAATGATAGGCCCTAATTCTTAAAACGCCGACAGAATAACCATGTCCTCGTAGGGGCGGCTGGGAGAATCGTGGGCATGGTTACTGGTTCTTCCGCGCAGGATGGTTTGTTCGACGAGTCTCTGGTCGAGCGGGTCGAGCAGCCCACCGATGTCCCGATGGATGCCAACGCCGGGATCAACAAACGCTTCAAGGCGTTCGAGCCCGATGCGGTGATGCTGGTCCCGCCGTCGCTGGAGGAGTGGTTGCCCCAGGGCCATCTGGCCCGGTTCATTGGCGAACTTGTGGACGATGAACTGGATCTGACCCGGTTCTATGCTTCCTACGCCAAGGCGAAAGGCCAGCCGCCGTATGATCCGCGGCTGATGCTGCGGATCCTGCTGTATGGGTATTGCGTGGGGGTGCGTTCCTCGCGGGAGCTGGAGCGGGCGTGCACGGATGTGGTCGCGTTCCGGTGGTTGTGTGCCCAGCAGGCCCTGGATTTCCGGTCGATCGGACGGTTCCGCGAACGCCACCTCGCGGCGTTGGCCAACGTGTTCCTGCAGGCGCTGGAGCTCCAGGGCTCCTGACATGACAGGACGGCCGTGCGGGTGATGTATTGAGTTTCCGGGGATTCTTGCTCGCTCAAGTCTTTTAATCCTGCCCCCGATGTGAGATAATAAACGTGTGACTTTTTTGCTGGTGATGGGGGTGGGAGGATGGGTGTGATGCCAACCCAGATGCCCCTTCCCTTGATCGCGGACCTGGGAGCCGTGCTGATCGGGGAGTCGGCGGCGTTGCTGGAAAATGAGACGCTCGGCGGCAAGGTCTTTCTCAACGGTCAGTTGTGCTGGGTGTGGGATGCCGGCCAGGATGACCTGCGCCGGCTGGCCGCGGTGCAGTTGGTGCGGGCCGGCGCGGCCCGGGTCAACGAGGTAGCGGCAGGGTTCGGCGTCACCCCGGAATCCTTGCGCCGCTGGCGGGTGGCTCTCACCGGT
>NZ_JBEPNF010000026.1:0-26420 GCF_040546085.1 Arthrobacter sp. UYEF21
CTCGCGGTCACCATCCCGGACCACCGCGACTTCCACTACCAAATCCAGGCTGTGGAAGCCTCAGTGCCGAAATTCAACCGGCATGTACACCGCGATTCCGAGGCCTACTACCGCGTGGAAGTCTTCGCTCAGACCGGTTCGGAGGGCTATGACCTGATGGGCGTGACACAGCAGCAGATCATGGAGGACGTGCTGATCCGTTACGAAGCCCACCTGGGCTTCCTCGCCTACTCCAACGAGTACGACCACCCCACCCTCATCACCCCGCCGGCACCGCCGACCACCGGTACCCCCGCATAAGCCGAGCCAGCGCATGTGCCGGCAGCGGAAAATGACAGGGAGCCCGACGACAGAGCGGGTCAGGCAGTGACCTGATTACGCAGTCCGCAGCTCACGGCGGCACAGACACCCAGGATACGGACTTCGGTGATGAAGCCATCCAGTTCCTCAATGGCCACACGCAACGGCAGGTCCCCTCGGTGACTCCGAATCACCATGAACATGGTGGGCAACTTCGTTGCCCACCATGTTCGCTCGCCAAACGCATCATGTCTACGCCGTTCGCGGCCCGCTTTTTGGTGCGCCAAGACCACAAAGCCTCGGCGGCCGCATCCATGAGTTTTCTTTATTGCTGAAGCAATAATTAGCCATAGCCAAGGGGGCACTATCCTCTTTGGCGATAGTCCGCATGATCACCGACTGAACTGCCTCACAACGCAGAATTTCAATCGTCGCTGCAATCAGCTGTTCTTTTCGGTCTAGTGCGGGTAACCGCATAGCTCACTCTCCAGTCTCCCGTTTCGGCCTACCGACGGGGCTTCTTTAAGCCTATCGGGTGGCCCGAGAAAGGTTTACCATCTTCGCGGTGAACCGTTGACTTGAACGCAAGTTCATGTCACAGTTTTGACACAGTGACCTGCGTCACGTTTCTGCAAAGTTCCTCACATTCCCCAAGGTATGCCAGAAGTAGATTCCCTATTAAAGAAATGGTGAAAAGAATGGCTACAACCACCCCTCAGCTCCCGACAGTGACTACCAGCGAAGCGATAGATTTTTGGCCAGCGAAGTCCCTGGAACCCATGCAGGACAAATGGCAGGCATTGCGCTGCAGGTTCATAACTTCTCTTCCCGTAGGCCCATGGAACGACTTCATACTCTCCGAGTGGGAACTGGACGCATGCGCCTGGGAGGACTTCCACCCCCACACCGAGACGAACTTTGTCCTGGAGGGCGAACTTCATATCCAGAGCGAAGGCGAGACTGTCATCCTGAAGCCGGGAGATTCGGCACGCGTAAATCCCGGACGAGCCGGCCGTTACTGGGCACCCGTCTACGCGCGGATGGTCACCATTTACGGCCCCAACCCCGAAGGCCTTGAGTCACACTCCTTTAAGTACACCAAACTCTGAGCCCTGACATCTCCACCGCAAGCCATCGATGGCAGTTTGCTCCGATGCGAGAAGCGACTAACGGCGAGCAACAAAGGCAACAAATAGCGACTGAAACGACAGTCATCTCAGCCAACCTGATCCACCACGCAGAGAACGTCACGGAACTGGACGATTGGGGTCTTTGCCCTGATGCGCGCAGCACTTCGTCGAAACCCCGCACCTACCGTACCGTCCGTTGACGCTCAGGGACGCCTGGCAGAAGGGCGCCCTGCAGCTCAGCGCCGACCAACGCAAGCAGCTCGCCAACGACCCGTTGAACCTGATGGCCGCGGACGGGCCCACCAATGACAAAAAGTCGGACTCTGATGCAGCTTCCTTGCTGCCCCCGAACAAGGCGTTCCGGTGCGAGTACGTCGCCCGTCAGACCGCGGTGAAGGCCAGATAGAGCCTCTGGGTCACCCAAGCCGAACATGACGCCATCGCCGGAATCCTGGCCACATGCAAGTAGCCGGTCCCGCCTTAGCTATTCACCAAAGAAGCGCCCCGCACGATATGTGCGGGGCACTTCCTGCGGACGAATCGTCAGCTGCGGTACTTGAACAGCGCTGTGTTGGTCGTCTCGTCATTGAGTTTCAGATAAAACATTCTGCAGGTTCCGGCCCACACCTTCTCGGTCTTCCAGACGTAGGTGTAGGTGGCGTTGCCGGGGCTGTAGGACAGGCTGCTGGAACCTGCTGTCGAGGTCGTTTCCACCTCGGCCAGCGTCGCCCCGGTTTCACAGGTGACCGTTACGGAGGTCGGCGAACCCGCCGCCAGGACGTCGAGGCCGAAGTCGCCGCCGAGGCTGAACTGCATGGGAACGGCGCGGCCGGCGGTCATGATATTGAGAGTCGGCGCTGCATCAACCGGCGCCTGGAACCCACCGAAGTCGTAGCCCGAGCTTGCCGGAATGACCACCCTTGTCGGGGTGGCAATTCCACGTCCTTCGGTGAAGCCCACGACTCCGATTTCAACGTCCCTGCCACGGTGCTCATCCGTAATCGGCACGGTGCGAGTTCTTGCGTCACCATCCCCGCGGGGATGCTGTTCACGGTCAGTCCCCAGCGGTTGACCAGAGGGTCTGATGACTCCCAGGTTACCTGGACGGTGCTGATCCCTGCGACGTGGATGTCGGCACTGCAGTCACGTTCGTCGGGGCATTCGGGAGGCCGTCCCAGGGCCCCCGTCCGATGTGGACGAAGTCGGAGGCGTTCGCGACCAGGCCTTTCGCATCGGTCATCCTGACCTGCATAACCCCTTCGGAGACTGCCGTGTAGGTGTGCTTGGCAACAGGTTCGGCGCCGGTCGACTCGTAGGCGCCGTCGCCGTTGAAATCCCAGTCGTACTTCACGATAGTCGAGGCGGGGGAGTACGACGCTGATGCGTCGAAGGTGATCTCATGCCCGGGCATCGCATAGTAGTCGGGTCGGTTCAGCAACGGCACTGGCCGTGCCTGGATCCGTGCCAGGGCTGTCGTCAGTGCAGCTTTCGTGTCTCCACTGTCGATGATGACCTGTCCAGTGGTTACTTCGGCAAGGGCCAGTCGCGCGCCGCCGGACGGCGCCGGAGACATAGCTGAGGCCCTTGGTACCAGTCCTGCGCTGGGGTCGTCCACGTGGGAGCGCCTGGCTCAAGTCCTGGAACATGTTCCTTACTTTGCCCGGCGTTTACCCTCGTTGCTTCATCCACGCCCGGTAGCCCTGACGCGCGGCCAAAGTTGGCCAGCGGTCCTTCTCTTTCCCTACCCTGCGCTTGGCCTCCTTCACGGAAGCACGGTTTGCTCCCATGATCCGGATCCTCCCAGTGGAACTATGCCGATACATGACCGGCCACCACTTCAAGGAAATCCAAACACCACAAGCAGCATTCAAAGCCAACCGCGATTTGCCTCGGCATAGTCGCGGGCTCGGCATGGATCGATGCAGAGCAGCTCGACCCGTCCGTAGCCGGCGATGATAAGGGGCCGGGACCTTGTCGTCGGCGGCTTCAACCCGTTCGACATAATTCGGGTATCTGACAGGCCATCACTGGCATCGTGCGGGGTCAGTTGTGTTGCAGTTCAATTCTGGGAGCCTCTCGAAACGGGTTGCGGCGTCGTCTTAGCACCGTGATGACCGTGATGACCACGGCTGCGGCACTGAGTCCCAGCTTGGCTGCCAACTGGCCGTAGGGTTCTGCGCCTGTGAAGTACATCAGGGCGAGCACGGGAGCGATCGCGGTGAACTCGTAGCGGCGGCTGAGTACGACAAACGGGAGGAGCAGCAGTGCGTACCAGGGGTAGCTGGGCGAGACGATCAGCAGGGTTCCGCCGACCATCAGCACCTGTCCGTCCCAGGGCCGGTCGGCGTTGGTGGTCCGCCAGACGTGGACGGCGAGGCTCAGCAACAGCAGCAGGGCCGCCGGTGCTGCCCAGTCTGCAGGCAGGGCCAGCTTCAGAAGCGTGAAGCGTGGGCTACTCACCCCTTCGTATCCCTCTGTATGCAGATATTCGGGCAGATAGCCCAGAACTGCCCAGCCGCTGGCGAGGACGTACGGGGTGTAGGCAACAATGAAGGTGGCAACGGCCGCGACGATAAAACGGACCGGGCGGCGGTAAAGCAGGGCCGGGGCGCTGATGACAGGAATGAGCTTTGTGGCAACCGCCGCCCCGAAAGCCACCCCGGAAGCGACCGCCGCACCACGGACCAGCAGCAGCCCTGCGGCGAGCACCAGGGCTGCTCCCAGCGCGTCCACGTGGGCGCCATTGACGGCCTCGAAGGCGACCAGTGGTGACCATGCCCACCACACTGCCTGATGCGCCGGTCTGTCGGTACGGCGCAGGAAGGCCAGGAGCAGCACGGTCACTGTCAGGCTCAGGGCCAGCCCGGCGAGCTGGAAGGCTACGAACCCTGCCTCCGGTCCGGGGAACAGTCGAACGGCGAGGAAATAAAGTTCTGCAACGGCCGGATAAATGGTAGGTACCGCCGGGCGGTTGATGGCCGTGCACAGAGTGCCTCCGCCCGGGAAGTTAGTGGTGGTTTCGGTGCCGGTGGGAAAGGGGTTGTTGCGGCAGGTACCGTCCGGCCCGGGGTCCTGGAAAAGCCAGAACGGCCGCAGCTCCCGAAGCGCCTCGTCGATCGGCACGTGGACGTAGGGCGAGATTCCGTTCTTCTGCACCATGCCGTCCCACGCGTAGCGCGCGGAATCGTTGCTGGTGGCGGGAGAAGCGGAGATGGCCGCGGCCCCCAGCAGCACGGAGCCCAACAGCACGACGGCGGCGGCGAACCTGGGTGGAATCCGGCGCGCCGCGAGGGCGGCCGGCAGAAAAAGGACCCATGAGGCCAGCGTGCCCGCCGGTGAGACCCATTCCGCTGACGGGTCGGTAGTGACTGTCCACCAGATCACGCCCGCAAGCAGGAGTACCAGCACCACTGCCGCCACGGTGGCCAGTCCTGCCTGCCTGCCGTTGGCCGGAGGGAGCGGCGCACCCTGGTGCGACGGGCCCGATGTTGATTCGCTCACCTCCCGATACTGCAACAAAAGTGAGCGTCGGGACCGGAAAAGTTCGGATGGTTTGCTTTTCGTAAGGTCTGGCCCGGACTGGATCGGGGTGCCGGTGGTCTGATCTGGGTATGGACAGATTGACAGGCCTCCTCCACCAACGGATGGATGCAGTGAACGGGCGGTTCTCATGACCGTTGCGGAGTAAACGACTGACGGTCGTCCCTGGGCGTTGGCTGGGTATGGCCTTCGACTTGTGCTTCGTGACGGGTCTGTTCAGCCACATTCTGCAGGATCCGCCCGGTTGGATGGTCTTCCTGACCCGCCCGGTGTGGCTGTACGCGGCAACCCAAGGCATTCACATCACCAGGGGGTATTGCGTCAGGCTTCCTGTTGGTGGCCAAGCTGTGGTCCGTGTTTCCTGAACTGTTGCGGTGCCCGCCGCTGAAATCGGTGGTGCTCGGGCTGGAACGGGCCTCCATTGCACGGTTTGTCGCCGCATCCCTGGTAGAGGTGACCATCGGCCTGCTGACCACTTTCCAGTGGTGGCCGTGGCCGTTCTCCTTCAAGGACGTTCACTACTGGCTGGCCTGGGTGATTATCAGTTCGCTGGCCCTCCACATCGCCGTGAAGCTCCCGCTCATCCGCGAACACTGGCGACACCGGCAGGACTCACCTCGGCGCCGTCGGCATGGCTGCCCTCGGATACGCCCTGGTCGGATTTCTGACTCACGTGACCTGAGCAGTGGACCGGTGTCGCGGCATGGCTGGCGGTGGCGCTGTTGCTGCACGACGGTGCGCTGGTTCCCGTGACAACGCTGGCCGGGGCCGGTCTGTCACGGGTGACGTATGGGCTGCGGCCGGCGCAACAGGGGACCGTGCGCGGGGCCTTGCTGGTGGGGTCCATCGTGACCTTGTTGGCAGCGCCGCTGGTGCGGGCGAAGCAGGTGCTCCAGCCGGGCGGCCCGGGAACGGGTGTTAACAACACCATCCTGCAGGACGACTGTGCGGGGTCCTTGGGCCTCATCTGGCTGTTGCTCGCGGCCACCGCGCTCGTGGCGGTGGCCGCCGTCGAACTTTATGCCCGGCGTTCCAGGGTCAGGAACACCCGGCCCTGAACTGTCCGGGAAGCAGCCAGGGCCAGACCGGCGCGGGCCGCATGGGCGGCGAGGGCCTTCGAACCGGCCCGCGCTCCGGGAAAGGCGGCGCTGGCATGTCCTGCCGAATCTTCCAGCACGGCCAGGTAGGCCAGATCGAGCTCGTCCTGCGTGTCGGCCTCCGCCACGATCTGACCGCGTGGCCCCAGGAGTGAGGCGACGCGCACGATCTGACTTCCTCGTTTCCCCCGATCCCAATGTTGCCGTCCAGCAGGAGGGCGGAACCCCACCCGCCCTCGTGGGGGACAGGGTCAAAATGGATCCCTGAAACGCTGCGCCGCCACTGCCTATGGCAAGTCTCACGGCGGTGGCGATGGTATCGATCCCATGGCCGCCAGACCCAGATCCGGGCAGCGGACAGCATTCGGCCGGGGCCGCACCCACATCAAGGACCGGACCACGGACGGAACCCAATAGATACCGGTCACTGGCGGTGGCCGGGGTGGACCACCCGAGCATGTTGACGTGGACGGACCCGATGGGATCCGGACCGGTTGATGCCGGGCGGAGCGTTAACCGTCCCAGGCCGAGGGAAAGGCTGCCTGAGTACGGCTCGTGCCCGCCTTGCCAAACACGCGCACCTCCGCAACGTCGCAGGCAGCCGAGCCAGCGGCGGTGCGGGCCGCGGCAGCGGTGCCGGCTGTGACGCTGCCGACTGTGCCGGCGGAGGTGGCGTGAGTGCCCATTACCCGTCCGCCCAAAGGTGCGGTCCCGCCGTCGGGCGCTGTGAACCGGGAAGGGCAGCCGCCGACGCGTGTTGGGCCAACTGCTCAGTGGCGCGGGAAAACGGGGTGCCCCGGCACATTCCGGAAACGGCCTGGGCATCCGCAAAGGTGTCCACGTCCGTCAGAACAGAAAGCAGCCCCACGTCCAGCCCGGCCGCCTGCAACCGGTCCAGTTGCTGCCTGCCGGTCTGGTCGGTGGACATTGTGACGCCACGGACCAGGGCGCCGTCGGGCTTGTGCAGGCCCAAGGCCCAAAAGCCGCCGTCCGACGCCGGACCGAACCAGGCACGGTGCCGCGGCTGTGCGGTGGACCAGTCAGCCAACAGCGGCGCCAGGTGCAGGGCGGACAGTTGGGGTGTATCCATGCCCAGCAGCAACAGCGGGCCATCAGATAGTGGGCAGATGGCGGCCAGCCGTTCATCCAGCCCCCCGCCGCTCTGGGCAATTGCCTCGAAACCCGCAGCGTCCCGGCGGCGCGGCGTCCCGTCAAACACGAGCAACCTCCTGGCAGCGGGGAATGAGCGGACCGCGTCCAGGGTCTGGCTGAGGCTGATTTGCGCGAGGTCCGCGGCCTGGGCCGCAGTGAGCGGGGGAGTGAGGCGGGTCTTGGCCTTGCCCGGGAGGCACTCTTTGGCGATGACAGCGATGGTAAGGATCATGGCGTCGCTTCACGGGCTCCGGCCGGCGGCCCGCCTGCCAAAGGACCGTGGCTCGCCGTCCCTGGGCTCCTCCGGGAGGCGGCGTCCAACTGCACCTTCATATCCGCCATGGCCGTCAGGGTCCCGCGCACCGTACCCGTCACCTTTGACTTCCCCAATCGGGGCGAATAGGCCACGGGGATCTCGGTCACGCGCCAGCCGTCGCGGTGGGCTTTGAGGAACATCTCCAACGGATAGCCGCTGCGCCGGTCTGCCAGGTCCAGTCCCAGCAGCGCATCGCGCCGGGCGAGTCGAAGCGGGCCCAGGTCCGTTACCTGAATGCCGGTCCGGCGCCGCAGTAGGCGGCTCAGGGCAATGTTGGCGAGCCGGGCATGGACGGGCCAGGCGCCGCGTGCCGGGCGCCTGGCACCCAGGACCAGATCCGCCTGACCGGTGCGTACCAGGTGCAGCATCTGGGTCAGATCGGACGGGTCCAACGATCCGTCGCAATCACAGAACGCCACAAACTCCGCAGCCGCGGCCAGCAGCCCGGCATGGGCAGCCGCGCCAAACCCGCGCCGGGATTCGAGGACGACTGTGGCGCCCAGGCTGGCCGCCAGGGCTGCGGAACCGTCGGTGGACCCGTTGTCCACCACGATCGCGTGGAAGCCTGCTGGCATGGCGGCCAGTACGCGGGGGAGTGCCAACGCCTCATTAAGGCAGGGCAGCACCACGTCAGCCACTGCGGCTGGTTTGTCCCGCACGTCGTCTCGCTGGTTGCGCTGGTTGCGCTGGTTGTTCTGCCTTTCTTCCATACCTTGACCGTAGAATCCGCAGGGCCGTCGCGGCAGGCGGAAATCCTTACGGAACGGGGACGCTTGGCCGCCGTCGGCCACGAACAGCCCGTCGCGGCCGATGCGAACCTATGCTGGGATCATGAACACCGTCCAGTCCGACACGGACGTCGGGGATGTTGGTAACCGTCGTATCCTGCTCGTCGAAGATGAGGCCACAATTGCCCAGGTTGTCCACGACTACCTGGTCCAGGCCGGGTTCCAGGTGGATATGGCCGGCGACGGTTTCACCGCCCTGCACCTGGCACAGACGCACGCTCCGGACCTCATCATCCTGGACCGGATGCTTCCCGGCCTGGACGGGGTGGAGGTATGCCGGCGGATCCGGCGGACGCACTCCATGCCCATCATCATGCTCACGGCGCTGGGCACCGAGGACGACCGTATTCTGGGTCTGGAAATGGGCGCCGATGATTACGTCACCAAACCCTTCTCGCCCCGGGAGCTGGTGCTTCGGGTGAAGTCGGTGTTGCGGCGCAGCATCAAGGAATACACCCCGGAGCCGCCGGTGGAGGTGGCCGGATTCGTTCTTAATCCTGCCTCGCGCGCCGTCACGCACCGCAGTCGGGACCTGACGTTGACGGTCCGGGAATTTGACCTGTTGGCGTTCTTTCTGCGGCGCCCCAATCAGGTCTTCAGCCGCGATGTCCTGATCAAGGCCGTCTGGGGCTGGGACTTCGGGGACCTCTCCACCGTGACGGTGCATGTGCGCCGGCTGCGCGAAAAGATCGAGGACAATCCCACCATGCCCGTGCTGCTGAAAACCGTCTGGGGCGTGGGGTACAGGTTCGACGACGGCACGGAGCCGTCCCACCATGACTAGTGCCGATGTGGCCACTATCGTCGCCGTCGTGATGTCCTGGGCCCTGGCCATCGGTGCCGTGACGATGGTCCTGCAGCGGGTACTGCGCACAGCCTCGATCGTTGTCCAGATCCTGCTCGTGGTGCTGGCCACCATGGCAATCCTGGTGGCCGGAATGGTCAGCGCCTTCAACGCCATGTTCATCACCGAGGCCGACCTGCAGGTGATGTGGTTCATCCTGCTGATCGCCTCCATCCTCGCTGTTGTGGTCGCTGTTTTCCTCGGCGCCGGGCTGGCCAGGAACACGAATCGGCTCGCCGGTGACGCTGCCAGGATCGGCCGCGGAGAAAGCCTGGCACCGCAACCGAAGATGACCTCGGAGCTCGCAGCTCTTGCCGCGGAGTTGGCCGCTACCAGCCACAGGTTGGAGGAATCGCGGGAACGGGAGCAGGCTGTGGAGAAGGCCAGACGTGAACTGGTGGCCTGGGTTTCCCACGACCTCCGCACTCCGTTGGCCAGCATGCGCGCCATGGCCGAGGCGTTGGAGGATGGCGTTGCCGAAGACGTCTCCGCCTACCATCGACGCATCATTGGCCAGGCCGACCAGATGGCCGCCCTGGTCAACGACCTGCTGGAGCTCTCCAAGATCCAGGCGGGCACCCTGATGCTGCATCATCAGCAATTGGACCTCTATGATGTCGTCAGCGATGCCATCGCGGACCTGGCCCCCGTGGCGGCCAGCCGTGCCATTACGATCAAGGGGGGCGCCATGACGCCCACCGTGGTCTGGGCCGATGGTGCTTCGCTGTCGCGGGCCATCCGCAACGTGGTCCTTAACGGCATTCTGTACAGTGACGAGGGCAGCACCGTCTCCATTGCCGTGACAGCTGACGGTGGGGATGCCGTGGTGGAAGTCCGTGATGGCTGCGGCGGGATTCCGGCGGAGGACCTGCCCCGCATGCTCACCGCCGGGTGGCAGAAAAACTCCAGCCGCACCGCATCGCGCTACAGCGGCGCGGGAATCGGCCTGAGTTTGGTCCAGGGGATAGTCCAGGCACACGCAGGCACCCTGGAAGTTGCCAACGTTGAGGGTGGCTGCCGGTTCCAGCTGCGTATTCCCGCCGGACAGGCCAGCCTGGGGCCGGCAGCCTAGACCATACCGCCGCGCAATGGGGCTATGGCAAAGTCGCGCATCCCCTCGGCGAAGCTGATCCGCGGCTCCCAACCCAATTCCGCCCCGGCCCGGCTGGAGCTGGCGGTGATGTGCCGGACGTCGCCCAGCCGGAACTCGCCCGTGACCACAGGATCTGGACCGCCCCCGTGAGAGCTCAGGGCCTGCGCCACCTGGCCGATGGTGTGGGCCTCACGAGCGCCCACGTTGTAGGCGCGGAAGCTGCCAGGGGCCACAATCCTCCCGTCCGCCAAAGCATCTATGGCACACAGGTTCGCCTCCGCCACATCCGCCACGTGGACAAAGCTGCGGCGCTGCCCACCGTCCTCGAAGACCCGTGGTGCTTCTCCGCGTGCCAGGGCCGAACGGAACAGGCTGGCGACTCCGGCATACGGTGTGTTTCGGGGCATTCTGGGCCCGTAAACGTTGTGGTACCGCAGAGCAATGGCTGTACCTGCGGTTGCGCGCGCCCAGGCTGACGCAAGGTGTTCTTGGGCCAGCTTGGAGGCAGCGTAGACGTTTCGTGGGTCCAGTGCGGCGTCCTCATGAACCAGGGCGGGCAGCAGGAGCCTGCCCGTGGCAGGATCCCTCGGTTCGAAGATGCCAGCCTCCAGATCCTTGGGCCGGCGCGGGCCCGGCCGCACCATCTGGCCGGTTGAATCGGTGTAGGCACCCTCTCCGTAGACCACCATCGAGGATGCAATCACCAGCTTGTCTGTTCCAGCCGAAGCCATCCCAGCCAGGAGTATTGCCGTGGCCAGGTCATTGTTGCGGATATAGTCAGGGGCATCGGAGAAGTCAAGGCCCAGGCCCACCTTGGCGCTCTGGTGGACGACGACGTCGATTCCCTCCAGCGCCTTCGCTACAGTGGCAGCGTCGCCGACATCACCCACCAGCAGCCCGGCGGCCGTGCTGGTTTCCTGCGGGCCTGGGTGGATGGCCGGATCAAGTGAATCCAGGATCAGGACCTCCCATCCCCTCGTGACGGCGGCATCGACAATATGGCTGCCGATGAAGCCGACGCCTCCGGTGACCAAGAGCCTCACGGGATGTCCAGTTCGGGGCGTGATGCGGCGCCCATGACAGTGGCCACAGCCTCGTCGGGGATGGCCGCCACGGGCAGGAATCCGCCGTCGTCGGCAGAAATCGGCCCAGCCAGTGCCGCCGACACGCGCCGGACCACTTCGGAGAGGACGGCAAGGACCCGCGGCTGGGCCGCCTTGAGGCGGCCCAGCACCAGTTCAGCCGTCACGGGTTTGGACCCGTCATGTCCGGTGTCTGCGTCCGTGATGAACGCCAGCACGGCGAAATGCATGTTCAGTTCTGCCGCAAGCACGGGCTCCGGGTACTGGGTCATACTCACCAGATGGGCACCGGCCTGGATCAGCGACGCCGACTCGGCCTTCGTGGAAAAACGCGGCCCATTGATGACAGCCACCGTCGCCGCCCGGGAAAAGCCTTCACCTTGGGACTCCAGCGCCTCGATGAGTGCCGCACGCAGTGGGCCACTATAGGGCTCGGCCACGGACAGGTGCTGCACTCCGGTGGGGAGGGAACCATCGTAAAAAGTATCGTGACGGCCCCAGGTCCTGTCCAGGAACTGGTCGGGCACCGCAAAGGTCCCGGTGCCGTGGCTGGGAACCAGCCCGCCCACGGCCGCTGAGGAAACCACGGCTTCCACACCAAGGCTCTTGAGCGCCCAAAGGTTGGCGCGGTGGTTGATCTGCTGTGGTGCAACACTGTGTCCGCTGCCGTGCCGGCCCATAAAGGCGACCACCGGCTCCTCGGAACCATCGGCGCTGCCGAACCCGTCCAGCTGGACCAGGACCACAGGACCAGACGGTGCCCCGAACGGCGTCTGAATATCCAGGGTGTCCAGCACGAAAGCGTCTGGGAGCCGATACAGACCGGTGCCGCCGATGATGCCGATCCGGGCGCGGGGTTTCAAGGGGGAGGCCATGACTCCATCATGCCAACCAGAATGCTGCGGGAGTGGGCAGAGCCCTTACAAGCTCCGAACATCGTCCCGTCGAAGTCTTCAGAATTGCTTGGAGAAATCGGCGAAACATGACATTCCTTCAGCCATGGTTGCTCCGGAACAGCCAAAAACGATCTCCGCAACCATGACCGCCCTTCGGTCCGCACACCAGCCCGGAGCCCTTCGCTTTAAGGAGGCCACGAACAGATTGGAAGCGGATGCCGCCGGAGTCGGCGACCGACGGGTCGGATGTGAGGGCGATCAGTCGATCCTCGAGGCATTCCTGCGTGCCGGGATCTGGATGCCGAACTCCTGCAACCAGGGCACCTGCGGCACCTGCAAGGTCGCAGTTGTCTCGGGCGACGTCGACCACCGCGAATCTCCACTCGACACTCTGACCGCAGACGAGCGCGCAGCCGGCATGGCCTTGGCTTGTCAGGCCACGCCGTGCGGTGATGCCGACGTGGCCCTCCGCGTGGGAGGCGGCACTCCGCTCGACCCACGCTCTGCGGGATCTCACCGCGACCGTGCTCGGGATCGAGGACATCGCCCGGGACACCCGTCGGATCCTGCTCGGTCTCGATGAACCACTTGCGTTCAGCGCCGGGCAGTACGTCGGGCTGATGGTTCCCGGGACCGAGGAGCGACGGCAGTACTCATTGGCCAACACTGCTGACGAGGACACTGTGCTGGAGTTGCACGTCCGCAGGATACCCGGCGGTTTGGCGAGTGACCAGTGGTTGTTTGGCACGGTGGCGTTGGGCGATCGGGTCGATGGGACCGGCCCGCTGGGCGACTTTCACGTCCCGGAGGAGACAGATGACGCGGTTGAGCCGATGGTGCTCATCGGCGGCGGCACGGGGCTGGCTCCGCTGGTCGGCATCGTCCGGACAGTGCTGGCCCGACACCCGGAACGGGAGGTCGTCCTGTACCACGGTGTGCACACGGCGGCGGACCTGTATGACGGGGAACGGTTCGCTGAATTGGCAGCTGCCCACCCGGGCTTCCGGTTCGTGCCCATTCTCTCGAGAGAGGCGGAGTCAGTGGACCACCGTGTCGGCCGTGCGACCGAATGCTTCGTCGACGATATTACAAGCGCCCGCGGCTGGTCCGGTTGGCGGTGCGGTCCGCCCCTGATGGTTGAGGCGGGAGTCAAGGCGTTCAAGCGACGCCGGATCGCCCCTCGCCTTATCCATCGCGAGAAGTTCACCTCCGCCGATTCGTTGTCGGATAACCCCGCGCCCAGCATCGGAGGATCCTGAAATGCCCGTCCTGACCGTCCTCTATGGGCCACCCACCGACGGCGAAGCGTTCAGCCGCCATTACGAGGAGGTGCATGTCCCGCTCGCGAAGGCACTGCCAGGGGCCATCGACCTGCACTACACTCTCGCCGTGGACAACGTCACCGGAGACATCCCGGTGTTCGCTGCGTTCCACGCCTCATTCACGACCCGCGAGGCGCTCGACGCAGCTCTCGCCTCCCCCGAGGGACAGACTGCCCAAGCCGACGTGCCGAACTTCGCCACCGGAGGCGTGACGATCCTCATCGGGGGGCGACTGACCGCCCGTAGCGCAAACTTAACCAGCCCAGCCCATTGCGAATGTCAATCAGACTTGAGCCCACTTTGCCCAAGAAGTGCAGTTTGATCGGGGACCATTTGCTTGTGACCGTGACAGCAGGAACGGTCATCGCTGGTAAGAGTGCGGTAGCTCCACAGTGGCCGGGCTGACGTCGGGACTGACTCGCAGGAAACGCAGGGAGTGCCGCAACGACCGGCCAGGCCAGGCGACGTCGGCCGAGACTTCGACGACAACAGTGCGCGACAGCGGGATAGTGCGTCGCTTGTTGCCGCAAGGGGTGTGGAAGAGTAGTTACTCAAAAAGCACCTTTAATGAGGTACTCCGGCGGTTCCATCGCGGACCGAAGCGCTTCGGTACCTCGGGCCACCGCAATTCGCCGTAGCGGCCTGCATCTGGGACCCGGGATGCGGCCGCTGGCAGGGAGCGGAAACCGGCTCAGTTGGTCCAAAATCGAGTGCGAAATCAAAGTTAGTCAATAGGTGCGGTGTGGATTTGATCGCTGTGTGGCGGCGTTCTGTGATCACTTGGTGTCGCACCCGCGCCCGGAAGGGATTCCTTCATGGACATGGTTCTGCCTCATTCTTCGTTAGGTAAGGGCTATGCACGGCAGGGGCCGGTGGCTACCGGGCCTGCCGTCGCATCGTGCTGGGGCGCGCCGTCTTCGCGCGCCTTCGGACATTACACAACCGTGAACACAACTATTCTCGCCCTCACCTTGGGTATCGCTGCGCTGCTGCTGACCGGAGGCTCATTATCCACTCCCCAAGCAGCACCCGCTACGCCGACCCAGACGGCAGTCAGCCAGACAGCTGCGGCTCCTGAGTCCATTCCCAGCGCCACCAACGAGCGGACAAGACCGCAGACTTCACGACTGCCAACGCGAACGGGCCTTGGGTGGGCAAGATCGAGTCCGTGATCGAAACCGAGCCGGGCAGGATCCGCATTGCCACCAGCGTCGTTGACCCGCGGGGCGCCAACGGCTGCGAGGCGGCCATTACCGCGATCGCCATCTGCAAGTCCGCCCGTTGCTCTTTTCGGACCAAGCTACGTCTCGGTTTTAGTGGATGACGGCACCAACTTCGTCCTGTACGGACACCCATCGGTACCCAAGGGTGCCTGCACCGCGGTCTGAATGTCGCGTTGCCACCCAGAAGACCATCAACAAGTCCCGGCAAAACCGACCGGAACACCAACAGTGTGGGGCCAAAACAAGCGGCGAATCCGGGGCCAAATCAACTTGCTATTCCAACGCATTGGATGAGCGTACGACACGCCCCGCGACAGAGCCGGGATCCTCCCTAATCTGCTGCCCGCGCCAGGCCATCTACGGGGCGGTCTGCCACCAAGGCCGACGGTTTAGGCCCAGTCACCTCTGCGCTCAGCTACCCGCTTCGGTACGCCATTTACGCTGCGGCGGGGCCGAGGCGCTTTTGCCCGCCGAGACGGTCGTGGTGCCCCGATTCAGTCCCGCTGACCGCCCCCAGCCCAGGGTCTGCGAAGCGCTCCTTCAACGACTTGTTCTCCACAACATGAGCGAAAAGGGACTCGCTACGCTCGGGGAGCCGGGTTCTTGCGTCTCCGCCAGGGAAGAGCGGGAGGCTCAAAGGTGGCTCGTTCATTGTCCTCGCTCGGCACCGGCTGACGGGCGGGTCTATCCGCTGAGGGTTATGCCGCTTTGATGGGTGTCTTGCTGTTGGAGGTTGCCGCGGCCTGGTTTTCGCGGGCCAGGAACGCGGAGAGCTCACCGATGGTGCTCATCAGCGGGGCGGGGAAGACGACGGTGGTGTTCTTATCCACGCCGATTTCGACCAGGGACTGCAGATTCCTTAGCTGTAGCGCCAGCGGGTGGGCCATCATGGTGTCGGAGGCGTCTCCGAGGGCTGCTGCGGCGATGGCTTCGCCTTCGGCGGCGATGATCTTCGCCCTCTTTTCGCGTTCGGCTTCAGCTTGGCGGGCCATGGCGCGTTTCATGCTGTCTGGCAGCTGGATGTCCTTCAGTTCCACCAGGGTGACTTCGACGCCCCATTCGACGGTGAGCACGTCCAGGATTTCGCGGATGTCGACGTTGATCCGTTCGGTCTCGGACAGGGTCTGGTCCAAGGTGTGCCGGCCGACGACTTTCCGCAGGGTCGTCTGGGCGATCTGGTCGATGGCCGCGGCCACGTTTTCGATCGCGACGACGGATTTCACGGCGTCCACCACCCGGTAGTATGCCACAGCCGAGACGTCGACACTCACGTTGTCCTGGGTGATAATGCCCTGGGACTGGATGGGCATGGTCACGATCCGCAGGCTAACCAGCGGAAGACGGTCGATAACGGGGATGATCAGCCGCAGGCCGGGATCCCTGACTCCGATGACCTTGCCGAGCCGGAAGAGCACACCTTTCTCGTATTGGCGCACGATCCGAATCGACATTTTCGCAACGATGAGCAGCAGTACGACGAGGACGATGAAAACGACAACGGTGGTGGGGTCCATCAGGATCCCCTCCCTGGTTTTCTTGAGGGGAACGTGCCGGTGCCGGGCCGGCGCCGTGACAGGTGTCCTTGTTCGATTGTCTCACCAAAGGGTGGAAAAGAGCCTTGGGCCGGTCGTCGAACTCCGAGCCGGAGGGGAGGGGATGCCTGTGGATTTGATCGCTCTTTGGCGGCGTTCCGTGATCGCTTTATGACGCTAGTGCACTACTGCAGAGGACGATGCTGGTGCTGCGCGCTGGATGGCCCGGTAGACCGTGGAACGGGCAACACTAAAGAGTTCAGCAATCTCGCTCGTCGTGTGTGCTCCCTTTCGGTGGGGGCTGACCAGATGGGCCTCTTGGGCTTTCGAGAGCTTTGGCTTCTTACCCCGGAGCCGGCCTTTGGCACAACTTGGCCTGTACCAAGGATGCCAGTTCTAGGTCATCGAACTTGCTGGCCTTGGGCCAGCGTCCGCGCAGCTCGGCTCGTTTCTGCGCCGCATACGGGGCATACTTCCCCCGGCCCCCGGCCCCCGGCCCCCGGCCCCCGGCCCCGCGGGCCCGTCTCGGGTCGGTTACGGCGCAACTCACGGCTGACCGTCGAGGCCGACCGCCCTAAGCTGCGCTGCGATCGCCCGCACACTAGTCCTGGCCCGCAGGTTCGGGTTTCTTCCGCGGGATCCGCCCGCCGGTCGCCTGGCGCCAACGCCGCCCCGTTCGTCGATCCACGCCCACAGCCTCGCACGCCGCGATCAACGTCGCACCCTGGGGCCATCAGCGCCCAGAACCGGGCGTCAGCTACCGGTTGCGAGTCAGCGCCAAGGGACGAGATCAGGGGCACGCCGGTGAGTTTTCCGAACACCCGGTCGATGCCTATCTCCTCCAGGTGTGGCCCGCACCTCCTCCAAATACGCCGAGAAGCAGATGAGTCGTCAGCCCCAACCTCGTCCCTGCCGTGACCAAAAGACAGCCGTCACACCGCGCCGTACTTCAAGCGTGGATCGGGCTCCCTGGCACGTGTGTCAGTGGTTTTCCCCTGCTGGCCGGATCGGGGTGGAAGAAGTGGGATTTGAGTCCGGGCCCGGGGTCCGGGCCCATTCGCTGCGGGGGTGGCCGCGGGTCCAGATGGCTTCCGTGGGCGTCGTCCGCGGCCAGGTGAGTCGTCCGAGGGTGACGATGGCTATGTTAGCGGCGAGGGCCGGAACGCCGATGCTGAGCCCGCCCAGGTCGATGCCGAAGATGTAGAGTCCGAGTGTGGCCAGGACACCCCCGGCGAGGCCTGCCGCCATCACTCCGGCACGGGTTCTGGAACCGAAGACCAGCAGGGCGACGGGGACGATGAGCTGGGTGAAGCCGTAGTACGCGGTGTTGATCAGGGTGCCCATCAGGTTCGGTACGACCAGTGTGAGCACGATTGAAATCAGCAGGTATACGGCGATGATGGCCCGGACATAGTTTTTTTGGCGCTTTTCGGGTAAGTCCACCAGGACGTTGCGGGCAACGAGTGTTCCGATGCTCAGTGCGGAGGCGGCCAGGACAACGATGGCACAGAGGGCGGCGCCGCCGGCGACGATGCCGACAAGGAATTCCGGTAACAGGGTGCGGGCAACTTCGATGAAGGCGAGATTCGTGTTGGCGCCGGTCAGTCCCGGGACCGCTGAAATCGAGTAGTACGCCGTGATGAGCAGGAACGGGTACATCAGCATGTACAGCGGCATGCCGATTTGGGTCCGCTTTATGGTCCTGGCCGACTTTGAGCTCATGATGGCCTGCAGGACAAAGGGGAACATGTAGAACCCGACCGCCTGGAAGAGCATGGTCGACATGGTGTGCAGCATCGGAAGCCCGGGCCCGATGGTTGTGTGGCCCGAAAGCGCATCCGCTTGGGCCGTGATGTCCGGGATCGAGGGGTTCATGGCCAGGACGAATACCGCCACAACGATAATGGCAAAGACCAGTGCGAAGTCCTTGACGAAGCTGACATATGCCGGTGCCTTGATGCCGGACAGTAAAGCGAAGGCCATGGCGATGGCGACGCCGATCATGACGGTGACGACAGGGGTCAAGCCAAGGCCCAGCCCGGTGAGCGCAACGGTCAGGCCGGTGAGCTGGAGCTGTGCCCAGGGAATCAGGAAAATAACGGACAGCAGTGCGGCCGTAAGCTCGAGCGGACGGGAATTGAAGTGGCCGCGGAGAATGTCCGGGAGCGTCACCGCGGAGTAGCGTCGTCCGGCCTTAAAAAGAAGCGGCAGGAGGAAGTAGCCGATCGGGTAGCCGAGCAGGATATATCCCATAAACCAGACGGCGAAGCCGGCGCCCTCTGCGTACACGCCGCCCGGGAAACCAACGACCGTGCCGATGGAGTACACCTCTCCGACTACGAGAATGAAGAGCAGCAAGCCGCCGAAGCTGCGGCCGCCGACGAGGAAGTCCTCCGTTGTCTTAACGCCCCGTTTTGAGTAGATGCCGAGCGCCATGGCCAGGACCAGGACCAGGACGAAGGCGGCGACCGCGGTCATTTTGCCGGCCCCTCAACGTCTGGGGTTTCCTCATCGTAGATGTCGTGCCGGTCCCATCGGCGCCACGCAACCGCCATCAGGGCTGAGGCCGTCGGGAACATCAAGAACACAAACAGAAAAATCGCGGGGACGCCAAAAATCCGGGCGTCGGATGGACCGAGAACAGCCACCCCGGTGATCATGAGCACGAACGGCAGGACAAGTGCTAATAGCAAGCTCTTGGGATTGGGATTCACGGCAACTCCTTGGCTGGGCCCGGTTTTGCTGGCCTCGCCCGTCTTGGCGGGAGATGTATTGCTGGTCGAATGCCCTGGTCCGGAGGCCGGGGATGCCTGCTCTGACGTTCTGGGGAGATCAGGCTCCTGTGCCTTCTCCGGTGCCCGTCCGGCCGGTGGGCGGGTCCCCGGGCGGGGGGCTCCCGGGGGACGGGCTTGGAGCAGGGCTTCCCGGCCGGTGATAACCGGGGATGGGCCGGCTTCCTGGCCCGTGGATCAGGTGCACGCTTCTAGGGTAAGCCCGTAGGGGACGTGGTCGCTGAGTTCGACGGTGAATTTCCCGGGTCCTTTTTTGGTCACCAGGATGCCACAGTTGCCCTCCTGCCTTGCCAGGTGCTGGAATTCCTCGACCACGATATCCAACAGCGTGTCTGCTTCGTTGACGGTGGAGGCGGTGATTGTCGTGGGGGCCGGTGAAGTGTTCAAGTTGGGCTCTTTCTGTTGGTGGGTCCGTGCGCGGCCGCTTCCGGTTTTCGGGGGCGGTTCTAGCTGTTGGCGGATGCGGTGACCTCCACACTGGCGTAGACCTGCCGTCCTCCTGTCCAGGTTTCCAGAACGGAAATGTTGCCGATCTTTTCGGCCGGTGTCTGCAACGGGTCCGCGTCCAGGACCACCAGGTCAGCCAGTTTGCCGGGTTCCAAGGAACCGAGTTCGTGGTCGGAGAAGAGCTGCCAGGCCGCGTCTATGGTTTGGGCCTTGATGGCCGTCCGGATGTCGATGCGGAAGCCGGGGCCGAGCACTTTTCCGGAGGGGGCCAGCCTGGTCATGGCCGCCTGCATGTTCAGCAAAGGGGATTCCGGGGTGACCGGGGGGTCATTGTGCAGCGAGAAGCGCATGCCGGCCTCCGCCGCGGCCCCGGCGGGCGTCCAGGATTCGGCACGTTCCCCGAACAGTTCGAGCAGGATGTCCCCATAGAAATGGATATGTGCCACGAAGAAGGAGATGGTGGCACCAAGCCGGTGCGCCCTTCTGACCTGCTCCGGGGTGATGGTTCCGCAGTGCTCCATCCGGAGTCTGGTGTCTTCCCGAGGGAATTCACGCTGGATCTGTTCGTAGACATCCAGCACCGTGTCGACGGCGATGTCCCCGTGGACGTGGCAGGCCATCTGCCATCCCTTGCTGTAGTGGCTGCGGCAGATCTGCAAAAGCTGCTCTTTGGTGTAGTTGGAGCAGCCCCTGTGGCCGGCAGGGACGCCGATGCTCTCGGTAGCGGGGCTTTCTTCGTATCCGAAGCTTGTTTCAATATTCCCCACCCAGGGGGAACCGTCAGTCCAGACCTTGATCCCGACAGGACGGAACAGCGCCGGATCGACACCGGCGAGGCCGTCCTGGCCGGGGGCGGGGATGTCTGCGCGGATGCCGGACATTTCGTAGGAGCGGATACGCACCGGGGCGGTGCGCTCCTGCTGGTATTTCTGCATCAGCGGGTAGGAGTCGGGGTGGAAGGCCAGGTCCCCGGTGGTGGTTACACCCGCGGCCGCCATACGGTTCAGTTCGTGGTCGAGGAAGTCGGAGAACTTGCCCGGCCCGGCGTCCATGACAGGGCCCATGAGAATCATGGAAGCCGGCAGTTCCAGTGCCTCTCCGGTAAGGTTCCCGGCTGCATCACGCAGGTATTCCGACGCGCCCGGGTTGGGGGTGCCGGGGCCCAGACCTAGCCGTGTCAGGGCTGTCTGATTGGCCCAAGAGGAGTGGGCCGAATAGTGCATGACCGACAGCGGGACCGTGCGAGAAAGGCCTGTGAGGAAGGCGCCGCTGATGCGGGGCAGCTCCGGCAGCAGCAGGGGATCCCAGCCGAACGCGGCGACCCACGCCTGCGGGCCGGCCTGTTCCGCGGCGGCGACTGCCTCGCGCAGTTTCTCCAGCACCGCTTCGGCGCTGCCGCAGACCGAGGCCCGGATATCGATTGCGTCGGGGCCGATGAAGTTCATTTCCGCGGTGGGGTGTCCATGGGCCTCGACGAAGCCGGGCAGGATGGTCCGCCCGGCCATGTCCCTGATCTCGGTGTCCGGGCCGGCCAGCGCCATCATCGCCTCGTTGCTGCCGGTGGCAAGGACCCGGCCGCCTGCCAGGACCAGGGACTGGACGGTGGTGAAGTCGGGGTCGACGGTGTGGATGTTGGCGTTGATGAAGACAGTGGTTGCCTGCATGGGTGTTCCTTCCGGGTCAGGCTGCCGCGGCGGCGGAGCGGGGCTTGAGCAGTATGAAAACCAGGGCTGCGGCGAGGACGAAGAACGCCGCCTGGGAGGCCAGGCCCAGGCCGTAGGCCTGCGCCGTCAGGGCAGGGCCGTCCATGAAAATGCCGGCGATGGGGCCGGCCAAGGCAAAGCCGAGTCCGAAGCCGAACTGCCCGACGGCGGGCTTTACCGCGCCGACCGCACCGAGCTGGTCCGCCGGGGCCGAGCCCATGATGACCGCGCTCTGGGGGTTCTGCATCCACATTACGGCGAACCCCACAATGAACAGGCCGGCGGCCGGCAGCAGCAGATCGTGCGGGTTCGTCAGCAGCACCTGCAGTGCCAGTCCGGCCGCACACAACAGCAGCCCGGAGGTGAACATGGTCCGGTTGCTCAGCCCGAAGCGGTTCTGGGCGATCCCGGCCGCGGGGGCGCCGCAGATCATGCCCACATACATTAGGGCCACGATGGCCGAAACCGCCGCCGCCGGCACCCCGGCCGGCAGCGCCAGGGCCGGGTACTGTCCCAGCAGGGAGGCATCTGCCCAGTTGAACAGCACCCCGGCCAAACAAGCGGCGGTGAAGGCCGGAAGCCGGAACAACTCGACCGGGAACGCAGGATGCTTGCAGCGCAGCTCCCAGAGTGCGAAGGCCGCCAGGACCATGGCAGACACGCCGAGCCCACCAAGCACCAGAGGGTGGCCCCAGCCCAGGGTTGAGGCACGGCCGATGGAGTACACCAGCGCCACCAGGCCCACGGCAGCCAGGAAAACGCCGGGCGCATCGAACCGCCGCAGCACCGTGGCGCGGTTCTCGGGCATGAACCGCAGTGCGGCCACGCCCAGCACCACGCACAGGGCCGCGGTCGCCAGGTAGGTGGACCGCCAGCCGAACAGGCCCTGAACGGTCCCGGACAGCGCGGTGGCCGCGACGATTAGCGAGGCCCCCGCACCGAAGAACAGCCCGAAAGCCTTGGGTAGCTGTTCCCGCGGGTAGAGAGTCGGGATGAAGGCCAGGCACATGGCAAACGAGGTGGCGGTCGCCACGCCCATCAGTGCCCTGCCCAAACCAAAGATCAAAGGAGTGGCCGCCGTGGCTGTAATGACGGCGGCCGCACCCATCAGCAGCGTTCCCGCCACAAGGGCCCGGCGTCGGCCAAACCGGTCACCGAGAATTCCGACGCCGAGCATGCTGGCGGCCAGGATGATGGTACCGATGCTCTTGATGAACGACGCGGCTGCCGGGTCCATCCCCAGCTCCCGTGCGGCCTGAGGCATGGCAACCGAATGCAGCGCCGGATCCACCCCCTGCAGCCCGCCGATAAAAGCCACGCAAATCATGGCCGCCAGCACGGGACGGCGGGAGCGCCGCTGACGCGCGGTCCACTGCTGCGGCGCAGGGGTTGACACCGGAACGCGGCCCGGAGTGCTCCGCGCCGGCGGTTGGGTCTGCTGGGTACTCGACATTGATGTTCCTTTACAGGGGACGAAATATCCGGGAGTAATAGTGCCGTGAGTCACATGTTATTCCACGCCGTGGATTATGTCGAGGGCAAATTCCACACAGCTGCTGCCAACGGACTGACCGGGGCCCAGGATGCCGTCGGTCAGGCGGTGGCGACCGAGGGTTCCGCGGCTATCGCCTGGGCTGCGGCCAGCAGCATGCCCCGGTGCAGGGGCTGTTCACTGCCGTCTTCGAAGCGGAATCGGAGCGCAGAGATGGAGGGAAGCGCGCCGATGCTGTCCAGCTGCCGGCGGGCCGGACGTTCCACATACCGGCCAAGCCGGGCGATGTATCCGTCCACAATGAAGTCCTGTGGATTAAGCACCGCGGCCACCGTGTCGACGGTGAGGCCCAGCCACTGGCCGGCATCGTCGAGTTCGGCCAGAACCCGCGAATCGCCTTGGTCGGCCCGGTCCAGCAGCTCTTCGAGCATGCGGCCACGCTCCGCCGCCAGCGATGCCAGGTTGCCGTATCCCTCCCTGTTTGAGCACCGTTCGTACAGCCCTGCCAGGCCCAGCCTGGTTTCCACGCAGCCCCGGCGCCCGCACCAGCATTGCCTCCCTGATGGGTCCACGACCACATGCCCGAACTCGCCGGCCAGGCCCGAGGAGCCGCGTTCCACCATTGACCTGCTGAAGATGCCGCCGCTGACGGCATAACGGCCGCCCAAATAGGCGGCCGTGCGTCCTTGGTCCGCAGCCCCGGGCCGATGGAGGCGCGCAAGCATCGCATAGTTAGTTTCGCGGTCCAGCCGGACCAAAAAGCTTCCGGCTACCCCGCGCGGCAGCGCGCTAAGCATGCCGCGAACGGCGTCGCGGAGCGGGAACCGGGACCAGCCATTCACTATGGAGCGAACCACTTCGCCCGCTCCGCTGTCCGCAGCCCCGGCAATGCCCAGTTCCACGGCAAGGATCCGGCGGCCGTCCCCATGGCAGCGCCCGGCTGCCCGCTCCAGTGCCGCTTCCAGGTAGGGAAGATAGGCTTCAATCCCTGTCGTCTCCGGCACAGGAAGCTCCTCGAAACTGATAACAGTACCGTCGAGCATGCCGACGGACATGCCGATGGATCTCCTGTCGAGCATCAAACCAACCAGCGCCCACCGGTGGCCGGCCAACTTGATCGGGCTGGTCGGCCGGCCCATGCCGGGCGGGGCGATTTCGGCGGCTTCGACCACCAGGTCCCGTTCGCGCAATTCGACAATCAGCTTGGTCAGCGCCGTCACCCCCAGACCGCAACGCGAGGCGAGTTCGGCCCGGGAAAGCGGGCCGGACGAAACGAGCGCCACCAGTATCCGGGACAGGTTATGTTCGCGCAGGTTGATAATGGAGCCGCCCGCATCCCCAATCGGCAACGGGCGCAAAACAGTGGACATCCAAAAACTCCAAAGGTAGGAAAAGCTCCAAGTATGAGAACTCTAACGAACTTCCCTCTAAGACAATCCACACCCACCGAGGGAGAACGCTGGAGCGGCAGTTGATCGTTGTTTCGCCAAGTTCGGGACCATCTGTGCATACCAGTCCGTGCGCCTGACCCGCACCCGGTCCGCGCGGTAATGGTCCGCCATCAGATCGGCAGGCGCCTTTTTGACGAAAGCCAGCTACCGGGACGCGGCGACAGAGTTTGAATGGGCCCGCGACCTGTACCGCAGCCCCGCTCGCCGGGACCACCTTGCCCGCGCCCGCCAACTGGCTCTGGAAAGGGCACGGGAACTGACCGCTGTCCCCTGACCAGCCACCCGCGACGGATCCCCGACGGGGGTCTTCCAAACCGCCATTTTGAGTTGCGGTTTAACCGTCATTCTGAACGAACAGGGCGAGTTCTAGCGATCGTTGCAAACAACTGCGCTTCTTCAGGAAGACAGATGGTCGAGTTCAAGAGGTTGGGAAAGCGTGGTCCCGGTGGGTCCAGACCTACTTGACACAACCACCAGGTCCACGAACTCCGGTGAGAAAGTACCGCCAGAATTGCTACCCTTCCGGCGGCGCTGAGCCTGTTCTGCGGCCGACCGCCATCTGGTCCCGCGGCTGGGGCCTGTTCCGGTTTGCCGTTGTCCTGGAACCACCCGTCAATGATACTGCCCCCGCGCGAGGGGATCTTCAGTTCCAGTGTCGACCGCCTGTACTTTGGCATCAGGGTCTCTTCTATGTGGGGACCAAACCAGGCAAACCACAACTCAGTAGTTAGTGACTGCAATTTTCGACAAAAATTACACAGAGTCGGGGCCGGACACGTACCGCACCGCGTCCAGGCAGATTGTCGTGTATCGCTCGGCCACATCGACAGCTGAGAGCGGGCCGTCGATCTTGAACCATGACGCGACGGAGGTACACATCGTCGCTACCGCCCTCGCCGACTCGCGTGGATATGGGGCTCATCAGAATTGAGGGTGTAGACGGCGCTGTCGTGTCAGAAGTCCGGGGCGGGGAGGTTGTTTCGGCTGAGGTGAGGGCCTTGGGAGAGAAGCAGGGTATCGACTCCGCTGTTTCGCTACCGCAAGGCCCTCGTGATCAACGCTACCTTTCAATGCCCTGACCTGACCACATTCTGCCGACTTGACGGGCTCGGACTCGAAGTGACCGGGCAGTATGTGCGCCCTGATCGTGCCGTCCTGGCCTGCCGTGTTGTTGATCCTGATGACTGGTGCCGAAAGTGCGGGTGCCGGGGCGTTCCCCGGGACACGGTGACTCGCAGGCTGGGCCATGAGCCGTTCGGGTGGCGCCCCACCACACTGCTGGTGAGCATCCGCCGCTACCGCTGCACGGGGTGCGGGCACGTCTGGCGGCAGGACACCCCCAAAGCCGCCGAGCCCCGGGCGAAACTCTCCCGCCGCGGGCTGCGCTGGGCGCTGGAAGGAATCGTCTGCCAGCACCTCACGGTCGCCTGGATCTCCGAAGGACTCGGCGTCACCTGGAATACCGCGAACAAGGCCGTCCTAGCCGAAGGTAAGCGTGTGTTGATTGATGATCCGCACCGCGTCGCCGGTGTGAAGGTCATTGGTGTTGATGAGCATGTCTGGCGGCACACCCGCCGCGGCGACAAGTACGTCACCGTCATCATCGACCTGATCCCGATCAGGGACGGCACCAGCCCGTCCCGCCTGCTGGACATGGTCGAGAGCCGCTCGAAACAGGTCTTCGCGACCGGGCTCCGGGAACGCCCCCAGCACTGGCGGAACAGAGTCGAGGTCGTGGCCATGGACGGGTTCTCCGGGTTCAGCAACAGACGTGCGGGCACCGCGGACGCGCCGGAGACCCGCTGTATTCGGCCCGCCGGACCTTGCATATCGGGGCAGGCCTGCTCACCGAGAAACAACGAACACGCCTGGAAACCCTGTTCTCCAACGATACGCATATCGAGGTCGAAGCCAGCTGGTGCGCCTACCAGCGCATTTACCGCCTACCGCGAATTCCTGTTTGGAATCGTAATGATAGTAAGGCCCGCCGACCGTCACCCCGGCCGCTGAGCTTCTAGACAATATGAAGGGGCAGACCCCCGGTCCCGGGCTGGAACCTCCGGTTCAGATAGATTCGTGGGTTGCCGCGCGGGACCGGTGGTTTACGCGGTAGAGCCACACTTGAAGGTGTGGAGGTTCCAGCTAAGGCTGAGGATACAAGGTTCGCGGGAGGTTGGGCAGACCGTTCTGTGGTCACGGGTTCGGCCCTGCCGAGTCGTC
>NZ_JBEPNF010000027.1:0-24903 GCF_040546085.1 Arthrobacter sp. UYEF21
TTCACAGCATCCAGTGTCGCCGTCATATCGGCTCCTTCCCGCCAAGCTCACCGCCTGGCGTGTTGGGCCGGATACACCGTTATTTCCACAGTCCCCGAGCTGACGACGTTCCGATCACGGGTGATGTGGGGGTGGTGGGATGTGCGGATGTTGAGGCAGTCGAGTCGGGCGCCGACAACATGCGCCGTCCCTATATCGCTGCCTTGGGTGAACACGGCGGTCCATTCGACGGCGGAGGTCGACACCACGAGCTGCTTCCACGAGGGCATGGCCCAGGGTTCGAGGTGGTGAAGCATGGACGGGAGCGGTTCGCGGAGACGTGTGAAGCTTCTGCCTCCCAACCCATTGAGCCATTCAGTCGTTTCGGTGACTACTCGCTCGAAGGGTGCCTTGATTTACCAGATTGGATCCGTAAACGGCAGCTGCATTTGCAAAGTATGCCCGCTCGGGAGCAGAAACTGGCCGAGGGTCGCAACGCCCGTTAGCCGGTCCTTTACTGAGACGCGCAGGCGGGTGTGATGCAGGCGTGCAGATCTTCAAGGTTGGAGGCGCCGCCGAGGGCATCCAGGACCTGGGCGGCTTCTTTCTGAATGGTGCTTCCGCCTTTCGAGCTGCCGACCATAGCGGGCTCGGGAGCGGAGTTGTCCGCGGCGGCCGGCTCGGCGTCCGCACCGACGGTGTCCTCCAGGTGCCCGGGAGTGCCGATGCGGAAACGTTTGCTGCCGAAGCGGAAGGAGAAGTTCAGGATGTCGGCGAGGAAGAAGGAGACGCCGTCGAGGAAGGCGTGGAATACGTACAGCCCGGGTGCGACGAAAAGGAACATGAACTCGATGGGCTCAGTGATGCCGGTGATGAACGAGGTCAGCGCGACAGAGAGGAAGAGGCCCGTGTACTTGGCTCGTCGACCCTTGGGGACGCAGTGCCACATTGCCAGGCAGGCGGCCGGGAGGCCGAACATCATTGTCAGGAAGCGGCCGGCGAAGTGGCGGATGCCTTCGGTGAACAGTCCTACATGATTGGGGTCGGCCAGCTGGGCAAAGAAGATCTTTTGGGCGCCCGAGACTGATGCACCGTTGACCATTTCGGTGCCGCCCAAGGGACTGAACCAGAACATGGGGTAGATCATGTGGTGCAGGCCACGGCCCCGCTGAGGCACATGAGGCACATGAGGCGCATGAGGCGCATGAGGCGCATGAGGCGCATGAGGAAACCGTAGAAGAACGTTCCGATTGGTCCGAGTCCGGAATCCATGTGCCGACGCTGACCATCCCCTGCTGGATGGGCGGCCAGGCAAGGAAGAAGAAGATGCCCACGAAGATCGCAGCGAAAGCTGTCGCGATCGGAACGAAGCGGGATCCGCCGAAGATTCCGAGGGCCGCCGGCAACTCGATGTTGCGGTAACGGTTGTGCAGCCAGACGGCCACGGCGCCGATGACGAGTTCGCCGACGACGCCGGTGTCTACGGGGTCACTTCCGGGGTTAAAGGTGTCCAGCATCGCCTTGATGGTGTCGGTCATGACCAGATAGCCCACGACGCCGGCAGAGGCGGCGGTGCCCTTGTCACGCTTGGCCAGGCCTATGCAGAGGCCGATTGAGAGCAGAAGGGCAAGGTTGGTGAAGACCGTGGACCCGGCGGCGGTCATGACGCCGAAGATTCCCTGGAGGGTCGGGGTTGTTCAGTGCGGGGTAAGCCTGGACGGTGTTCGGATTCGACAGGGCGCCGCCGATGCCGAGCAGGAGGCCGGCGGCCGGGAGGATGGCGATCGGCAGCATGAACGCTTTGCCGATCTTCTGAAGTTGCTTGAACATGATGACTGCTCTCATTTTGGGGTGTGACGACGTCGTCACGAATGAAGGGAGGGGTGAGATTTAGGCGAGGGCTTCGACAAACTCGGTGGCGATTTCAAGGGGCCTAGTGATCGCACCGCCGGCCACGACACAGAAGGCGCCAAGATCGATCATCCGGCGGGCTTGTTCCGGGGTGCGGATCCGGCCCTCAGCGATGACAGGCACCACGGTTCGGGATACCAACTGTTCGCCCAGCCCAAAGTTTGGTGCTGGTGCCCCTTGGGACTGGGACGTATAGCCGCTGAGCGTTGTTCCTACGAAGTCGACCCTGGCCTCCGCAGCGGCCAACCCTTCGTCAAGCGTGGCGATATCTGCCATGAGGACCAAACGCGGTGTTCAGCACGGATCTGCGCGATGAAGGCGGCGGGGCTGAGCCCGTCGACGCGTTCACGGTGAGTGCAATCAAAAGCCACGATGTCGGCGCCTGCCGTTACGAGGGCTTCCACCTCGGCGATCGTCGCGGTGATGTAGGGCTACTGCGGTGAGTACTGCTTCTTGATGAGCCCGATCGCAGGGATCTCGACAATTGCCTTGATTTCACGGACACCACGCGTGGAGTTGGTGCGGTGCGCAACCGCACCTGCCTGGTCGGCGGCTGCGGCCAGGAGCGGCATCACGCCGCCTTCGGCGACGAACAACGGCTCGCCTGGCAGGACACAACAAGACCGCCTCGGAGGCGGTTCAAGAGAATTGGGCTGGTCATGGACGGTCCTCGGGACTCTGAAAGACGTCATAGTTCATGCACAGTGCACTGCATGGACTTTCGTCTCAGGTTTTGCCGAAAGTAACAATCCCGATGACTCTCGCGAATGATCGCGCTGGGCAAACTTACAGTTCCATTTATTGCATGTCACCCCTCTTCCTGGATTTTTTTAGCAAGGGCAGCCCGGGATACGCCTTGGTGATTCTTTCAAGGACAGCGAGGTTGGGCCCGCCCAGCAGGCTGTTCAGGTCCCGGATGCGCAGCGATGACTCCCTTGACCCGATCACCACCAAATCACGGAATCGAACCCAAACCACTGGTTCGTACCAGTTGGTGAGTTTAGTCAATAGTCTCCGGCTATTGACACGGCTATTTTGTGATGTCAGTCTCTTTCTACGGAAAACTGGTCTAGATCACTTGGAGAGTCATGATTAAGAAAAGTCTCGCAGTCGTGGGGGCGGCGCTGCTGGCCGCAACAGCTCTCACCGCTTGCAGCCCGTCCGGAGGAACTAAGGAGGAAACTGCCACAGGAACGGTAAAAATGGTGGCTTGGCCTGGCCCAGAAGGTGACGCCATGGCCAAGGTGGTAGACGCCTACAACAGCAACCAGGGAAAAAAGGACGGGATCAAGGTCGAGCTGTCGCTGCTGTCCCGGCAGGACACGTTCTCCAAGGAGACGGCACTCATGGCGTCCAAATCCGCGGACATGGATATCTACTGGACCGCGTCTTATAACGTGGGCCAGTTCGCGGGATCGTTGGAACCGCTGCAGGGGATTGACACCGGGAACTACTTCCCGGTCGCCGTCGACGGACTCAAGTACAAAGACGAGCTGTACGGCCTCCCGCTGGATGTGAGCAACCATTTCCTGCTCTACCGCAAGGACCTCGTGGATGCGTTGCTGACGGATCCTTCCGCGCAGGCCGATTATGCGAAGATCAGCGCCGCTGTCCTCGGAACAGCCCGCGCACCCAAGGACCCGCAGAACTGGGATCTGGACGACTACAAGGCGATGGCCGCATTCTTCTCAAAGGCTGAGAACCTGAACTCCCCCACTCAGTACGGAACAATCCTGCAGGGCAAAAACCTGCTGTACAACACGATGATCTGGAACGACATCCTGTGGGGCTTCGGCGGAAACTGGACCAGCAACGGCCAGGCGAGCCTCGATAGCGATGCCGGCAAGAAGGCAGTCCAGCTGTACGCAGACATCTACAAGAACAAATGGACCTCGCCGGACAGCTCCCAAGCAGAATTCCCCGAGACCCAAGCGGCCCTGCAGTCCGGAAGCGCTGCGTTCGCCATCCAGTGGTCCGCGGCCTTTGCTGACCTCAATAATCCGGCCAAGTCGCCGCAGGTGGCAGGCAAGATCGCCATCGCCCCTGTTCCCGGCGGGAAGACCCACGTACACGCGCTGGCCGTTTCCCTCAACAAGTATGGCAACAACAAGGGCGCCGCAAAGACGTGGCTGACCTACCTTGCGACACCTGACGCCATGACGCAGTATGCCGAAGCAGGAGGCATCCCGGCCATGCCTCAGGTCCTGGAAGCGAAAAAGTCCATCAACCCGGCATTTGCACAGGTTTCGGAGAGCATCTCAAAGCACGGCTTTGCAGAACCCGTCTTCCCCAAAACGTTCAATGCCTACAGCAAAATCGCTGAAGACCTCAGCGGCGCATGGGTTGGACAGACTCCGGTGGACGAAGCAGTCAAGACAGCAAACCGCAACCTTCAAGAGCTCCTCGGCTAGTCCAGGAAAACTTCTGACCAACCGTTATGGCGGGGTCTGCAGCAGCAGACCCCGCCCCCCGGCCCGATACCAACGAAAGAATATGTCATGGCCTCCATTGCCAGACGCAGCAGCAGATCAGCCGCCGCCCTGCTGCTCAGCACCCCGCTGACCCTGTTCGCCCTCATCTTTGTTCTCTACCCGCTGTCCTCTGGCATTCTCACGGCATTCCAATCGGCGACACTCCTTGACCCCTCGACGGACTTCAATGGCATCCGAAACTTCGCCTCGTTGTTCACCAGCGTCGGATTCGCCAAATCGGCCGGATTCACCCTCGGCTTCTCTGCCGTCGTAGTCAGCATCGAAATGGTCCTAGGATTCGGGCTAGCTCTACTCGTGAACCGCCAGTTCCCCGGTAAAAAAGTGTTCTTCACCATGATTCTGCTCCCCATCATGGTGGCCCCGGCGCTGCTGGGGATCATGTTCCGACTCCTGCTCAACGGAGACATCGGCGCCGTTCCCGCCGTGCTGCAGCAGCTGGGACTGAGCGTCTCCCTTTTCTCCCCCGACTCGGTAGTACCGCTCCTGGTCGTTCTCGACGTCCTGCAATGGACACCATTTACCTTTCTGATCATCTATTCAGGCCTCCAGTCCTTCCCCACCGAGTTGCTCGAGGCGTCCGCCATGGACGGCGCCGGCTACTTCCGCTCACTCGGGAGCATCGTGATGCCGGTCCTGGCCCCCGTCCTCTTCGCCGCTTTCTTCCTACGCGCAATCGACGCACTGAGAACCTTCGACGTGATTTACGTACTGACCGCGGGAGGGCCAGGCACGAGCACGACCACCCTGAGCATCTTCATCTACAAGACCGCTTTCGAATCGGGCGACTTCGGAAAGGCGGCAGCGGCAGCGCTTGTTGTATTGATCTGTCTCCTCCCGTTCGTGCCCTTCATGGTCAAACGCATTGCCTCCACCGGAATGGACGTCAAAAAATGAGCTCCGCCACAAGCCGCCCGGTCAGGACACAACCAGAAATCCCCGTGTCACGGAAGCGACGCCGGGGCGGCCAGGGCAACCGGCGGTGGATGTTCACGGCCATCGTCGGCGTGATAGCCCTCGTCGTCAACATCCCGCTGCTTAACTCCGTCCTCGTCAGTTTGAAGCCTGACGGCGAAATCGCGCAGAACCCGCTTTCGCTGCCCTTGGCCCCGACCATCGCCCATTACGCAAATGTGTTGTACGGATCGGGATACAATTTTCCAAAGTTTTTCCTCAACTCGGCCATGATCTCCCTTGGCACGGTACTCGTCGTTCTCCTGCTCGCTGTGCCCGCCACATACGCGATCGTCAGACTGGGATTCGGCGGCCGGTGGATCATCAGCAGCGCCTCCGGACTTCGGTTACTTCCCGCGATCTTCTTTGTCGTACCGTTTTTCCTCTTGTTTTCCGTGCTCGGCCTGCAGGACACCGTCCCCGGCCTCATTGCCGCAAACACCTTCCTCAATCTCCCTCTCGCAGTCATATTGCTGGCCGCCAGCCTCCGCGACATCCCCAATGAGATCGAGGAGGCGGCAGCCGTGGACGGAGCCAGCGTCTACCGGACGCTGTCGGCCATCGTTCTTCCAATGTTGGCCCCGGCCATGGTGGCGGTCGCCGTGCTGGTCTTCATCTTTTCCTGGAACGACTACCTCTTCGCCCTGGTACTGTCCACGTCGAACGCGACGCCTGTGACACTGGGGGCGGCGAACTTTATTACCAGCACCGGCATCCGCTGGGGAGATATCTCCGCCGCCTCGTTCCTTTCGACACTTCCGCCCCTGATTTTCGCGGTTTTCGCCCAGCGGTACCTGGTAAGCGGTCTTACAGCTGGTGCAATTAAGGGATGACCACGCAAGAGCAATCCACCATGCCTAGAACCTTTAAATACGAAAAGGTCGCCGTGGCCTTGCGGGACTTCATCCGCTCATCGCTGTCGCCCTTCGATGCGCTGCCTTCCGAGCGAGACCTCATGGCCAAATACAGCGTTAGCCGGATGACCGTACGCCAGGCCATCGCCATATTGGCAGACGAGGGACTCGTCTACAACGTACAGGGCTCCGGAACCTACGTGGGGTCCTCGGACCTCGTCTACAAGACGCCCAAACTCACCTCGTTCAGCGAAGACATGGCCAACCGCGGATATGAGGCCACCTCCCGGATACTCGGGTTGTCCCACGAACACGCCGACGAGAGCATCGCACGGTCCCTCGGCATCCCGGTAGGGTCGGAGTGCACCCATATCCGCAGGCTTCGGCTAGCGGATAACAAACCCATGGCCATAGAAGACGTGTACCTGCCCTGCACGGTGCTTGACATCGAACAGTTTCAGTTGCGCGAATCCCTCTACCAGCAGCTCAGTGCTGGCGGGCATGATATCGTCCGGGCCGACCAGGAAATCAGGGCCATCACTCTCGACGCAGAGTCGGCCAGACTCCTGGAGGTCTCTCCCAGCGCGGCAGCTCTTCTCGTGACCCGCGTCGGCTCGTCCCGTAGGGGAAACCAGATCGAGTTTGCCCGCACAATCTACCGGGCTGATCGATACACGTTCCAGTTGGCCGTGACCCGGGAACCCGAAAAATGAGCCGAACCCGCCGTCGGAGGAGCCACTCGGCCGTGGACGCAGCCTCAAGCCGTAGGGCCTCAACGGTGAAAGCATTTTTCGTCTTTACAAGGGAAATGGCATGTCCCACGCAATTGGCATAGACCTTAGCGGCACGAAAACCGCGGCCGGAGTCGTCGGGGCGGAAGGATCATTGCTGTTCACGGATGAGACCCCCACGCTGAACCGAAGCGGTCCGGAGGCAATTCTCGACGCCACCGAACGGCTGGCATCCCGGCTGCGGTCACGGGCAGCTTCCATGGGAATCACGGTTTCCGCCCTTGGGATCGGATCCGCCGGGGTGATCAACGCCGAACAGGGCAGCGTCTTTTCGGCCACGGATGCTATTTCCGGCTGGGCCGGAACGCAGATCGCCACCACACTCACAGCCCGGCTCGGGCTGCCGGTCCGCGTTGTCAACGATGTCCACGCCCACGCTATGGGCGAGGCCTGGGTGGGAGCCGCTGCGGGTGCTTCAAGTACGCTCATGGTGGCCTTCGGAACCGGCGTTGGCGGGTCCTTCATCAGCCGCGGAGAGCCCTTACTGGGGCATCGTTTCGTAGGGGGCCATGTCGGCCGCTTCGCTTCCAGCTACGCCGTTGACGAAGCATGGGGACTGCTAAAGTGCTCCTGCGGCCACTATGGTCATGTCGAGTCAATAGCGTCGGGTCCTGACCTCCACGCCCACTATCTTCGTGCCGGAGGGGATCCGTCCGCCTCGGACACCCGGCAGGTCTTCGACCGCGCTAACACCGGCGAACCGATCGCGCGTGCCGCCATTTCATTCGCCGCCCGTGCTGCCGGGCAGGCTGTCGGCGGCTTAGGAAACATCATGGACCCGGAAGTCGTCGTTGTCTCCGGAGGACTCGCCGACGCCGGTCACTTGTGGTGGGACACCATGGTGGCCGAGGCGAAAGATGAACTTATGCCGCCGCTGTCAGGACTGCGTATTGTCCCTGCCGGCCTCGGCAACAAGGCCGCCATCGTTGGTGCGGCCAGCCTCGTATTGAGGCAAAAGGTCCCAAAAAGGAGTTTCCGTGGCCAGCAAACTGATCGATCTCGATATGCTCAAAGGCCAGCTGATAGTTTCTGTCCAAGCCTACCCCGGAGAGCCGATGCGCGACCCCCGGACCATAGCCCAGATCGCTGCCTCCGCCGTCATCGGAGGAGCCGCCGCAGTCCGAGTGCAGGGGATCGCGGACATCCAATTCACACGAAGCGCCGTGGAAGTACCGGTGATCGGGCTCTGGAAAGACGGTCTCGGGGATGTTTTCATCACGCCCACGCTGCGCCACGCCTTTCCTGCGCCAACGCCGGCGCCCACATCGTGGCACTCGACGGCACCCGGCGCCCACGGCCCGATGGACTGGACCTTGCCGCCACCATCAAGGCCGTCCACGCCGACTCCAACGCTCTCGTCATGGCTGACTGCGGTTCATTCGACGACGCCGTTGCCGCCGTCGACGCCGGCGCGGACATCATCGGCACCACCCTGGCCGGCTACACGGGTCGACGCGAGAAGACCGAGGGGCCAGATCTTGACATGATCACCCAAATAGCCGCCGCTGATCTTGGCGTGCCGCTGTTCGCTGAGGGTCGTATCCGCACGCCCGCCCAGGCCCGCCTCGCACTTGACGGCGGTGCGTTCGCCGTGGTGGTAGGAACGGCCATCACACACCCAGCGTCCGTCACCGGCTGGTTCAAGGACGCACTCACCGCCTAGCGGGCCGCTCGACTCGTTAGTTCGCCTTCTCGGGCTCGATCATGCCCGTGCTCCACGACTCCGGGGAAGATCCACGAGGCATAGTGAAAACCGGGGCATCAAGTTACCGCGCCGCCCGCGCCCATCACAGGAGCGACGGCAACCGAAAGGCATTAACACCGTATGGAAATCATCATTCTTGCCACTCCTAAAGACGTAGCACGCACGGCTGCGGACGTCATCGAACAGCAGGTCCGGCGCGGCCCATCCGTTCTTGGCCTGGCCACCGGGTCCACCCCGCTTGGCACTTATCAGGAACTCATCGAGCGGCACCGGAACAGCGATCTCAGCTTCAGCCGGGCGCAGGCATTTCTCCTCGACGAATATGTAGGTCTGCCCAGCGCGCACCCGCAGTCCTACCACTCGGTCATCCGGGGCGAATTCACCGACAGCGTGGACTTCGGTGCTGGCAGCGTGCACGGGCTTAATGGGATGGCGGAGGACCCTGAGGCCGAGGCGGAGCAGTACGAGGCTCGCATTGCGGCCGCGGGCGGGGTGGACATCCAGCTCCTGGGCATTGGCACGGACGGACACGTGGGCTTCAACGAACCCATGTCATCGCTGGCCTCCCGGACCCGGATTAAGACCCTCACACGGCAGACCCGGCAGGACAACGCCCGCTTCTTCAAACACATCGACGACGTCCCGGACCACGTCCTGACCCAGGGCCTGGGAACCATCCGGGAGGCACGGCACCTGCTGCTGCTCGCCATGGGAGAAGCCAAAGCAGATGCCATCGCAGCCGCCGTAGAGGGCCCCGTTGCCGCCATCTGCCCGGCCTCGGCACTCCAGCTGCACCCGCACGTCTCCGTTCTGGTGGACGAAGCAGCGGCCTCCCGCCTGACCCACCGGGACTACTACACGGACACCTTCGGGCGGAAACCGACGTGGCAAGGACTCTGAGCTCGTGCCGCCGCTCGTAGAGACTGGCGTCCCCGCCGCGCATGCGTGCGCCAGACCACGCATGCACGGCGTTTCGGGCTCAGCCCCGGCACAAACCGCAGACGCGGCTCCCGCAACACCAGAAAGCAACAACGCTGACAACGGGAGGCCTCTAACATGAGCCAGAATCTGATCCTTCGTGGCCGTGTGGTCACCGGAAGCATGGATATCGCCGACGGCCTTACAGCGGTAGATGGCGACCGCATCTCCTACGCTGGCCCGGCGTCGGAATTTCCCGGGTAACCAGGTCCCGCCGACACGCCTGAACGCATACTGTTACCAGGCCTGGTAGACCTGCACTGCCACGGCGCACTGGGTTCTGACTTCTCGGAGGGGTCAGCCGACGGTTCCCGGTCTGCTGCCCGTTACCTGCACAGCCGGGGGACCACGACCCTGCTCGCCAGCCTCGTTACCGCATCACCGGAAAACTGATCCGCAACCTGAAGACGCTGCGAGCGCAGACCGATGAAAGAATGATTGCCGGTTCCCACTTGGAAGGCCCTTTCCTCGCCGCCGGTCAGTGCGGCGCCCACGACCCGACCCTGCTGCTGGAACCAGACCTGCACCTGCTGTCCTCACTGCTCGCGACAGCCGGCCCATCCCTAACGTCCATAATGCTAGCGGCCGAACTTCCCGGAGCCGCAGGACTTGTGGACCTGCAGACACAGCACAGCGTCGTTCCGTCCCTTGGCCACACAGCGGCCAGCAATCCCACTGCCGCCGATTTCCTAGCGAACGCTGCGGACGGCCTAGCCAGACCTTCCGCTCCTGCGGGACGCCTCCGGCCCACGGTAACGCACCTGTTCAACGCCATGCCCAGCCTGCACCACCGAGCCCCCGGCCCGGTCGCCGCCAGCCTCGGTGCGGCCCTCCCCGGGAACGCCGTAGTGGAACTGATCGCCGACGGCGTCCACCGCGCCCCGGACACGGTCAAGCTGGTCGTCGACCTGGTGGGCGCAGAAAACATCGCCCTGGTCACCGATTCCATGGCAGCCACCGGCCTGCAGGACGACCAGTATCAGCTGGGGACACTCGCCGTCACTGTCCGTCAGGGAGTAGCCCGGCTGGACAGCAACGGCGCCATCGCCGGCGGGACCGCCACCTTGCTGGATGTTGTCCGCACCGCGGTAGCCGCGGGAGTTACGCTGCAACAGGCTGTGACGGCAGCGACCGCCGTCCCCGCGGTCCTGGGACGAACCGCGCACATTGGTGACCTGCGCGCAGGGATGCTGGCCGACATTGTGGTGGTTGGCCAAGACCTGAACCTGGACAGTGCGCTCCGCCGGGGCAAGAGGCTTACTGCAACGGAGAGATCCGCCTAAGGAGGAGATCCATGCGGACCCGGCATCGCGTATCGTCGTTCAGCTGGGGCCCGGGCAGCACGCTCGAGGGCCAAAGAGAGATGCTGCTACGTCCGGATCAGACCCGTGGCGACGATGGTCGGGAACTGCTTATCGGTGCTCCGCACCTTCACTGGCGCTAATCAGCATGGATCGAGGGTGGCCCTGGATCAAGCCGTCCTAGCGGGTCTTGAATCACGTTGACATATCCACAGTGCCGGCGCTTGACCAGAATTTGGGCCGGTTCACCAACTCGAAGATGCCAACAAGCACGCGCGGAATAATTGCTAGAGCGCGCGAAAAGTTACGCGCACTGCGCTGAGCTAAGAACCCTCCGCAGCGTAAGCCACTTCGCCTCTTCTAAGCCGGACCGGAGCCTGGGGCCCATGCTCCCCCAGTCCTTCCCTGTTGTAGACAAGCTCGACCTCGCTACAACTCGCTTGGATCCTGTCGAAGACTGTCGCTGAACTGGACTCGCTTCGCCGAAACCAAAGACTGTTGAGACCACTATGTCGGTATAGCCATCTGCTTCTGTGGAGTTAGGGCGCGTCTCCTAAAAAGGGTGCTCCAGATGACGACGGCGTGCAGAACGGTCGCTGAGCGGTACGTGAGGGCCAGTTTGTCGTAGCGGGTGGCCAGGGATCGCCATTGCTTGAGTGTGTTCGAACTGCGCTCGACGGCGGTGGGCCGTTTGTAGCGTCTTTGTCGTAGGTGACGGGGCGTCCGCCGGCGGAGCCCTTGATGGGTGTGGCCGCCTGTCCGAGGCGTCGCGCACATCGCGGCGAACCTGTTCACCAACTACTTCAACCACTACGCCGGCACCGAGCTGGACCTTCCCGCCGTCGTTGGAACTGACCGCCTGAGACGCCGGGAAGGTGGAAGGGAGCATCCGCCCCCTTCCACCCGGTCTGCGGTTTCACCTTCAAACCAGCAGGCGGCGGCAGGGCGCGGCGGTCACCCGCAGCCGGGCACCGCCGGGCGGGGGTGAGGTACTCGTCAGTGCACTGCCAGGGCCGCGGGAAGTTCGGTCAGGGTTGTGACTATGACGACAGGAGCCTCAAAGTTTCCCGGGTGGCTACCCCCGGTCCTGTTCATCCACGCTGTACGCAGTCCGGCACGGGCGGCGCGTCTTCGACCGAAAGCAGCGACTCAAACGCCTCCCGGATCCCCGCCTCGCTGAACAGCTTCCCGGCGATCTGGGCCGAGCCGTTGCTGAGCGTAATCAGCCGGAACCCTGCAGCGGTGAGGGCCCTGATCCCCTCGGAGACATCCGGATGTACCCGAGGCCGTTCATGCCGCCCATGACATGTTCGACCGCCGCGGCGAGAGGGCGGTTGAGCTCCACCCCGGTCAGAAGTCCCCGGAGTACGTCGGCCCCGATGGCGGCGAACGATCCGTTGTCTCCGCTGGCCGTCAGGGCGAAGCCGTCACGCAACAGCATGGCGAACCAGAGTATGGCCAGTTCAGCCGGCGCCCCCACCTCGCTGAAGCGTTCCCCATGGGCGACATATCCGACAGGGTTTCGTTGCCATCAAAGACAATGACTGAGATGGCGGTGGTCATGAATTCTCCTTGTGGTCGCGTGTACGTCGCCAGTGCAAGTCTGCCGCCTTCCCGGATAGAGAGGGAACCACTGGCAGCCCTAGCCGGGCGGACCGGGCCTGGTGTTCCCGGAAGCTGTGAGCGCAGGCATTATGCAAATTTGGTCTTGAAACTGCTTGTGTCTCGCGCCGAACCCGGACTCCCTGTTTTCGCCGTCGTCGAAGAGGTAGACGGCGCCGGCGCCTCAGGACCTCAGTCGCAGGCTGTCGAGTGTCAGTTGGACGAGTCGATTCACGGCTGCCCTCGACGGCGACTCTGCGGCCGCCGTGAGGGCGTGGAGACAGTAGCTTGCGAGTTCCCGTGGTGCCATGTCGTCGCGGATAGCCCCGGATTCGGCGGCGCGACGCAGTACGTCCTGCATGAATATGTCCTGTCGTTGCCGGGCACCGTCGTGGTGCATGATCGCGGCCATGGCCGAATTGTGGTGCTCGTAGGTCATCAGGGCGTGAATGTGGAGCACTGCCTCCAACTGCTGGCCCGCATCGCCTCCCGCCTGCGTGACCGCGGCGAGGTGTTCGAGGTGGCCGGCAACCTGCCGGTCGTGCCCGGCGAGAAGTATTGCTTCGACATTCGGGAAGTACTTGTAGAGGGTCGCGCGCCCGATACCGGCCTCCTGGGCGACCTGCGACATGGTCACCGACAGCAACCCATGTTCGGACACCAGGGCCGCCGCGGCGTCCAGGATCGCCTCCCGCACCGCACCGCGGTGCGCCTCGATTGTCTCGTTCCACAGCTTCGGCACCATCCCAATATACGAGACGGCGATGGCGTGACGCTATGTCTTGATTAGGACAGAGTGTCACGATAAAGTAGTGCCAGCCCAGAATAAGACAACGCACGGCAGAAGAGGATACCTCCATGGCTAACGTGCCCCCTGACCGCGACACCAGTGATGGCTCCAACCCCGACACCGGAGTGAGGCGTCGTCGCGGACCGGTCGCCGGCGCACCACGCTGGGTGAAGGTTTTTGGAATCATCACCGTCGTCCTGGTTCTGTTGTTTGTCATCAGTCACCTGGCCGGCGGCGGCATGGGCGGCCACACGCCGTGATGACCATGACACCCCGCCTCCGCAAGGTCGCTCTCACCGCGCATGTCCTTTCCTCAGTCGGCTGGTTCGGCGGGGTCGCTGCCTTCCTGGCTCTCGCCGTCGTCGGTCTGACCAGCCCGGATGCTCAGGTCGTGCGGGCCGCCTATCTCGCGATGGGGCTGACAGGCTGGTTTGTCCTTGTCCCGTTGGCACTCGCATCGTTGTTCACCGGGGTTGTCTCTTCCCTGGGCACCACCTGGGGCTTGTTCCGGTACTACTGGGTCTTGATTAAACTCCTGATAACCGTTCTGGCTACGGTCGTTTTGCTGGTGCACATGGGACCAATTAGCGGTCTTGCAGACGCTGCGGCAGAAACGACATTGTCCGGTGCCAATCTCCGCGGGCTGAGAATTCAGGTCGTGGTCCAGGCCGGTTCCGCCCTGGGGGTTTTGCTCGTGGCAACGGCGCTGTCGATATACAAACCGCGTGGCATGACCCGGTACGGGCAGCGAAAGCAGCGTGGAGTGCTCCAGCCCGCAACCGATGCCGACCAGGCAATGCAGAAGCACCACAACCCCGAAAGGAGAATCCAATGACCCTCAACAGCAATCCAGGCGAAACCGCCACCCAAGTTGTCGGCATGATCGCCGCCCTCTCCCACATCGACAGCGCTGGCTTCCATGGCATCGACATGGAGCTCCGGGGAGAATCGCCCATCATCGACGAGTTTTGGTCCAGCCGCGCACGGGCCGCCCAGATCGCGGCCGCCTCCATTTCCTGGCCAGACCAACTCCGGCCGCAGGCGAAATTGTTCAGTGAAGTCGCCGGGCGGCTGGCCGCGGCGCTCAGTGCGGGCGACGCCAAAGCTGCCGCGCACACCGCAAGGGAAGCCCACTCGGCCTGGCACACCCTGAACACCCCGGCCTGGAGCTACCTTGCGAAGACCGCCGGCCTTCGGAAGGCAGGCGACACGAACCAACACCAGCATCAACATCAGGCGCCGTAAGTGATCGAACCGTTCCCCACGCGTGCTTTGCAAGGCTGGTCCAGCCGGCTGAAGTTTCATCTTCTCGGACCCAAAACGACCGTATCTGCTATAAACCCGCCAGCTCGTTGAAGAGATTTGTGAATCGCAGAGGTATTTGGCGTGGGCGCCGCGTGTTGTGGATGCGAAGTGGAGGAGTGTTCATCGCATGGGGCATGGCAGCCGTTGGATCATGGAGGGCAGACCGCATTCCCTCGCGCCGCACTCTGTAGTCTGTGCACATGTCGACTGTGTATGTGGTGGGGCTCGCCGTCGTTGTCCTGTCGTTGTTACTCTCCCGGCTTCTGGTACCGGGACTGCCCCCGAAAAGGCTGGCAACCCAGCTCACCCCCATGGACCTGGGCCTGACAGCGGCCGGTCTGGCGGGTCTGATTCTCCATTGCGCTTCGATGTTCTTCGAGCCGCTGGTTAGCGTGATTCCGGGAAGCGCGTCCGTGATCACCCAGATCAATGCGATGGGCCCGGCAAGTGTGACCTGGTACGCCGTTCCATCGCTGCTGCTTCTTGCCGGCCTTCGGCGAGAAAACAAGGCGGTCACCGCGCTTCTGGCGGCCGCGCTGCTGACAGTCGGTATGACCATGTACAACGGTGCGGCACTGTGGATTCACTTGGCCGCCGTCTTCGCGGCCGTTGTCGTGACTTCGGCGATCCTGCTCCTCCTCACCAGGCCTCCACGGCGGGCCTGAGCTACGGAAGCGTCAGCAGAGGTCGACGCGGGGCCTGTCCCGGTGTGGGAAACGAGCCGCGCTACCATCCGCTTTCAGAATGGTGAGGCGTCCCGATGGAGGTTCCCCTTCCGGACGCTAAGTGACGCGTTCGCCTTGGCGAACCGGGCGTTGTCCTCTTCCATTTCTTGAGCTAACTCTGCGGATACCTGCCACAGCACGCCCTTAGCACACGATTTTTCCGATTTCTGAAGCGGCCCCAGGCAGGATCCGCCACGTTCAGGCGGGGCTGCTTCCGGTGTCGAGACGGGTGACCCGGTCCACGGCCTCAAAGTAGCCGGCCATGTCGAAGTCCCCCATGATGGCGGACTGCAGGATGAACCCCTGCGCCAAGGCCAGATACACCGGTGCGGCGGTGAGTGCGTTGTTCTGCGCCTCATCGGAAGAAGCACCGGCTGCCCGGTACCAGGCCGCCAGATAGCCGGCGAAGTGGCTGACAGAGTCGCCGCCGTCGAACTTCTGGAGACGCGCAAGGCCGCAGGTGCTGTGGTCCTCGGCAACCCTGCCGCCGGCCTGCTGCCGGAGGTCATCAACTCCACCGCCTTCAGTCCCGTCTCTGCCCAGCTGATCGGACAGCTCACCGCGGCCGTGAACCAGCAGCTCCAGGCGCAGGTCCTGCAGGGCGTCCCGGCCCTCCAGGGAAAGCCGGTGCCGCAGGTGACCGTCTCGGATGCGGCCCTGCTCGCGGCGTCGGACACGCGGGGAGTCGGCATCACCGCTTCTGCCTTTCCGATGGTGATCGGCGGCATCTTGGGCGGCATCATCATCACGCTCATGGTGCCTGGGCCCGTGGCGCAAGCCCGCGGCCGTTGGAATCCACGCAGTGTCCTTCGGCGCCCTACTTACCGGCATCTTGCAGGGCTGGTTCGGGTTCCTGCAGAACGACGCCCTGGCCAACGCGGCGGCGATCGGCCTGGGACTGGCTGAGACAGCCGCTGTAATCGTCGGACTCGCCGAGCCAACGCGCCGCTGGAATTCCTCCCGGAACCCTGGGGCGCACTCGGACAAGGATTCGTCCCCGACTCGTCTGCCACGCTGCAGCGCTCCCTGAGCTACTTCCCGCAGGCCGATACCTCACCCCAGTGGTTGGCCCTGGGACTCTGGACCGCCGCCGGCGTGCTGCTCCTACTCCTCGGACTCCTCCGGCACGGCTAGCATGTTTCCGGGACCGCCACCCCGGCCGCGCCTGCGGACGTCAGGGCGCACGCGCGCTGATGCCGGGTCAGTTGCCGGGCTGTCGAAGACGCACAAATCGTCCGAAGAAGGCCGAAGCCCATCGGTTCACTTTCCCTGCGTTCTACCACCGGGTTTCCTTTCGGCTCTGTGCCAGGACTGTGAAAAAGCGCCATTCCTCTTAGCACTCACAGCCCAGCACAGGTGGGATGGCCCGTTCCCGATTGAGGCGGAAGCAAAATGTATGAGCGTGTCCGGTATCTCCGACCCCGGAGCGCCACCGCCCAACGCAGCTACCTCTCCAACGACGAGCAGATGTGTAGCCGCCGCCAGGATGGCAACCGTTCTCAGCTGGAAGTACTCGAACGATCGTTATCTGACACTCCCAAACGGCTTTAGCGCCCAGTTTCTCGCGCCTTGGTCCCCGCCCCTGGTCGATCCAGCCGCCCACGCCTATACGCCCCGGCACCCTGCCTGCCGTATGTATATGGAAGCCGTTCGGGATATGTAAGGACTTTGATGTTGCGCGTCACCGGCCGCGGGTCCCTAATAGTAGCCATGGGAAAGGTGCCGTTCATGGCTACTACGACGGCCGCCCCCGTTGAGGCGGGCGGGGAGTCACGGCTTGCCCGTGGGGGTGTCGCCGCGTTGCGGATCGGTGTGGCGCTGCTGTGGATTCAGAACGTGGGGTGGAAAGTGCCCCCGGACTTCGGTGAGCACGCGAACACGGGATTGTATTTTTTCACCCGTTTCGCGGTTGACCGCCCGGTATTCCCCCCTTATGCATGGTTCGTTGAACACGTGGTGCTGCCGAATTTCCCCTTTTTCGGGTGGATGACGCTGCTCATCGAGGCCGGTCTCGGTGCGTTCCTGCTGATCGGGCTTGCCACCCGGTTCTGGGCGGCGGTCGGTTTGGCCCAGTCGCTGGCGATCATGCTGTCCGTCCTGAACGCACCCAACGAATGGCACTGGTCTTACTATCTGATGATCCTTACGCACATCGCGGTGTTCGCCACCGCCGCCGGGCGCAGCTTCGGGGTCGACGGTGTCCTGCGCCCCGGCTGGCAGAAATCCACCGGACGCCTTGGGGCGCTCTTGGCCAGGCTGTCATGACCGGGCATCGCTTCGACCGGGCCACGGTTGTCCTGGGCGCTGCCGCACTGCTGGGCTCCCTGTTTGCCTTCTCCACCGGCGGACCGGCGCCGTTGGACCTCATCGATGTCCGCGGTGCGGGCCTGATCGTGATCGTGGCTTTGGGGGTGATCGCGGTGCTCGGCGGGGTGCTGGGCCTCCGTGTTCTCGTGATCGTGGCCGGTGCCGGTTTCGTGGCGGCCGCGATGATTCAGCTGCTGCAGGCCGGCCAGGCAGTCAATTGGCTCGGCGGGAATGGTTCCACCCTGGCGCTGATGGGCGGTCTGGGGTTCGGGCTGCTCGCCGTCGGACTGACACGGCGTCCCCTCACCACGGCCACAGACAGGAAGACATGATGAACCTGAACGCACGGCTTGATCCGGTACTCGCCATTGCCGGGGGCCATGCCCGCGACGTCGACGCCGATGCCCGGTTCCCCGAGGAAGCCGTCGCAGCCCTGCGGGAGTCCGGGTTGCTCGGGCTGACGCTGCCGGCGGAGGCGGGTGGTCTCGGTGGCGGCCCGCACGAACTGGTCGACGTCCTGGGTTCCCTGGCCGGGGTTTGCGGGTCGACTGCGATGATCTATCTAATGCATGTCAGTGCCGCGATGCCGGTGGCGGCCGCACCACCCCCGGGTCTGCCGGACGTGGTGGCCGATCTGGCCGGTGGCAGGGCCCTGGGTTCGCTGGCGTTCTCGGAGGCCGGATCCAGGTCGCATTTCTGGGCGCCCGTGTCCCGGGCACGGCTCAACGGTGCGGGGGTGCGGCTGAACGCCGTCAAGAGCTGGGTGACCTCTGCCGGTCATGCCGATGTCTATATCGTCTCGACGCTGACGGCGGATGCCGACGGCGTTGATTTGTTCGCGGTCCCGGCGTCCACACCCGGCGTCGAGATGGCCGGGAGATGGCGTGGCATGGGGCTGCGCGGCAACGCCTCGACCCCGATGACCTTCGACGCCGAGGTGCCCGAGAGCTACCGCCTCGGTGCGGCCGGCGCCGGGTTGGACCTGATGCTTCAGACGGTGCTGCCGTGGTTCAACCTGGGGAACGCTGCCGTGTCGGTCGGGTTGTCCCGGGCCGCGGTAGACGCCGCCATCCGGCACACGAGCGCCGCCCGGCTGGAACATCTGGACGAAAGCCTTTCGGCGCTGCCGACCATCCGTGCCCAGCTGGCCCGGATGTCGATCGAGCTGGCCTCCACCGCCGCCTACCTCACACAGGCCGCTGGCCGGCTTGCCGAACCGCGCGAGGACACCATGCTGCACGTGCTCGGGGTGAAGGCGGCAGCCAACGACGCGGCCCTGCGCATCACCGACGCCGCGATGCGCGTCTGCGGCGGCGCGGCGTTCTCAGAACACCTGCAGATCGACCGATACTTCCGCGACGCCCGGGCCGGCCACGTCATGGCCCCCACCGCCGACGTGCTCTACGACTTCTACGGCAGGGCCATCACCGGACAGCCCCTGTTCGAGAGCCAGCCGTCCGTCACGGCGCAGGCCCCGGCGTGAAGGCCCCGCTGATCGTGGGCTCAGTCGCCTACACCCCCAACGTGGTCACCATCTGGGAGGGCATCCGGGACTACTTCGCCGGCACCCCCGCCGAAATGGATTTCGTGCTGTTCTCCAACTACGGGCGGCAGGTGGATTCGCTGCTTCAGGGCACGATCGACTTGGCCTGGAACACCAATCTGGCCTGGGTCCGCACCGTCGCGCAGACCAATGGCGTCTGCCGGGCGCTGGCCATGCGGGACACCGACACCATGTTCAGGACAATGTTCGTGGCCCGTGCCGGAACCGGGCTGGGCGGCCTGGAGGACCTAAAGGGCCGCCGACTGGCGCTGGGGTCCCGCGATTCGGCGCAGGCCGCGATCCTACCTGTCCACTTCCTGACCCGCGCGGGGCTCGGGACCGGGGACGTGGACCTACTCCGGATCAACAGCGACGTCGGCAAACACGGCGACACCGGCCGCAGCGAACTCGATGCCCTGCGCGCGGTCCTCGATGACAAGGCAGATGCCGCCGCGATCGGCGTCAACACCTGGGAAGCCATCGGACGCGAGGAGCTGATGCCCGGGGCACTCGAGGTGTTCTGGGAATCCCCGCTCTACAGCCACTGCAACTTCACCGCACTGCCCGCCCTCTCCGAGGAGCGCTCCGCACCCTGGGTCGAGCACCTGCTGGCGATGGACTGGGACAACCCCTCACACCGGCCCATCCTGGAAATGGAAGGCCTCCGCCGCTGGGTGGCCCCCCGGCTGGAAGGATACGAATCGCTGTTCGAAGCCGTACACGAACAAGGCATCGGGCCCCGATGGTAAACCACGGCATGGTCCTGGATCTGGTCGAGCGCCTCGCCGCCGCGGCTGACGGCGCCACGGTCACCGTGCCGCTGGGACCCGGCGAGCAGGGCCCGCTTACGCAGACTGTGGCCGCATGGTGCGCCCGGACAGGCAACGAACTCCTCGATGTCCGCGACGGGGCCGCCATCATCCGCCGCGGCCACGCCCCCGACCCGCTCGCCGCGCTGGCGTCCGGGCAGATGCCAGGGACCCGGCTATGGATGTACACGAACTTCGACTGCAACCTGGCCTGCGACTACTGCTGCGCCCGTTCCTCACCGCAGACCGCCCGCCGGGCCCTGGGCATCGACCGCGTACGCCGGCTGGCCGGCGAGGCCGTCGGGGCCGGGGTCAGCGAGTTGCTGCTCACCGGCGGGGAACCCTTCCTGCTGCCGGACCTCGATGACCTCGTGGAAGCATGCACGGCAGCGCTGCCGACCACGCTGCTGACCAACGGGATGCTCTTCCGCGGCCACCGGCTCGAACGCCTGCGCAGGATGGACCGCACCAGGCTCGCGCTGCAGATCAGCCTCGACTCCGCCACCCCGGACACCCACGACAGCCACCGCGGGACCGGATCGTGGGCCCGGGCCGTGGCCGGCATCCAGATAGCGCAGGACGAAGGATTCCGGGTCAGGGTCGCCGCAACCCTGCCCGCCGGGCAGAACAACGAACTCCAGCAGTTCCACACCTTCCTCGACTCCCTCGGCATCGCGCCCGTTGACCAGGTCATCCGTGCCCTCGCCCACCGCGGCAACGCTGACGCAGGCCTGGAACTGACCATCGAATCGCTCATCCCCGAAGTCACCGTCACCGCCGACGGCGTCTACTGGCACCCCGTCAGCGCCGACGACACCGACCAACTCGTCACCGCCGAAATCTTCCCGCTGGCCGCGGCCATCGCCGAGGTCCGCCGCCGATTCAGTGATTACCGCGCACGCGCCAACGCCGCTACCCAATGGTTTCCCTGCGCCTGAGCACACTAGCCGCGCGCCGGGTCACCCGGCGCCGGCATCCCCGGGCCGGGGACGCCGGAAGCACCGCCCCCCGCAGCGCCCTCCAGGGAGGCGAGGTCCTCTCGGCCGTGACTCTTGCCGTCCACGCCAGGATCCCCGTCAGCATGCTGAGGCGGATGATCTGCGCGTGAAGCAGGAAGGGTGTCCCGATGAACAGTGAGCCCATCGCCAGCTACGCCATGCTCTCGGACTGCCGCTCCGCCGCGCTGGTAAGCGCCGCGGGTTCGGTGGACTGGCTGTGTTTCCCCCGTTTTGACAGCCCGTCGGTGTTCGGACGGATCCTGGGCGAGGACGCGGGCTACTGGTCGATCCGGCCGGCGGCCCCACACTCCTCAACCCGGCGGTACCTCGGCCCGACGATGGTCCTCGAGACGGTCCACACCACAGCCGGCGGCACCCTGACAGTGACCGATGCCCTGGTCCTGGGAGACGGGAACCGGGGCCACGAACTCGGCGCCGGGGCACCCGGCACATTGCTGCGCCAGGTGGCCTGCATCGACGGCGAAGTCGAGATGGAGGTGACGTTCGCGCCCCGGCCGGAATACGGGCTGATCCGGCCTCTTCTCTACGGAACCCCCGGCGGCCTTCTGGTCCGCGGCGGGGCCGACGTGCTGGCCTTCTCCACCCCGGTCCCCTTCGCACTCGACGATGGCCGGGCCATTGCGAAGCCGGTTCTCCGTGCCGGGGACGCCCTGGGATTCGCGCTTCACCACCAGAACGCCGGATCGGTACCGCCGGCGTTCTGGAGCCAGGAGGACATCGCCCGCCGGCTGGAGGACACGCTGGAGGGCTGGGACAGCTGGTCCCAGCTGCATCAAAACTACGACGGACCCTGGCAGGACCTGGTCGCTTCCAGCGGCCGGATCCTGCAGGCACTGACGTTCTATCCGACCGGCGCGATCGTCGCCGCCCCAACGACCTCCCTGCCCGAGGTCGCCGGCGGCACCCGGAACTGGGACTACCGCTACACCTGGATCCGGGACGCCAGCATGACCCTGCAGGCACTATGGGTGGCCGCCTGTCCGGACGAGGCCGGGAAATTTTTCCAGTTCCTCGCGACGGCAACCGCCAGCCGGCTGAGCAACGGCGAGGAGCTGCAGATCATGTACGGCATCGGCGGGGAACGGGACCTGACCGAACGCGAACTGGCCCACCTCCCCGGCTGGCGCGACAGCGCCCCGGTGCGGGTGGGCAACGGCGCCTGGGACCAGCGCCAGCTCGACGTCTACGGCGAACTCCTCGACGCCGCCGCCACCCTCCCGGAGTACCTTGACGATTTGGAGCCCGGGACGCGGCAATTCCTTGCCGATGCGGCCGACGCGGCAGCATCGCGCTGGCAGTCCACGGATCAGGGCATCTGGGAGGTCCGCGGCGCACCCCGGCACTACCTTCATTCAAAGCTGATGTGCTGGGTGGCCGTGGACCGGGCCATCGGCCTCGCCGGGATCCTGAACGCGGAAGACCGGGTCCCCCACTGGGTGCAGACCCGGGCCCTGCTGGCCGACTCGATCCGCACGAACGGCTGGAACGAGACAGCCAACGCCTACACCCAGGCCTACGGCTCCGAGGACCTCGACGCCTCGGCCCTGATGCTCGCCATCGTGGGGTTCGTGCCCGCCGATGATCCCCGGATGCTGGCAACGATCGACGCCATCGAGAACCGGCTCACCGACAGCAGGGGCCTGGTGTACCGGTACCAGGGCGACGACGGGCTCTCCGGGGAGGAAGGCACGTTCCTGCTGTGCACCTTCTGGCTGGCCCATGCCCTGGCCCTGGCCGGGCAGACCCGGCGCGCCCGGACCGTCTTCGAACGGGCCGCGGCCTTCGCCACCGACCTGGGCCTGCTGGCCGAAGAAGTCGCGCCGGACAGCAACGAGCTGCTCGGAAACTTCCCGCAGGCCTTCAGCCATATCGGCCTCGTCAACGCAGCCTGGGCCATCCACACCGCCGAGGACGAAAACCCGGCCCCTGCCGCCGGCGCCGGGGACACCCCGTGACGGGTCCTGTCCCGGGCAGCCGGCGGCGGGCGGTGATTCGGCTCGGAATACCGGTGGTTCTCGTCGCCGCCGCAGCCGCCGCGACACTGGTCTTTACACTCCCGTCGGTCGGCGAGCTCCAGAACTATTTCGGCACCACCAGCTGGTAGGGGCCGGCAGCGTTCATCCTCGCCTATGCCGCGCTGACGCTGGCGCCTGTACCCAGCATCGGTGGCGCTTGGTGCGGGCGACTTCAAACGTTTCGGTAGCAGAAGTCGCCTGCACTGCCCCCGCAATCCCACAAGACCCAGCGCAGGCGACTTCCGGATGACACTCGGCTCTATCCTCGGCGTAGTCGCGGATAGTACTCTGACAGTTATCATGGCCGGTCAGGCCGTGGCGACGAGGGTGTCGCAGCGCTGGGGTGCGCTAAAGGAGTAAGTCCTGCCCCCGCCATTACATTTGAATGGCAGGAGAACCGAATGTTCGACCAGAAATTCATTACCAACGCCATGGCCCGGAGCGCGGAAAACAGCCTTGACCGCCGCAGGCTTTTCCGGGCCGCGGGCGCAGCAGGCATCGGCGGCACGGTGGCGCTCCTCTCTGCCACGTCTGCAGCCGCCCACACCGATCAGGAAGGACCCAGTGATTCGGCAATCCTGAACTTCGCACTGAACCTGGAATACCTAGAGGCCGAATTTTACCTGCGTGCAGTGACGGGCGAAGGCCTGGCCGACAGCCTCACGGACGGCAAGGGAAAGAAGGGCGGCGTAACCGGCGGCAGCCAGGTCCCGTTCACCGCCGGCAGCCTGATCCAGAAGTACGCGGTGGAGATCGCAGCAGATGAAGAGGCCCATGTCCGGTTCCTACGCAGCGCGTTGGGCAAAGCGGCGGTGGCCCGCCCGCCGATCGATCTTGATGCAAGCTTTACCGCCGCCGCTCTCGCCGCCGGACTTATCACCGCGGGCCAGACCTTCAGCCCGTTCGCGGACGAAACCAGTTTCCTGCTCGGGGCTTTCATTTTTGAAGACGTCGGCGTCACGGCCTATAAGGGTGCTGCCCCGTTCATCGACAACAAGACCTACCTCGAGGCGGCTGCCGGCATCCTTGCCGTGGAGGCTTACCACGCCGGCATTATCAGAACCACCATGTACGCCCTGGACCTTCAGGAACCCGCGCAGGCCATCTCGGACGCCCGCGACAGCCTCGACGGCACAACGGACCTTGATCAGGGCATCGGAACCGACGAGGTAGCCAACCTCGTGCCCGCCGACGCTAACGCCCTGGCTTTCAGCCGTACCCCCGCGCAGGTCCTGAACATCGCCTACCTGACCGCGGAATCGGTAGAATCCGGCGGATTCTTCCCTGACGGCGTCAACGGAAAACTCAAGAGGAGCGGCGGCAGCTGAGGCGCATTCATCCTGAGGCGATCGACGAGGGCGGGCAAGAACATCTCATCGGTCGGGCAGCTGACGTAGGGCGCTCAGTCCTCTTCCGTATGGACGGCGTCGGCTGGGCATATTGGATGCGCCCGCCATCGGTCTCGGCTCGATGATCGGTCCAGACCATAATCGCAGACCTGACCCTGCCAGCGGCAGGGTCAGGTCTGCTGGTCGGGCCTGATCGTTGCGGCCTTGATCGCAGCCGCTGTCCGTGACGCCTTCGCCATAGGCAACCTTCGGTTGCCGGCCCCGGCCGGCGGGGCTGGGGACTCTCGCCTGGGCGCGTCAATGAGGACCCTTACTGACCAGTCATTTCGCCTTGCCGATTCAGTGCTGAAATGTCATTTGCAGAAGTGTCTGCACCAGGCCATCGGAATTTGTCAAGGTGAATGAGGCCAGTGGGAGTTAGGCTGCTGCTTTTGTGTCGGTTTTCTCGGCGGGTTTGTTGATCCAGGCCGCGTCGGG
>NZ_JBEPNF010000028.1:0-19139 GCF_040546085.1 Arthrobacter sp. UYEF21
CCGTCACCCTCGCACCCGCAGCCTGACCCACAAACCCACACCACCCGCTTCAGCGCCACCACCCCGCCGGAGACCACCCCTGCACAGACCGCAGGAAGGTTACCTCATTTTCTCCATCGCCGAAAAAAATGAGGCCATGGTTGTTCTTGATGGTCTTAGCGGACCGGCCTTTGGTCTGCATGGCCTTGATCCAGTACGTCAGGTGCCGGCAGTTAAGCTTGTCCACGGGTATGTGCCCGATGATGTCGGCGAGGTGCAGCTTCAGCATGGTCTGATATGTGTGCACTGTGCCAACTGAAGGCCGGACCAGAAGGTCGATATGCTCTTGGATCACGGCCGAGACGGTGGGGGCTTTAGTCTGGTTCGCGACCATCGCATGCTGGGCAATCTCAAAGGATTGGTTGTTGGCATCAAGGAGGCGCTTGAGTGTTTGGGCCTCCGCCGACGTCGCTAGGGTAATCCCCTCTTGCTTTCGCGTCTGGGGTTCCGCCAGCGGACCGTGTAGGACGTGGATCCGTCCGATTTTTTCCGTTCCCAGACGCTGGCCATACCCAAAATTCTAGGCTTCGTGTGCACAGAAAACGAGTTTTTGTGCACACCCAAGATCCTGAAACCCTGCTGACCTGCGGAACCACTGTGCCCGAGGTGGGACTCGAACCGGACTCCAGGCCTTGTAAACACTGAGAAGTCCCGGAAACATGCGGAATCCGGCCCAGTGCGGCCAATGTACGGCCCAGTCCGAAGCCAAAAAGTGTGGACATTGTCCACACTCCGAATCTGGCCCTGCAGGCTCCCCACCAACCGCACGTCAAACGGTTCCTCGAATCAACCGGGAACCCCTCCCACAGGACCTACCGCCGAATCAGGTGTTTCTCGATCAAGTCGGCGCTGCCCTGCAAGTCCACGACTCCGGCAGCCACCCCCACAACCAGATCGAAGCCCTCGTTGGTGCTGAAGTCATGCCGGTAGCCGTTGATCCAGAGCAGCAGGACCATAAGCGTCCAGGCAGTCCGCTTGTTGCCGTCGATGAGCGGATGAAACCTGGCCACGGACTCGAGGAGTGCCGCCGCCTTTACGGCCAGCTGAGGATAGGCTTCCGCGCCCATGACCGTCGTTGCGGGGCGCGCCAAGGCGGAGGCGAGCAACCCGATGTCACGGATGTGGAACCCGTACCGGTCGATCACCTGCAGCGCGTCCTCAATCTCGAGGTAAAAACTCATGCATCCTCAAGGCGTTTGAGCAGCACCGCATCGTGGCTCATTACGAAATCCAGACCCTCACTGATCTCGCGACGGCGACCGTGGCGCTGGAGGATCAGCTCAGCCCCTTGGAGAAGAAGCGCCGACTTGGAGGTGTGTTCCTCGGCGGCAAGCTCATCGAGACGGCGGTCGAGGTCTTCCGGAACTCGCAGATTCATAGCCATACTCAATGGTACCAATCCAGTACCAAATACCCTGAGGTGAGGCGTTTCGAACTTCCAGCCCGCCACAACGAAAGATTTGTGCCACAGGGGTGTGAGTCCGGAGCGCGAAGTGGGGACATTGTCCATACCCCCGAAGAGCTCCCCAGACCGGCCCAGTCCGCCCGATATACGAATCAGTCCGAAGACCAGGTGTGCACGTTAAGCACACCCCATTTGGCCTCGTCTGAAACCGCTCGCGCGGACAGGACGACGGCCGCAGCACGGACGGTTCCGAGGCGGCTCGTCAGGCGATCTGGATCCGCTCGCCCGCCGAGTGCCTCGACGTATCTTCGCAAAGTGTCGACCCGGGCAATTTCCCGGGGAGTTCGTTCATGACGTCCTCGGCGCTGACAGCGGTGGCCGTCTTGTCCACGTACCGCAACAGATTGCCGCTGTAGTCCGGAACAAGGTCGATGGACCTGTCCTGCAACGCCCTGACATACACTTCGCGGGATCCGATCCCGGGCTTGGTCGACGCCGGGATGCCGGCTGCGTTCAGCGCACCTGCGTAGATCTCCGCAAGCGTCTGACTCTCGGGGAAGTTGGCCGAGCCGATGACCAGGGCGCCTCCAGAGCTGGCCTGGTCCGTGGGCCGGGCGTTGTTCAGCGGGTCCGCGCCGGCGCCGCAGGCGGCCAGTCCGAGCGTGAGCAGGGTTCCTGCTGCCAGGGCAGCACTCCGTGTCAGGGCATGTCTCATGATCGTTTTCCTTTTCTTAGCCCGGGCAGTTCCCGGGGTAAATGATGGGGGGCATCGACCACAGGGGCCAGATTGTCAGGTTCTTCCGGTAGTCATGACTGCGGTGGCGGTGTCCCCCGTGGTGGGCCCGCGGGGGTCCGGCTGGCCCGGGACGAGGGCCCGCGCGGAGAGCGGGATTGTGAGCCGGACGGCATCGCCGGCACCCAGCGGCCGGCCCCAGGGCGCCTCGGCCTGAAGTGTGATGCCGGATGCGTCAACGGTGACCAGCCGGCGGGGCCCCAGCACCGGGATGTCCGTCACGATGCCGGGCACGCCGTGCTCGGCAGAGCTCCGGGTATTGTCCTGGATGCTGATGCTTTCCTGCCGGATGACCAGCACGCCCGGGCCGTAGGTCATGGTGAAATCGACCTGGCCGCCGGCGTACAGGGCGTTTAGTTCCGCGGATGTCTTCGGGTAGGTCTTCCCTTCGCGCCATAGCGACGGGGCAAGGCCGGTGAGCGTGTCGGACAGGGCCGGGGTGAGCGTGTCGAATGCTTTCCGGTCGAAGCCGAGCGGCACCTTAGCGTATCCGCCGGAGACGCTGTAGAGCACCTGCCTGGTGAAGACGGAGCCGGTGAAGTCCGGCGGCGCCGGGTACGTGAAGCGGCCTGGATGGGTCCGGGACCAGTCCAGCAGCCCTGCCAGGGTCTTAGGGGGGTCGGTGACGGTGGCGGAGTTGTACGCGAAGGTGAACTGGGCCTTGCTCCACGGCGCTTCGCAACCCTCGACCGGTGTCCCGAAATCGTTGGCCAGCAGCGGGTCGGACGCCGCGGTGAGTGTCATGTTGGGCAGCATCGATGTCCAGCCGCAGGACCAGGCCCCGGCCTGTTTGCCGATGCCGAAGTTGTCCCCGTTGACCCAGACCAGGTCGACGGCACCGTTGCGGGTTCCGGCCTGCACTTCGGTCAGGAAAAGGTTCATCGCGTCTTTCGTGTCGGCGACCGGGACGCGTTTGAGCGTGACTCCTTCTTTCGCCGCCGCGGGTTTGAGCGTGTTGTCGACGTAGGAGTTTCCTTGCTCGTCGCCGCCATACATCCACAGGCGCACGGTCTGGCCCTGGGCGGCGGCGGTGACCTGGTCCCAGCCGGTGAACCCGGGCTGGGCGGCCGGAGGGGCGGCGCAGCCGGCCAGTGCCAGCGCGGCCGCCGCGATACCGGGGAGGAGGTTTCTGGCGCGGAGGGTAAAAATCATGGGCGGTGTTCCGGTCCTGTCAGGGTGATCATCGTCTTGGTTGGGCGTCTTCGCTGCGTCACGGCTACGGTTTCCCGGCCGACGTTGTGACCGGACGGAGCGGCAGCATTTTCCGTAGTCCGGCGTTTTCTGCAGCGTCCCGGGTCGAGTGCTGGACGCAGGCCGGGATGAGCTTCCCGGTTTCGGGGTGGCTCATCGCGTACATGCAAGCGCCGAGGCGTTCCTGGGTTTCCCGGATTTTGGGGTCATCACTGACCACGCCCTGCTCCATCAGGGCCCACGCGGGTGTGACGTCGGCGGCGTCCATGAAGTTGTGAACCACGAACGTTTTGAACGACAGCCGGCGGCGCCAGGCCGCGGATGCCACCGCACGCAGGCCGCCGGCGCGGTGCACGAGGCGGCGGGCAAAAGCGGCGATGACGGGAAGGTCTGCGGGGTGGGCCAGGAGTGCCCGGAGGATTCTGGCGCCCACGATCCAGGCCGGGGTGCCGCCGAAATACATTCCTCCGTGGTGCTTCAGGAGCCGGTCGCGCGCGGCGAGGTCCCGCGGGTCCTCCGGGTCCAGCAGCGCGGTGAGTCCGGTCCCGGTGCTGAGGGCGACGGCGGTCCGGTTGCAGCGGGTGTCCCCGAACTGGGTTCCCTGCCAGGGAATCCTGTGGCCGGCGCCGGCTTCGATGCGGGACCAGACCGCGTCGATGGTGATCTCCTCGAAGTCCTCGGACCATCTCCGGTCATCCCCGATGTAGGCGGCCGGCTGGAAGGAGAGCATGTCGTATGGCATGTTCAGGACCGCCGTGGTGACCTCGGCGACCTGGCCGACGTTGCCCGGGGTGACGGTCATGTTGTGGGCAAGGTAGGAACTGATTCCGTGGTCGTGTTTGAGGGCGACGAACATTTCGGCAAACCGGGCGCGGAACGGGTTCAGTTCGGCTTCATTTCGGGGGCGCACGGCGCCGCGGCGGCCCCGCATCAGGGAATCGAAGTGCGCGGCAAAGGACACTTTGCGGAACCGGGGGCTGCCGTCATGGTCCAGGACGACGTCCATGAGGTAGTCGTAGTCGAAATCGCCGTGGGTCATGGACATCGGTTCGCGGCCGTTGGCTGCATGGCTTCCAGGGCTGCCGCGTGGTCCCTGGCCGGGAGCAGGCTGACTTCCCCGCCGATCAGCTGGGCGTGGGCGCGGGGGCCCCGGACCCGGCGCAGGAACTCCATCTGCTTCCTGACGGCGGCGACGGTGTGTCCGCCGTCGATCCGGACCTTGTTCGCGTCCGCGGAGTGGTAGCACGGCGAGCAGGTCAGATTGCATTTGGGAAAAACGCCGTGGGTGCCTTCGCAGCCGACGGCGCTTCGTCCCAGCAGCTGCGCCGGGGTCTTCACGTGCCCGGGGAGCCCGGCCCAGCGCTGATCCATCGCGGCCCTGCTCTCCGGGTGGACCGGACGTGTCAGGAGCTCGACGCTCCGGAGGAGGGCTGGGATCTTCATGGTTCTCCTGCTGGTGTGGAGGCTAAGCGGCGGACCGGGCGGCAGGGTGCCGTGAGCGTGAGCGTGGGGAAGGTGGAAGGGAGCGCCCTCCCTTCCACCTTCCCCGGCGTCTCAGGCGCTCAGTTCCGGGACGGCGGGCAGGTCCAGTTCGGTTCCGGCGTAGTGGTTGAAGTAGTTGGTGAACAGGTTTGCCGCGATGTGGGCGAACGCTTCGGAGAGTTCCTCGGCGCTCCAGCCGGCGTCCAGGGCCGCCTGCCAGGTCGCGTCGGAGACGTTCCCCGTCCTGGCCGCGGCTTCGCGGGCCACGGAGGAGATGGTTTCGATTTTGTCGTCGAAGTCCACTTCACCGGCGCGGATCGCGATGATCTGCTCATCTGTCAGCCCGGCCCGGCGTGCCGAGAGGGTGTGGGCGGCCTGGCAGTAGTCGCAGCCGTTCTGGTTTCCAACGGCCAGGGCGATCGCTTCCCGTGTGCGGGCGTCAAAGCTGCCGTGGGCTGCGATGGCGGCCGACATCCCCTCGTAGGAGGCGATCACAGCCGGTGAGTGGGCCATCCCGGCGTGGATGTTGAGCAGTTTGCCCATTTTCTGCTCCAGTTTCCGGGCGATCCCCTGGGATGCTTCGGGTGCTGTGGCAACGGTGTGGGCGGGAATGCGCGGCATGCGGGTACTCTCTTATCTTTTCGATTCACAAAGGACAAAACTGTGGGCAAGACGGCAGTGGCGAAACCGGGAACGCTCAGGGGCGGTCGCCGCTGACGGTGACGCCACTGCCGGGGGCGAAGGCGACGTGGCCTTTGATTATCCGGGCCAGGGGTGTCGGCCGCGGGTAGGACCAGGCGGCGTTCGGTGCCTGGTGGCCTCCCGCGTGGACGTGGTGGTAGCGGGCGATGCCTTTCCAGAAGCACAGGGTCCGGACCCAGCTGTTTTCCAATGTGTCCGGAACCAGGGACTCCGGTGGGAAGTAGTGGTTGCCTTCCAGATAGACGGTCTGCTCGGTGCGGGCGATCACCTGGCCGTGAAACGTGGCCGTGATCATGAGGAGCTCCGGGCCAGTTTGCGCAGGACGTCGCGGTCCTGGATGGTGATGCGCCCGCGGCCCTGCCGGATGGCTTTTTTGGCCGTGAACTCGCCCATGATCTTGCTGGTGGCTTCCCGGGAGGCGCCGAGGAGACCGGCGAGTTGTTCGTGGGTCAGGTGGATGGTCCGGGCCTGCCCGAAGCGTGGCGGCCCTCCGGCGTCACCGAGTTTGAGCAGGGTGGACGCCACCTGGGCCGATAGCGGCCGCAGCGCCAGGTCGGTCAGGCGTTCTTCGAGGCGGGCTACCTGTTCGCCCAGGAGCCGGGAGATGCGGATGGCGATGCGCGGATCCGAGAGCAGGAACCGTTCGACCTCGTCCACGCTGAGCTGGCAGATCGCGGAGTCTTCGATGGCTTCGGCATAGTTGTCATACATCCGCTGGCCCACGAGCATCATCTCCCCGAACACGGCGCCCGGTTCCAGGATGGCCATCGTCAGGGCCTTGCCGTCCTCAGCGACCCGGAAGATCCGCACCCGGCCGGATTTGAGGATGAACAGCGCCTTGACGGGCTGGCTTTGGCTGAAGAGCAATTCCCCGCGGCGGAACAGCCGGGCCGGGGCCATGAGGTCCATCGCCCCGATCTCCTGCGCGCTCAGATCAGCGAACAGATCAACTTCATTCAAACAACTGAACGGGTCTGCGGGTTCTGCCATCAGCGGGTCGGCCTCTCGTTGCTGCGGGGCCCACGGTCGCAGGTCTCCGGAGACGGTGGCCCCCACATCGACCCGGCAGGAATCGGTCATGCCCGGCTCCTCAGGACACGGACCGCCACCAGTCCCAGAATAACGCCATAGATCAGGTGCCCCATGAGGCTCATCAGCGCGGTGAGGTTAATGGCGAACAGGGGCATGCCCATCATGACCGGCATGATCATCAGCGGGCCAAGGACCCACCAGATGGCCGCGTAGCCGAGTCCGACAAGGGCACCGCGGCCATACCCGGTCGGGAACCGGTTGCCGAACAGTACCGTCAGGCCGAGCCCGATAGCCACCGAAATCATCAGGTGAACACTGAGCCCGACCACGGCCGAGTTGGAGCCGACCATGGACGCGATGACGGGCAGCATGCCCATCATGGCCATGAGAATTCCAAACACGATACCGCCGGCAATGCCCCCGGCGGCCCCGGCCAGAACGCGCCGCCCCACGCCGGTGCCGGACGCGGGACGGGAAAGAGCTGATGCAGAAGCCATGACGGCGACCTTCCATGAACAGGGTTTTGCTGACGTCTTTAAGGTAAGGCCGGTCCGGAGCACCGTTCAGTAATCTGCACTACACAGCAAAAACAAATACCGGCAACGGTGCACACTCCAGTAAAGCCGGGCCCCGGTTATCGGTCGTTCGCCGTCTTCCCGGCCCGGATCTGCAGGTGTCCGCCCCGGGCGGAGGCGGAGACGACATCGACGCAGCGTTCCTCCACGGCCCGCCAGGGGGCGGCGGTGATATCGGATCCTCCGGCCGCGCAGGCCAGTCGTGCCAGCGGAGTGAGCCACCGCGCCCATCCCACCGGGTCCTGCAGGTCCACGACCCCGACCCGCGCGTCTCTGGCCAGCAGCCCGGTCATGTTCGTCCAGGCCTGCTGCCAGTCCCCCATCAGGGACAGCGAGTAGGTGGCCAGGGCAGCATCCGAACCCGCAGATCCCCCGCTCTCTTCGATGCGGGCAGCGATCGACCCTGGATCCAGCAGCACCATGTCCGCCTGGAGTAGGATCACGTTCTCCCAGCCGCGGGCCTGGGCGCGTCGCCGCGCCTGGCGCAGCATGTCGGCGCTGCGGTCGATGCCGACGATGGTCCCGGAGGCACCAATGCGCTCCTGCAGCAGGGGAAAATTCAGCCCGGTTCCGCAGCCGATGTCCAGCACCTGCTGGCCCTCCGTGGGGGCGAGGGCGTCAATGCCGAGCACCCGTCCGGCATGATAGACAGGGTATTCGCATGAGAACTGGTCGTAATACGGGGCAAACAGTGTGTACTTATCGCGGATGGCGGGCTCCTTCAGGTTTCGTTCCGCCGCAGCGGCACGGTCGCGCAAAACCGGACCGTCGGGCGCAAATGTCCGGCATGCAACATCACTCACAAGGAGTCCATCATGGCAGTTGAGAACCCGATCATTGACCTCCTGGTCGTCGGCGGGGGGACCGCCGGGATCGTGGGTGCCAAAACGGCAGCCGGCTTCGGAGCGCGGACCGTCCTGGTCGAACAGGCCCGCACCGGCGGTGACTGCCTGTGGACAGGATGCGTCCCGTCCAAAACCCTCCTCTCGGCAGCCGACCACGCCGCGACAGCCCGCGCCCTAACCGGGCAGCCACCGGAATTCGCCGAGGTCCGGAAACGCATCTTCGCCGCGATCAACACCATCGAACCCGTCGACTCCCCGGCGGCACTCGAAGCCGCCGGGGCGGAAGTCATCAAGGGCACCCTGACGTTCCGCGCCCCCGGCGTGGCCGAGGTTGATGGCAGGACGATCCGTTTCCGGCAGGCACTGATTGCCACCGGCGGCGCACCGGTCAGCACCGGCATCCGGGGCCTGGACCCGGGCGCCATCGTGACCTCGGACACGATCTGGGAACTCGACACCCTTCCGGGGCGGCTGGCGATTGTCGGCGGCGGCCCGATCGCGTGCGAACTCGGACAAGCCTTCGCCCGCCTCGGATCAGAGGTCACCCTGATCATCCGCTCCCGGATCCTCCCCAAGGAAGTCCCCGACGCCGCCGACCTCGTCCGGGATGCCCTGGCAACCGACGGTGTCCGCGTCCTGGAGAACACGACCGTCGAGAACGCGGTCACCACGGACGCCGGGTCCCGGCTCCGGCTTGCGCACGGCGCTAATGTGGACGCCGACGTCGTTCTGCTGGCCACCGGACGCACGCCCCGGACCGCGGGTCTGGGCCTGGAACGGATCGGGGTCAGCCTGGACGAGGCCGGCCGCGTGTTCACCGATGCCAGGATGATGACGTCCAACCCGCGCATCTGGGCCGCCGGAGATGTGACCGCTAACCCCCGGTTCACCCACCTGGCCGGCGTCCACGCCTCCGTGGCCGCCTCGAACGCGGTCCTCGGACTCAACCGCACAATCAGCGGCACGGTGCCTCGGGTGACGTTCACCGCACCGGAAGTGGCCGCCGTCGGGCTCACCACCGCCGAGGCCCGCCTGCAGCATCGTGCCCGGACTGTCCGGCATCACCATGTCGACCGGGCCGTCACGGAGGACACCACGGACGGGTTCACCCGCCTGATCGTGGACCGGCGGGGAAAAATCCTGGGCGGCACGATCGTCGGTCCGCGGGCCGGGGAATCCCTGGCTGAACTGACCCTGGCAGTCCAGAAAGGAATGACCACCTCTGACATCGCCGGAACGACGCACCCCTACCCCACCTATTCGGACGGTGTGTGGAACGCCGCCGTCGCCGATGTCCGGGAACGCCTGGCCTCTCCGGGTACACGCCGGGCCATGGCGGCGCTGATCTGGTTCCGGCGCCGATGGCTGGACCGGCCCGTGCCTCACCGCAGGGACCGGTAACCGGCGATGATCCGCTGGACGCCGCTGGCGGTGACCATCAGCGCCCAGACGGACGCGATTTCCCAGGCGGCGCCCGGGAAGATCAGCCAGAGGCTGTGCACGGCCACGGTCTCGGCGCCTTCGGTCAGGCCGGCCAGGAAGGACAAGGACCGGCCGTCCCTGAGCTGGCGGCCGGTTTTTTCGGCGATGGAGGAGAACGCCAGGAAGGCCGTGCCGTTGATGTAGTAGGCGAAAAGGACCAGCAGGAACGGCAGCCACGGGACACCGAAGCCCGCTGCCGCGCCGATCCCGACGCCGAGGACCGTGGCGCCGTAGACGATGAAATCGGCGCAGATGTCCCAGAATCCGCCCCGCCCGGTGTCTTCAATCCCCGCGCGGGCGTTCCGGCGCCGGGCCAGCGGGCCGTCGAGGCCGTCGGCGACCCGGCACAGCAGCCACGCGGCCAGGGCCGGCAGCCACCACTGCACCGCCAGAGCGGCACTGGTTAGGCCAAGCACCAGGTTCAAGCCCGTCAGCCGGTCAGGGGTGATCCATGGCCGGTCCAGCCATCCAGCGACCCGACCCAGGGCCGGCGCCATGCCACGCCGCAACCGGGCATCAAACATCGGAGGCCTTGTCCTTCCGGCGCCGCCGGACGACGAACACCAGCCCGGCCACGGTAAGCACACCGAGGGCCCCGAGAGAGAGGCCGAGCTGCCACCCCGGCTGGCCGCCGAACGCGCCCAAGGTCACATAACTCACCGTCCCCGGGAGGATACCGATGGCGGTCCCCAGGAAGTAGGGCCACCAGCGGATCGAGGTCAGCCCGGCGGTGTAGTCCGGCCCAGTGCGGCACCGGTACGGCCCACTCCGAGACCCAAAGTGTGGACACTGTCCACACCCCAATTATCCCCACCTAGGCCTCCTCCAAACAGCCGCACCTCGCGTTGACAGGTGCGGCGCTTCTTTGCCCAGAAAGGCTTGATCCTGCTGGAAGATATGAGCCTCGACTGGCACCGGATCCTGCCCGCGCTCATTGCAGGCTCCCGGGCAAGCCCGCACGGCGCACTGAGTCTCTGGTCTCTGGTCTCCGAATAATGATTCCACCCCTTAAAATAATTCATGATTCGAGCGGCGGACAGCTGCACGAACGGCGGCGCCCCTCAGACCCGTCCGCGGATACGGCAGACGCACGAAAACAGGGGAGCCATTGCGGCGGCACCAGCCCCCGCCACAGCACGGCGCCAACAATCAGAGCCTCGCCCCGAAGTAGTCGCTGGTTCCCTAAAACCCGACGGCGTCTGCCTCTGCCGGCGACGCTGTGACGGTGGGATCGCCGTGACACCTTGCGTGCGCCCACAGTGGGCCGTTTTTCACATAGCGTGGAGGGCAAGGGCCGTGCCAAGCTCCGGGACTATGACTATGTCTATTTGACGGAGGACGAACGTGGAATACATCAAGCTCGGAAATACCGGCATGGACATCTCGCCGCTGGCCCTGGGATGCATGACGTTCGGGGACCCGGACCGGGGTCCGCATCCCTGGACGCTGCCGGAGGACCAAAGCCGGCCGCTGATCCGCCAGGCCGTGGAAGCGGGCATCAATTTCTTTGACACCGCCAACGTGTACTCCCATGGCTCGAGCGAGGAAATCATGGGCCGGGCCCTGGCCGATTTTACCCATCGGGAGGAAACTGTCATCGCCACGAAAGTGCACGGGGTAATGCGGCCAGGCCCGAACGGGCGGGGCCTGTCACGCAAGGCCATCTTCGCGGAACTTGATGCCAGCCTGACCCGACTGGCAACCGACTACGTGGATCTGTACCAGATCCACCGGTGGGATCCCGCCACGCCGGTCGAGGAGACCCTGGAAGCCCTTCACGACGTCGTCAAAGCCGGCAAGGTCCGCTATATCGGCGCATCCTCGATGGCCGCCTGGCAGTTCAGCAAAGCGCTGTACCAGCAGCAATTGAACGGCTGGACCCGCTTCGTCACCACGCAGGACCATTACAACTTGGTCTACCGGGAGGAGGAACGCGAAATGTTCCCCCTCTGCGCGGACCAGAAGATAGGGGTACTGCCCTGGAGTCCCCTGGCTCGCGGAAGCTCACACGGGACTGGGACGAGAAAACCAACCGCTCGGAGAAGGACGAGTTCGGCAAGACGCTCTACACCACCGAGGAAAGCGACAGGGCGGTCGCCGAAGCCGTGCGCGTCATCGCCGAACGCCGCGGAGTGCCCCGCGCCCAGGTCGCCCTGGCCTGGGTCCGCTCCAACAGCGTCGTCAGTGCACCGATTGTCGGCGCGAGCAAGCCGGCCCACCTCCAGGACGCCCTCGCCTCCCTGGAACTGACGCTCACCCCCGAGGAAAAGGCCGAACTGGAAAGTTCCTACGTCCCCCACGCTGTCGCCGGATACTGAGCACCTCACCAGACCGACGAGCGGGCTATTTCCAAATCCGAAACGGCCACTCCCGTAGGACGTTACCGTCGCTCGTGTCTTCAGCTCCAAGGTCGAACTGGTTTGCCACGTCTGTCTGATCGGCATTGCGTCCGCCATTTTGTTGACCACTCCCTGAGGGAGAGGCCAGGCGCCAAAAAATCCCGACAGCTGGCTACGTAACTAACCCTTTCGATCCCGGCATCGTCCATGTTCCCTTCAGGAGCATCCGCGAGGTGGAGGGCAAGGTACTGGCCATCATCAAGCGGGAATTTCCGCATCTGTCTAATTAGGTGAGCACTTCCCTATCCGGTGCGGATCTTGCCCCAGGCCAGGGCCAGCATGACCAGGAACGTCAGTGCGGTCCAGATGATCCCCGGCAGTGATACGCCCGGCCGGCCGCCGGTGGCAAAGACCACGATGAGCTGGATGATCAGGTACACGACGAGGATTGCGAAGCCGGCCCCGATCAGCCGCATCGCCCGGGCCTCCCGGTCCGCGTGGACCCCCTTGAGCTGCCACACCACTACAAGGGAGGCGAAGATCTCGATCAGTGAGTCCAGGCCGAAGCCAGCCAGGGCTGGGGAGCCGGCCTGGACCGCCGCGGCGGCCAGGACCGCCAGGCCGATAACGTTCCAGCCGAGGGTCGCGTATTCAAGGCGCAGCCCGCGGCGCTGCAGCACACCCGTGCTCGTGATGGTGGCCGTGGGGTCGGCGCTGGTCATGGCGTGTATCCGTTTCGTCAGTGGGGGATGTGTTCCTGGTCGCGGTGCGGGGCCGGTTCGAGCGGGAAGGTGGAGTGTTCGACGGAAACATCGAAGTGTTCCGCCACGCATTTTGCACGCCCGCGAGGATCAGGGCCGCGTGCCCGTCCGTGAGGCACTCATTCTCGAGGGTAACGTGCCCGGTGATCACGGGAGTGCCGGAGTTGTGGATTTGATCGCTATGAGGCGGCGTTCTGTGATCGCTATATGGCGCATAAGTGTCCGCAAGCCGATGCTCTAACGGGCAGTTCTCAGCCCTCGACGACGGACATCGGCAAGCCGCCCCCGTGCACGGAAGGCGCGATGCTGTCTAGCTTCCAGCCGTCCGCGGATGCCCGGAACGTCGCGGTCTGCGGCAACGAGTAGCCCGTCGGGACGCTGCTCGGCCCATTCGTCTTCGAGCTGAGGTATTCCTCGGTCAATTCCTTGAAATGGACGCTAATCTCCGAACCGGTCACGTCGATCGACTCCACCGTCACCGTCGTCGAAAAGGACGTATACCAGTAACCGGTCGATTTGAATCCGACTTTCGACCGTGCCACCACGGGGAGGTCCCGCTCGCGCTTGGCCCGGTAGGCCCCTGTCGTCTGCCCGTTGGCGAGGCGCGGGGCGGTGGGAGCGTCAAGAACTGTGCCGTTGCGATCTTCGACGGCAGCCCGGACGATGGCCGCGAGCTCGGACGACGAAGGGATTGGCGGCGTCGCGGACGGTCCCACCGTCAGCGGACCGGCTGCCGGCTGGCACCCGGCAAGGGCGAACCCAAGCAGCGACGCGACGGCAGCCGAGGTGCGTAGGTACTTGATCATGATCCCCCTGTCATGGACAGCCTGCCCTGCCAGCCACAACCGGTCAACGGGGATCAGTGAAGTCCCGGCCAAAGTCATCTTTCGAGATGGCGGGGTGTTTCGGTGAGCGTTGATCGTGGGTTGGCGGGCCGTCCCGCCCGGAAAGCAAGAAAATATTCTTCGCCTAGTGTCGATCTGGCCTCGCGCCGTTCGACCTGTGGGTGAGAAGGTCGAAGGGCGACCTTCCATAACAAAGGAGTATGAAATGGCCAAGTACATGTTGATCATCCGGGCAACCGACGAGTCGTACGCGAACTTCGCGAACATCGACTTCGCGGAAATCATGGAGAGCATGGGCAAGTTCAACGACGAGCTGGTCCGTTCCGGGGTCCTGCTGGCGGCCGAGGGCCTGGCCGATCCGAACGAGGGCGTCGTCGTCGACTTTACCGGCGAAACTCCGGTGGTTACAGACGGTCCTTACGGGGAGACGAAGGAACTGTTCGCTGGCTACTACATCCTCGACGTCGCGTCCAAGCAGGAAGCCATCGAGTGGGCCAAGCGGGCGCCCCTGACGGCGGGCAGCAAGACCGAGATCCGCCGCGTCACCACCATCGATGAGTTTCCTCAGGACAACGAATGGATCCAGAAGGAACTCGCGTGGCGCGAGAAGACCGGACAGCTCTGACCCGGCAGTGACAGCGCACGAGGCGAGGGGCGCCGTCGAAGCGGTGTGGCGGATGGAATCCGCCCGCCTCGTCGGCGCCCTCGCCCGCTACACCGGAGACTTTCCGCTGGCTGAGGATCTCGCACAGGAAGCCCTCGCCGAGGCACTCGTCTCCTGGTCCGTCAACGGGGTGCCAGCAGAGCCTGTCGGGTGGCTGCTGACTACCGGAAGGCGTCGTGCGATCGACACTTTCAGAAGGCTGGCGGCGCGCGAGGAAAAGTATGCCCTGCTTGCCCGCGACCTCGCGGCGGAGATACCGGGAGCGGACGCGCTGTTCAGCCCCGGTGCGATCGACGACGACGTGCTGGCTTTGATGTTCGTCTCATGCCATCCGGTCTTGTCGAGGCAGGCGCGGATCGCGTTGACGCTGCGGGTGGTCGGCGGCATGGGCAGCGATGAGATAGCAAAGGCGTTTCTTGTGCCGGTGCCGACCATTCAGGCGCGCATCACACGGGCCAAGAAGACGCTGGCCGCCGCCCGCGTGCCGTTCGCCGTGCCGGAAGCGCACGAGTTGGCGGAGAGGCTTGGCTCGGTGCTTCAGGTTGTCTATTTGATCTTCACGGAGGGTTCTTCCGCATCGGGTGGCGAGGAGTGGATCCGCACGGATCTGGCCAGCGAGGCGCGCCGGCTGGCTCGCGTGCTGGTGCGGCTCGCGCCCGAGCCCGAGGTGTTCGGGCTGCTCGCACTGTTGGAACTCACCGCCGCCCGATTTCCAGCACGACTCGACATGTCCGAACGCCCGGTGCTTCTTGAGGACCAGGACCGACAGCTGTGGGACCAGTCGGCGATCCGGCGCGGACGTGCGGCACTCGCACGGGCCGTGGGGGCCGGACATGGACTGGGCGCATACGGTCTTCAGGCGTCCATTGCTGAGTGTCACGCGGTGGCGCACTCGGTGGCCGAGACCGACTGGCAGCGGATCATCATTCTCTACGAAGCCCTCGGACGGCTGACACCCTCGCCTATCATCGAACTCAATCGTGCGGTCGCGGTCGCGATGGCCTCCGGTCCGGCGGGCGGCCTCGCGCTGGTCGACGCGATCGCATCACGGGGCGAATTGGCCGGCTCGCACCTGCTCCCCGCGGTCCGCGGCGAGATGCTCACTCGGCTCGGCCGTCGCGACGAGGCACGGTCCGCACTCCTGCAGGCCATTAAGCTGTGCGGGAACGCAGCCGAGCGCGCGGCGCTTGAGCGCAAACTCGACGGCGGCAGCCGGCCTTAGCCTTGACCCACCGATAGGCCTGGGCGGATGATCTGTAGCCGGTTTCGGCGGGTTTGCGGGCTGAGGGCATCGTGGGGTGCTGAGCCTTGCTGCTCATTGGTTCCACTGTCCTGGTTGCGCCGTGTGGCTGGGTTTACGGGGGGTGACCCTATATTTTTGTCAAGCATTGGGACCGGTTTTCCTGGCCGAGACGGCGGGTCGCTTAGCGGGCACTCTGCTGCACATTGAAGGATCCTTTACCGGACGGTCTCTCGACCCTTGTTGCCTAACAATACGGGCCGATTCGGGCGTCAGTCTTTCTTCAGTTCCTCGGCGAGCATCACGAGGATCCCGCTGGGACCGCGGAGGTACGTGAGTTTGTAGAGGTCGGCGTAGGTCGCCACGCCGCGTAGCGGATAGCATCCGTGCTTCGCAGCTACCTCAAGGGCCTTATCGATGTTGTCTACAGAGAAGGCCACGCGGTGCATGCCAATGTCGTTGGGACGCGTCGGGTTCGACTCGATCGCCTCGGGATGGATGTATTCGAAGAGCTCAAGTCGACCATGACCGTCTGGGGTCTGGAGCATCGCGATGTTGGCGTGGTTTCCATCCAGTCCAACGGCAGTATCGGTCCACTCGCCGCTGACCGTGTCACGGCCGATGACCGTAAGACCGAGATCGGTGAAAAAGGCGATTGCTGCTTCGATGTCGCGAACAGCGATACCCACATTCTCAAGTTTGATGGCCATGCGTTGAAAGCTACCAAGGCGGAGCGATCAGCTCCAGTGGCGAGGCGCACTGGTCGTCGAGTAAACGGGGATCGGTCTGCGAGTCGTGTGTACGGTACTGATATGGCTTCTCCGCAGACGCTAAGCGAGGCCGAGCGCCGCGTCGTCGCGACTTGGGCCGCAGACTGCGCTGAGCGAGTCCTGGCCTTATTTGAGGCACAGGCTCCGGCAGATGGTCGCCCCCGCGACGCCATCGCCCGAGCCCGAGCCTTCGCTCGCGGTGAGCACAGTGCCGCCGAAGAGATCCGCCGGCGGTTTGTTGCTGGCCGTGCCGCAAGCGAGGTGAATAGCCCTGCTGCGGTGGCTGCCGCCCGCTCTGCCACACAAGCCGCAGCCGTCGCTCACATGGGCGCGCACGCCTTGGGGCAGCCGCGTATGCCGTGAAAGCGGCCGGACTGGCGACGCCCGGTCGGCCCCAGACGGTCGACGACGAGATCCACTGGCAACTCGAGCACATGAGTGCCGAAGCCCGTTCCGCGCTTCGGCGCTTGCCCCCGCTGGGTGGGAATTCCGCCGGTCCGCTGGGGCCAGGACTTCTTGCGTCCGGAATCCTCGCCTCGATCATCCGCGCGATCCAGGCCGACTTGGCTCGCCCTGACCAGCCTTCCTCCAGCTGAATCTGCCGCCCGCAAGCTGGTCCTACGCCGCAACACCCTTCAAGTACTCTTTCGGTGGCCGAATGTTCGGTAGGCGGGGGATCTGCGGCAAGGAGGTGCGTTTCGGCTCATTGTCCGTCGAGACAGTCTGTTATCTAATGTGTAGACACCGGCGAAGTCTTCGTCTCGGCTCTAAGGAGCTTGCATGGAATCCAAGCAGTGGCGGAAGCTAGGAATCTTGGGGCCAGCCATACCGGACGCCGCGCTGTTGAACAACGTTGTTGGCTTTGCGCTGGGGGAACCCGAGGTAGAGGTTCATACGGTTGGTGCATACGGCATTGGATCGTCTGTCCTGAACATGACCACCGGGGGGTTGTGGAGAGTTTATGGTTCGGCCCGCCCAGCGGATTCTTCGTTACGGACTCTGGCATTCAGTGTTGTGGTGAAGCTTATTCAATCGCCGCTGCTGTGGGGTGGCATTGAGCGGATACCACAGGAGTTCCGACCTGGCTTGGTAGCCAACTATCCGTGGCGGACGGAGGCTGAGGTCTACGCCTCGGGGTTGTCGGACGCCATGCCGCTGAACAGTCGTTTGCCGAAGCCGTTCGGCGTCGTCGAGGTAGGGGAGGACCGGGCGGTTATTTGGATGGAGGATGTTGTCCAGGACGATCATGCTGAATGGTCAGATGAACAATTCAGGGATGCAGCCGGGGTGCTGGGTTTTCTCGCCGGAAGTACGGCAGTTGAACGATGCAGTGAGGGGATTCGGGACACGAGGCGGCCGAACCGGCTGAAGTATTTCTTGGCGGGAGTGGGAAAGTCCGTGCTGATACCGGCCATTAAAGGTCATGAGATATGGTCTCACCCTGCTGTAGCGGCAAATTCGGACCCTGCCCTTGTGTCCGGGCTGCGCTCCTTTGCAGATCAATCCCACCTGCTTGTGGACGAGATGATGACCTTGCCGGCGCTTCCGGCCCACGGTGATGCGTGTCCGCAAAATCTTTTGACAGAAGGGGAAGACCCCGTCACCGGACGCACGAATTTCGCGGTGGTGGATTGGGGGATGTTCGGGCAGGTCTGTGCCGGATATGATCTGGCGCAGTTACTCGCCGGGCGGGTCAACGAGGGAACCATGCCAGGGACGGCGCTGCATCGCTTGGAGCCGATCTGCATGGACGCCTACTGCGCCGGCCTGAAGGCAGCCGGTTCTACTGTGAGTCGGAATCAGGTCCGTCGGGTTTTGGCTATTTCAATCGCTGTTTTTTCCGGCCTCACAGCTGTATGAGCGACCGACTCGCTGAAGGGGACACGGGTGAACTTCGGTCCCTAATGGCGGGCAGACTCGACATGGCCCGTTTTGTCCTGGACCTTCTCGCGGCAACCTCCAAGTGACAGAGGTGAAGCTCGGCAGCCCTAACCCCGTCGTCGGGCTGATTCGCGATTAGCAACACCTACTACCCGGCCCCGGCGCCCGTTAGCCGGTCGTCCAGCGCTCAGCCAAACATGCCTTCGGCCAGCCGTGTGAATCGCGGCGATATATGGCGGCCTTTTCACGGCGCTAAATGACACCCCCGGTGCCCGTAAGCCGATCCTTCACCGGACGCTCGCCACATTCTGCTTAACCGGCGGCTACGAGCTCGATCTCGAAGCCGTCTGAGTTGAAGAGGTAAGCGGCGTAGTGATCAGGGCCGCCAGCGTGCGGGTACTTGTCCTGGAACAGCTGCCTCCATCCGTAACGAACGCCTTCCACGACAAGCGCATCCACGTCTTTCTGACTTCCCGCGTGGAACGCCAAGTGGTCAAGGCCCGGTGCCGTGCGCTCATGGTCACGGCCGCTCAAGGCTGGTGACTGTTCGACCACGATGTAGGTCGGGCCAAGTCGCCAACTGGTTCCTGAGTCCCAGCTTTGGTAAGTGGAGTATCCCAAGCGGGGCAGAATCCAACCCCACTCATGCTTGGCGCGGTCGATGTCAGGGACCCATAGCTCGACATGGTGCAGGGTCCCCTTGGGAGGGGTGTTCACGAAGGTGAGTCTTTCATGCTCGATCACAGGCGCCCGTAAGTCGATCCCTCAGCGGGACATTATGAGGCCTGTTGATCTGGTTGGGTCAGCAAGACGATCGCCAAGGCCGACCGTTCAGGGAGGCAGATCGCTAGTGCCCCAAGCGAGCCGTTTTCACCGGCGGCGTGAGGCCAGCACTCCATAGAACGCGGTCACGACGAGGACAAGTGTTAGGAGTACTGACGTATTGACGACGATGGAGAGCTCCATTTGGTGAGGCAAGAGCATGGTCGTGTCCCACCCCCTACGTGTCAGGGTTGGGTGAGGCCAGTACCTCATAGCAACTTCGTCTAATTCGTAGGGCGAGAATCAGGATCATCACCAATGTCTGTCTCCA
>NZ_JBEPNF010000029.1:0-10924 GCF_040546085.1 Arthrobacter sp. UYEF21
TTCCGGCCCGGACTGTCCATCGCCGAACTCACCCAGCCCGGCCAGCCCGCCCAACGCATCTCCCTGCCCCGCCGCAGCCTCAAAGACTGCCTCGCCGAAGAACTCCGCCGCCTCGACCCCGACGAAGTCTTCGGCGAAACAGTCCGCAGTCTTGGCAGCACCACAATCCAGGCAGTGCCCATGACGTTCACGTGCAGCGGGGAGCCGGAACGTCATAAGGACGGTCAGTCACTGATCACCGTTTGACGGGACCGCGCAACCAAAGACGTGGAACCCCAACGCGTCAGTTAGATTGGCACTTGCTGCCGATTCACCGGATCCGGCCGGATCCAGGAAAGGAACACAAGAATAATGGTCCACAAAGTACAGGCCGTCATCGCCAGGGAGAAGAATGCCCCGGTGTCGCTGGAGACTATTCTGGTCCCGGATCCAGGTCCGGGGGAGGCCCTCGTGGACATTCTCACCTGCGGGGTCTGCCACACGGACCTGCACTACAAGCAGGGCGGAATTGGCGACGAGTTCCCTTATCTGCTGGGCCATGAGGCCACGGGTATAGTCAGCGCGGTGGGTCTCGACGTCACCAGCGTCGTCCCGGGTGACCGGGTGATTTTGAACTGGCGCGCTGTCTGTGGGGAATGCCGCGCCTGTGCCAAAGGACAGCCGCAATACTGCTTTAACACGCACAACGCGACGCAGAAGATGACCCTCGAGGACGGTACGGAACTCTCTCCCGCGCTGGGTATTGGCGCCTTCGCGGAGAAGACACTCGTTGCCGCCGGACAGTGCACCAAAATTGACGACGACGCCGATCCCGCCGCCGTCGGGCTGCTCGGCTGCGGTGTGATGGCCGGCATCGGTGCCGCCATCAACACGGGCGAGGTCAAGCGCGGCGAATCCGTGGCCGTGATCGGCTGCGGCGGCGTGGGTATCGCCGCGATCGCCGGCGCAAAGCTGGCCGGCGCCACCACCATCATCGCGGTGGACATCGACGCCAACAAGGTGGAGATGGCCAAGTCCCTTGGGGCCACCCACGGCGTGGACTCCGGCAAGGAAGACCCCATTGAGGCGATCCGGGCCCTCACGGGAGGTAACGGAGCGGACGTGGTGATTGACGCCGTCGGACGTCCCGAAACGTACAGGCAGGCGTTCTACGCCCGCGACTTCGCCGGCCGTGTGGTGCTGGTGGGTGTCCCCACGCCGGACATGACGCTTGAGCTGCCCCTCCTGGATGTCTTTGGCCGGGGCGGGTCGTTGAAGTCCTCCTGGTACGGCGACTGCCTGCCCTCCCGTGATTTCCCCATGCTCGTGGCGCAGTACAAGCAGGGCAACCTTGACCTGGATGCCTTCGTCACCGAGCGGATCACCATCGACCAGGTGGAGGAAGCCTTCGCCAGGATGCACGAGGGCAAGGTCCTGCGCTCGGTTGTTGAACTAAAGACCCAGAAGGAGTTCTCATGACTATCACCATCGAAAACCTGGTCACCTCGGGCACTTTTTCGCTCGACGGCGGCACCTGGGACGTGGACAACAACGTCTGGATCATCGGCAACGACGATGAGTGCATGATCATCGATTCCCCGCACGATGCGGCCGCGATCATCAAGCAGGTCCGTGGCCGGAAGGTCCTGGCCATCCTGCTGACCCACGCGCACAATGACCACATCGGCGCGGCGCGGGAGGTCGCGGCCGCCGTCGGCGCACCGATCATCCTGAACCCGGAGGACCTGGTCCTCTGGAAGCAGGTTTACCCGGATACGGACCCGGACCGGTACCACGGCGACGGCGACGTGTTCGAGGTGGGCGGCACCGCGCTGCTGGCCATCCACACGCCGGGCCATTCCCCGGGCTCCACCTGCTTCTACCTCGAGAGTGAGGGAACGGTCTTCACCGGCGACACCCTCTTTAACGGTGGACCGGGGGCGACGGGACGCTCCTACAGCGACTACCCCACGATCCTCACCTCCATCCGGGAACGGCTGCTCATCCTCCCGCCGGAGACCGTGGTCCGCACCGGCCACGGCGACAACACCACCATTAGCACGGAAGGGGAAACGCTGGCTAAGGTGTCCCAGTAGAGCAGGATTCCGCATCGGCAGGATCCCGACGAGGCGCGCCAGAACAGCCGGCGCGCCTCGTCGGGCGTTGTGAACAAGAACGGCGTGAGCCGGTAAGGAAGTTGGAACCATGAAGTTCGGTAAGCAGCCCGCCCCCGTCGCGGACATCAACGAGGACGACCTCGAGGTCCACAAGCCGAAGAAAGAAGCGGCCGGGGTGAAGGCTGTGATGGTGGCTCTCGAGCGTGCCGTTGCCCAGGCCGGCGTGACCCGCACGGCGCAGTCCCTGCTGCGGCTGAACCAGCAGGGCGGATTCGACTGCCCGGGCTGCGCCTGGCCCGAATCGGCGACGAAGCGCAAAGCCGCCGAGTTCTGCGAGAACGGCGCCAAAGCAGTGGCCGAGGAAAACACCCTCCGTACCGTGGGGGCGGAGTTCTGGGCCAGACATTCCATCGCCGAACTCGCCGGAAAGACGGAGTACTGGCTGGGCAACCAGGGCCGGCTCAGCGAACCGGTGGTCATCCGCGAAGGGGAGAGCCACTATTCGCCGATCTCCTGGGCCGACGCCTTCGAGCTGATAGGTGAGCACATCCGCGCCTCCACTCCGGACCGGTGCGTTTTCTACACCTCCGGGCGCACCGCGAACGAGACGGCGTTTATGTACCAGCTGTTCGCGCGGGCCCTGGGCACGAACAACCTGCCGGACTGTTCCAACATGTGCCACGAGTCCTCAGGTTCGGCGCTAAACCCGACCATAGGCATCGGCAAGGGAACCGTGTCCCTGGAGGACATCCACGATTCCGAGCTCATCTTTGTCGTCGGCCAGAACCCCGGCACCAACCATCCCCGTATGCTCTCAGCCCTGAAGGAGTGCAAGGACAAGGGCGGCAAGGTGGTGGCGGTCAACCCGCTACCGGAGGCCGGCCTGTTCAACTTCAAGGATCCGCAGACCGTCTCTGGGGTGGTGGGCGGCGGCACGCCGCTGGCCGATGAGTACCTCCAAATCAAGGTCGGCGGTGACCTGGCGCTGTTTCAGGCGCTCGGCCATCTGGTCCTGGCGGAGGAAGAACGCAACCCGGGCACCGTCGTCGACCGTCCCTTCATTGATGCGCAGACCGACGGGTTCGACGCTTACCGCGTCGCCCGCGGGGAGCTGGACTGGGCGGAAACCGAGAAAGCCACGGGCCTGTCCCGCGAACAGATCGAAACCGTGGCAGGGATGCTCATCAAGTCCAAGGCCACGATCTTCTGCTGGGCCCTGGGCGTGACGCAGCAGCCGCACTCGGTGGACACCATCAAGGAAATGGTCAACGTCCTGCTCCTGCAGGGGAACTTCGGCAAGCCCGGCGCTGGCGCCTGCCCGGTCCGCGGGCACTCCAACGTCCAGGGCGACCGGACCATGGGCATCTGGGAAAAGCCCAAGGAGTGGCTCCTTGAGGCACTCGACAGCGAGTTCGGGATTACCTCGCCGCGGCATCACGGCCACGACGCCGTGGAAGCCATGGAAGCGTTCGAGCGTGACGAGGTGGACGTCTTTGTGTCCATGGGCGGCAACTTCTCGCTCGCCTGCTCGGACACGGCGAGTCTGGAAGCCGGCATGCAGCGGATCGGCCTGACCGTGCACATTTCCACTAAGCCGAACCGTTCCCATGTGGTGCACGGCCGCACGTCGCTGATCCTGCCCACCCTGGGCCGGACGGACAAGGACGACAAGCACCCCAAGGGCGCACAGTTCCTGTCCGTGGAAGACTCCATGTCCGTGGTCCACTCCACCCAGGGCAGGCTGCAGCCGGTCTCCGATCACCTGTTGGCCGAGCCGGTGATCGTGGCGCGGATGGCAGAGGCGACCTTCGGCCCAGACCACGCCGTGGACTGGAAGGCCATGGCCGAAGACTACGACGTGGTCCGTGACCACATCTCCCGCGTCCTGCCCGGCTTCGAGGACTTCAACGCCCGGGTCCGGACCAAAAACGGTTTCGTGCTGCCCAATCCGCCCCGGGACACCCGCTCCTTCAAAACGGACATCGGACGCGGTCGCTTCACGGTCAGCCCGCTGGAGTACCTGACCCCGCCGGACGGCCACCTGGTGCTCCAGACCATCCGCAGCCACGACCAGTACAACACCACGTTCTATGGCCTGGATGACCGCTACCGCGGGATCTCCGGCGGCCGCCGCGTCATCCTGGTGCACCCCGAGGACCTGGCAGAGCTGGGCTTCCAGGACCGGGACCTCGTGGACGTTGTCAGCACCTTCCGTGGCCATGACCGGCAGGCGGACAAGTTCCGCCTCGTGGCCTACCCGACGGCGAAGGGTTGCGCCGCCGCGTACTTCCCCGAAGCCAACGCCCTGGTCCACAAGGAAAACGTCGCCAGGGAATCCAACACCCCCGGCTTCAAAGCCATGTTCGTCCGCTTTGTGCCACACACGGCTGAGCCGGAAACAGCCGAAGAGTCCGCTGCGCTGGCGGCGGCCAATGCCGGCTGAGCCAACAAGCACAACGGCCCCGTCTCCGGGTGGAGGCGGGGCCGCTGTTGCGTTCCTACGCGCGTCCTAAATCCGTCACCGGAGTCCGTGGCTGTGCGCCAGGGCGATCGCCTCGGTGCGTGAGCCGACGTCGAGCTTCCTGAACAGGTTCCGCACGTGGAACTTGACCGTGTTCTCGCTGATGCCCAGCGTGGAGGCGATGGTTCGGTTGCGCTGCCCGGCGACAAGGTGCTGGAGCACCTCGAGCTCGCGGGCGGCAAGGTCCCACCCGGTGACATCTCCGGCCGGGCGTGACGTTTGCAGATCCAGGGGGAGGGTGACAAAGACGTCTGCACCCCAGCCGGGCATAACGTCGATCCGCAGTGTTCCGGTGAGCGCCTGCACCCGGCGGTCCAGGCGAGCGATGCTCGGGGCGTCGGCTTTGAGTGCGCCCCGGCCGTCGTCGCGGACGTTGATCAGCAGGTTTTCGCCATCGCAGTCCCACTGTGTTCGTACCCTGCTGACATCAGGTTGTTCCGTCATGGCCAGCACAAGCCCGCGGACGATGGCCCGTGCCGCGTGGGCAACTTCGCCGGGCAGGGCCCTTCCGTTCAGCGGCGGTTCGATAAATTCGATCTCGATGCCGCTGTAGCGTGTGAGCGGCCGCAAGTCCTCCCGCAGGCGTTCGAAGGCTTTGGCAACGGGCTCTTTCACCAGGTCCGTTGTGCGGTCGCTGTGGGTCCGAAGCCCGATCAAAGCCTTGGCCGTGAGGTCGGTGACGGTGGTGCGTGCTGCCGCATCATCCATGGAGGATGAACGCAGGGCTGCCAGGAGCGTTTCCAGGGTGGTGGAGTGCACATCGGTCAGTTCCGCCGTCACGCGGAGGCGTTCGGCGGATGCCGCCCGCGATTCGAGCAGGTATGACGGCGGCGCATCAGCCACCTTCTCCCGGATCCGCCGTGCGGTGAGGCGCCACAGATACGTCACCAGCTCCAGCCCGGCGCTGCGCCCCGGATCGGCAGGGGGATCGGTGAGGACCAGGAGGGCGTTACTGGAGGCATGCTTCAGAGCGAGCGCGGGGCGGGTCTTGCCAGCGAGCTCGGCTTCCCCGAACCAGGGTCCCTCATCCTCGAGGGTGGCGCGGAGCGTGTCCAGTTCCGTGATGGAGACCCGGGAAATGATGTCCTCATCGCCTGCCTTCTTCTGCGGCCGGCCTGTGCAGTCTTCCGTGAAGATAACCAGCGCGCTGCTTCCCATGTAGGGGAGCGTTGCTTCACGCAGTCGCTCAGCTATCTGGGACAGGGGGGCATCGGCCAAGGCTGCCACGCTCTGCAAAAGCGGCCACGGCAGGTCTGGTAGGGGCATGGTGAATTCCTTCAGGGATGGGTCCGGCGCTGCACTCATCCGGACAGCTTACCCGGGCGGTAACGCCCCTCCAACCCAAAAGGGTAGTAAGAACCGTCAGAAAACAGTGTTACCCCTGCCCATTTGGTTCGCAATCATTGATATCAACCAGAAAGAATCCGTCCGGCCGCTCCAGGCCGACCAGATCCAAAAGGACAAACCGTGAACCCGACAACAAATGTGGCACTCCCCGGCACTGCAAATTCAGCGACACTCAACTGGACGCCCGAGGACGAGCGCGCCGTGGACACAGCCCGTGTTTTGGCTGCGGACGCCGTAGAGAAGGTCGGCAACGGCCACCCCGGCACGGCCATGAGCCTTGCCCCGGCCGCCTACCTTCTTTTCCAGAAGCTGATGCGCCATGACCCCCGCGATCCGGACTGGCTGGGACGTGACCGTTTCATCCTGTCACCCGGCCACTCCTCGCTGACCCTGTACATCCAGCTGTTCCTCTCCGGCTACGGCCTGGAACTGGACGATCTCAAGGCACTGCGCACCTGGGATTCCCTGACACCGGGCCACCCCGAGTACAAGCACACCGCCGGCGTGGAGATCACCACCGGTCCGCTGGGCCAGGGCCTGGCCTCCTCCGTGGGCTTCGCGTACTCGCAGCGCCGGATGCGCGGCCTGTTTGACGCCGACGCTGCCGAGGGCACGTCCCCGTTTGACCACACCATTTGGGTTATCGCGTCCGACGGCGACATCCAGGAAGGCGTGACCTCGGAGGCGTCCTCGCTGGCCGGGCATCAGGAACTGGGCAACCTCGTGGTGGTCTACGACGAGAACCACATCTCCATCGAGGACGACACAGACATCTCCTTCACCGAGGATGTCCTGAAGCGCTACGAGGCCTACGGCTGGCACACCCAGCGCGTTGACTGGACCGAGACCGGCGAATACGTCGAAGACGTCCAGGAGCTCTACTCCGCCCTGCTCGCCGCGAAAGCCGAGACCTCCAAGCCGTCCATCATCTCGCTGCGCACTATCATCGGGTACCCGGCGCCGAAGAAGCAGAACACCGGCAAGATCCACGGATCCGCCCTCGGCGCTGACGAAGTCGCAGGCCTCAAGGAGGTCCTGGGCTTCGACCCGGCCAAGTCCTTCGAGGTGGACCAGGAGGTCCTGGCCCACGCCCGCTCCGTGGTTGACCGCGGTGCTGCCGCCCGCAGCGAGTGGGATTCCTCGTTCGAGGCGTGGCAGTCGGCCAACCCTGAGGGCGCTGCCCTGTTGGAGCGGATCGAAGCCAAGAAGCTTCCCGCCGGAATCGATGCAGTCCTGCCGGTCTTCGAAGCAGGCAAGGATGTTTCCACCCGCGCCGCGTCGGGCAAAGTCCTGGGCGCGCTGGGCCCGGTCATGCCCGAACTCTGGGGCGGTTCGGCTGACCTTGCCGAGTCCAACAACACCACGATCGAAGGCTCGCCGTCGTTCATTCCGGTCTCCCGCTCCACGGATGCCTGGAAAGGCAACCCGTACGGCCGGGTCCTGCACTTCGGCATCCGCGAGCACGCTGCCGCCTCGATCGTGAACGGCATTTCGCTGCACGGCCGTACCCGCGCATTCTCCGGCACGTTCCTGATCTTCAGCGACTACCAGCGTCCGGCCATCCGCCTCTCCGCCTTGATGGGTGTCCCGTCCATCTACGTCTGGTCGCATGACTCCATCGGCCTGGGCGAAGACGGCCCCACCCACCAGCCCGTTGAACAGCTCTCCACCCTGCGCGCCATCGTGGGCCTCGACGTTGTCCGCCCCGGCGACGCAAACGAGGTAGGTATAGCGTGGAAGACCATGCTGGAGAACCACTCCAACCCGGCCGGCATCGTCCTGACCCGGCAGAACGTACCCACTTTCGCCCGCGGTAATGGTGCAGCGCAGGGTGACACCTTTGCTTCCCCGGCGGGTGTGGCCAAGGGCGGCTACGTGCTGGCCGAAGCGGCCAAGGACGGCGCGACCGTTCCGGCCGACGTGCTGCTGATCGCTACCGGTTCCGAGGTGCAGTTGGCCGTCCAGGCCCGCGAAGCTCTACAAGCCGAAGGCATTGCCGCCCGCGTCATCTCCATGCCGTGCGTCGAGTGGTTCAACAAGCAGGACGCGGCCTACCGCGAATCCGTGCTCCCCGCAGCCGTCAAGGCACGCGTCTCCGTCGAAGCCGGCCTTGCCCTGGGCTGGAGGGAATTCGTTGGCGATGCCGGCCGTTCCATCTCGCTCGAGCACTATGGCGCTTCGGCAGACTACAAGCGCCTGTTCCAGGAGTTCGGCATCACTGCGGAGGCTGTCGCCGCCGCCGCCAAGGACTCCCTGGCCGCTGCCCGCAACTGACCTTTACCTGCACTGCGGCCAGCGCCGCGGGACGGCCTCATGGGGGACGTCCCGCGGCGCGGCCGCGAACTGTCACCAGTCCACAATTTTTGAAGGAAGAAGCCATGACCAACGCAACCCCCACCGCCCAGCTGTCCGACGCCGGCGTGTCCATCTGGCTCGACGACCTCTCGCGTGAGCGTCTCGCAAGCGGCAGCCTGCAGAAGCTCATCGACGAAAAGAATGTGGTCGGCGTGACCACCAACCCGTCCATCTTCCAGGCCGCGATCACCTCCGGCTCCGACTATGACGCAAAGATCGCCGAACTTGCCGCGCAGGGTGCCGGCGTCGAGGAGACCATCTTCGAGATCACCACCACCGACGTCGCTGACGCCTGCGACCTCTTCGCTCCGGTCGCCGCCGCCACCAAGGGTGTCGACGGCCGTGTTTCCATCGAAGTTGACCCGCGCCTGGCCTGGGACACGGCCGGTACTATCGCCGAAGCCAAGAACCTCTACAAAAAGGTGGACAAGGACAACGTCCACATCAAGATTCCCGCAACCCTCGAAGGCCTTGAGGCCATCACGGCAACCCTGGCCGAGGGCATCAGCGTTAACGTGACCCTGATCTTCTCGCTCGAGCGCTACCGCGCCGTCATCAACGCGTTCCAGTCCGGCCTGGAGCAGGCCAAAGACAACGGCCACGACCTGGCCACGATCCACTCCGTGGCCTCGTTCTTCGTCTCCCGCGTTGACTCCGAGATCGACAAGCGCCTCGACGCCATCGGCACCGACGAAGCCAAGGCCCTCAAGGGCAAGGCAGGAGTAGCCAATGCCCGCCTGGCCTACCAGGTCTACGAGCAGCTCTTTTCCACTGATCGGTGGGAGGTCCTGGCCGAAGCCGGCGCCCGTCCGCAGCGTCCGCTGTGGGCGTCCACCGGCGTCAAGGACCCGGCCTACCCCGACACCCTGTATGTCACGGGACTGGTTGCTGCCGACGTCGTCAACACCATGCCGGAGAAGACCCTGGACGCCACGTTCGACCACGGCGTGGTGACCGGGGACACCATCACCGGCGCCTATGCCGAGTCCAAGGCCGTCCTGTACGCACTGGACGCACTGGGTATCTCCTACAACGAGGTGGTTGCCCTCCTCGAATCCGAAGGCCTCGACAAGTTCGTGGCCAGCTGGAAGGAACTGCTGGCCGACGTCGAAGGCGCCCTCGCCGCCGCCCGGAAGGCATCCTGACCCGAGCTCTGACAGCTACCGAAAGGCAGACATCATGTCCGCATCACCCCTGAACTGCTGCATCAATCCCAGCATCCTCTCGGCCGACTTCGCCAACCTCGAGGCCGAGCTTGCCCGCATCAGCAACGCAGATGCCGTGCACGTGGATGTCATGGACAACCACTTTGTGCCAAACCTGACCATCGGCCTGCCTGTTGTGGAACGGCTGCAGAAGGTCAGCCCCGTCCCGTTGGACGCCCACCTGATGATCGCCAACGTGGACCGCTGGGCGCCGCTGTACGCCGACGCCGGCCTGAGCTCTGTGACGTTCCACGTGGAGGCATCAGATGCCCCCATCAAACTCGCCCGGGAACTCCGCGCCCGCGGAGCCAAGGCGGGCATGGCACTTCGCCCGGCCACTCCGGTGGAACCGTACCTGGACATGCTCTCCGAACTGGACATGCTGTTGATCATGACGGTGGAGCCGGGCTTCGGTGGCCAGGCATTCCTGGACGTCATGCTGCCCAAGATCCGTCGTGCCCGCGCGGCAGTGGACGGTTCGGGGGTGAACGTGGCCATCCAGGTGGACGGCGGCATCACCGAGGAAACCATCACCCGCGCCGCGGAGGCCGGTGCCAACGTCTTTGTGGCCGGATCTGCCGTATACGGCAAGGCCTCACCTGAGGACGCCATCGAGTCGCTGCGCGCCAACGGGCAGCTCGCTTTCGGCTAACTACGCCGCACAACAACAACACCGCACCCCACCAGTCTGAAGGACCCTCATGCGCGTTCACATCGCAACCGACCACGCCGGTATGGAGCTTAGCTCTCACCTCATCACCGCACTGTCAGCCAGCGGCTACGAGATGGTAGACCACGGGCCGGCCGCCTATGACGCCGAGGACGACTACCCGGCGTTCTGTATTAAGGCAGCAGCCGCCGTCGTGGCCGACCAGGCCGTGGGCGTTGACGCCCTCGGGATCGTACTGGGCGGCTCGGGCAACGGTGAGCAGATCGCCGCGAACAAGGTCAAGGGCGTCCGCGCGGCCTTGGCCTGGAACCTCGACACGGCCAAGCTGGCCCGCGAACACAACAATGCCAACGTGGTGGCAGTTGGCGGCCGGCAGCACACCGTTGAGGAGGCAACCGAACTGATAAAGGCGTTCCTGGCAGAACCGTTCAGCGCTGCCGAGCGCCATGAGCGCCGCATCGGCAAGATCGCCACCTACGAAACCACCGGCGAGGTGGCCGAATAAAACCCGGCTGCGTCATAGCTCCGTCCCATGCGGCGGGGCTATGGCGTAGCCGCCTTCTTGTTTAAGCCGCCGTCCTGGTTGAATTCCGAACCGGAAGGCGTAGAGCGCCTGGACCAAATGGGAACGGGCGCATAGACGAAAACTCAGCATAGGAGTCAGCATGCCCATTGCAACCCCAGAGATCTACTCCGAGATGATTGACCGTGCCAAGGCCGGCGGCTATGC
>NZ_JBEPNF010000030.1:0-10370 GCF_040546085.1 Arthrobacter sp. UYEF21
ACCCCTCACCAAAGGAAGCGGGCCCGGGGCCAACCAGACCGGGACCCGCTTCCCCATGCACTATTGACATTCGCGCCTACATATCAGGGCGTGTCACCCAATTCCTTGATTATCTGGTTGCCAACGACGGCGTGGGAGGCGACGGGTTAACGTGAAAGGACTAGAATCCGAAGTCGCTCAAGCCCGGGTGGTCAAGCGGACGGGGACCACTACGATCCCAGTGGAACTTGCGCTCGGATTCCTTGATCGGCACGTCGTTAATGCTCGCATGCCGCCACCGCATGAGTCCGTGCTCGTCAAAGTGCCAGTTCTCGTTGCCGTACGCACGGAACCACGCGCCGTCTGGATCGTGATACTCGTAGGCGAAGCGCACAGCAATGTGGTTGCCCTCGAATGCCCACATCTCTTTGATCAGGCGATATTCGAGTTCGTGGTGCCACTTACGGGTGAGGAAAGCGATGATGGCGTCGCGCCCCTCGACGAATTCCGACCGGTTGCGCCACCAGCTGTCGACCGTGTACGCGGACGCGACCTTCACCGGATCACGCCCGTTCCAGCCGTCTTCACCGGCCCGGACTTTCTGCGTCGCGGTCTCGCATGTGAAGGGCGGGAACGGCGGCTTATCCTCTGTCATGGCTGTACCCACCTTTCTGCCGGCCCAGTTTTCCGGACGGTCGCCCACCCGCCAGACCGAACTCTTTCCCGGTCGACGTCTTGACCAATGCGACCGGGCCCCCGACCAGCGATAAACGCGTCGAGACGAACACTGGTGCTGCGGTCACGCCAGTCTAATCAGTTGACACATTAGAGGAGAAGAACGAAGCGTGAAAAATGGCACGGAACTACTGCAGGATGCGTGATGACCTCCCAACGATCCATAGGTGCTCCTAAACAGTCAGCGCAGAGTGGGTGGCGCGTGTTTTTTGATCGTCGTGAATTCTGTCACTGGGTGTCTCGTTGGCTAGGCTTGCGTGGTGAAAACAAGACCTTCGATGCCGGTTGGCAGCGCCTCCTTCAGCCGCGCCCTGGCGCTGCTGGTGGCCGGCACCTATTTCATGGAAATCCTTGACGGGACCATCATTGCCACCGCCGCAACCGGCATGGCAGCGGACCTGCACGTGCGCCCGGTGGACATCAACCTGGCCATGACGGCGTACCTGATCACGCTCGCCGTCGGCGTCCCGATCAGCGGCTGGTTGGCAGAGCGGTACGGTGCCCGGAAGGTGTTCACGGCCGCGATCGCCATCTTTACGGTCGCATCGCTGCTGTGTGCACTGAGCCCGAACCTGACGTTCCTGTGCCTTGCGCGGATGCTGCAGGGCGCCGGCGGGGCCATGATGGTGCCCGTGGGCCGCCTCTTGGTGCTGCGGGACGCGGACCGAAAGGACTTCCTGGAGGCCATCGCCTACCTGACGTGGCCGGGGCTGATCGCCCCCGTGATTGCCCCCGCACTGGGCGGGCTGCTGACCACCTACGCCAGCTGGCACTGGATCTTCCTGATCAACGTGCCGCTGGGCGTCGTCGCCTTCGCCGTCACGTTGCGCGTGGTGCCCTCCTTCCGTGCCCGGAAGGTGCCGCCGCCGGACTGGTGGGGATTTGTGCTGACCGGAACGTCCCTTGCGGCCCTGGTGATCGGGCTGGAAATGATCGCCTCGGCACCCACGCCGTGGCCCGCCGTCGTGCTGTGGCTGGTGCTGGCCGCGTTGTCCGGGGCCGCGGCGCTGCGGTGGTTCGGCCGGGCCAGGCACCCGCTGCTGGACCTGCGCGCGCTGCGCATCCCCACGTTCCGGGTGGGCAATGGCGGCGGGGCGTTGTACCGGATGGTGATCAACGCCGTGCCGTTCCTGCTGCCGCTGATGTTCATGCTCGGCTTCGGCTGGACCGCCTTTGCGGCAGGGCTCATGACCATGGCCGTTTTTGCCGGCAACGTGCTCATCAAGCCGGCCACCTCCCCTCTGATCCGCCGCTTCGGCTTCCGGACGGTGCTGCTGCTCAGCAATGCCGGCGGCGCCGTGGTGCTGGGGCTGTGCGCGTTGCTCGGGTCTGACACCCCGCTGGCCGTGACTGCCGCGGTCCTCGTTGCCAGCGGCGTGTTGCGCTCGATCGGATTCAGTGCCTACAACACCCTGCAGTTCGCCGATGTGCCCAAGGCCCGCATGACGGGCGCCAACACGCTCTCGTCCACGATCGCCAAAATTGCCTCGGGCCTGGGCGTGGCCGTCGGGGCGCTGATCCTGCGCGCCGCGCAGGCCATGCTCCCCGGTGCGGCGCCCGTGGCCAGCTACCAGTGGTCCTTTGCCGTGCTGGGCGTGCTGATGCTGTACCCCGTGGCCGAAGCGCTGGCCATGCACCGCACGGCCGGCGAAGGGGTGCGGACGCGGTAGGCCGGGCCGCGCAACCGGTGTGTTTGGTGTCGAAATCGTGGGGTCCCCGGCTGAAACCAACACTTAGGGACATTCAACTGCCCGGACCCTGGACGGCGATAACGGTAGTAGGCGGTTAACCGGGCGTGACCCGACTCTCGACTGACACCTTTTCCGGTTGTCTTGAACATGAGCAGTCCACTGGTTTAGCGGCCCGCATCAAGGGTGTTGCCCAGCCGAACAGGAGTGCATCGGAGCCCGGCCCAGCGGTCCCCTCACCATCCTGTCCGCCTGACTCGTCAACACGAGCCCACCTGTTGCTTCAGCGGTTTCAGGGGAACTTGTCCCATCATGAGAAACGAACAGATCAAGGTCGTTGCCAGGATCGACGCACACGCAGACACCCAGCACGTTGCGCTGGCCACCAAGCATGGCAAACACCCGGGTTATACGAAGTTCCTGGCCGTCCGTTCAGCGTACCGGGAGATCGCCGTCTACCTGTCCGGCTTTGGACCAGCCACCGCTGCCGGCATCGAAGGAACTGGCTCCTATGGAGCCGAAGTGGCCCAGGTTCTGGCCGGCAAGAGATTCAGCATCCGGGAGGTCACCCAGGCCTAACGACGCCTGCACGAGAAGTCTGCTCCCTCGCCACGCCTACCAGGCTGCCGCATCGGTACTGGTCAGGTGCTGGGCGTCGTCATTTGTCCAGGTCATGCTTCCGGGCGCACGCGCTGGCCGACCCAGTCATCGATTCCCCGCGAATAGCGGAGAGCCACCGGGGTGTCGATAAAGCCTTTCACCCCATGCGGAGCACCGGCGTGGACATGGAGTTCGGCAGGAACTCCCGCCTGATTGAGCCGGGTGGCATAGTCGATCGCTTCGTCGCGGAAGCCGTCGACGTTGCCGACTGCGATGTAGGCGGGCGGGAGACCGCTCAAGTCCTTCGCCCTCGCCGCTGCCGCGTACGGCGGGATGTCTGCGTTGCCGTAGAGGTCCCCAAGGTAGGAGCGCCAGCCGTATTCGCTGGTGTGCGGGTCGTGGACGACCAGGCCCCCCATCTGACTTGAGGGGGTGAGCTGGCGGTCGTCGATCATGGGTGCGTCAAGCACTTGGAATTTCAGCGGGAATTCTCCACGATCTCGCGCCAATAGAGCGAGAGCTGCCGCGAGACCGGCACCAGCACTTGATCCGGCAACCCCGATATTGTTCGGGTCGACCCCGAGCTCCTCGTGATGATCGAACACCCACCTCAGCCCGGCATAGCAGTCTTCGAGTGGCCCCGGGTAGGGCACTTCGGGGGAGCGCCGGTAGTCAACTGATACTCCGATCAGGTGGTACCTGCGAGCCCAACGAGAGAGGCGGTCATCGTCCATGTCAAAACTTCCCAGGACATACCAGCCACCGTGGATCGAATACACACACGGGAGCGGCCCATCGACCCCTTGAGGCCGGTGTACCCGTACCTGAACGCCCACCGCACCGGGAATCGGATAATCGTTGCGCTCGACGAATAGAGCCAGCGGTACGTCTCGAGTTGTTCCGGCCGCTCGACGTTCCGCCAGCGTGTCAGCGCTGAGCGCCGGACCACCCGAGGAACCCACCAGTTTCGCAATCATCGGATCGAGTTCAAGCACAATGTCACCACCACTAAAACTGTCGTTTCTTCAATAGTTAGGTTGACACAACGTAACTAGCCTACGGGGATTCTTTCTACGCACTCCAGACTTCCCGGCCCACGAAAACCACACATCGCGGGGTCGAACTGTGGTTCTTCACAACACTGCACAGACGGAAATAAAGGTGGCAATTCCTGCTATATCGGCGCTAATGTAGGTGGATTCCACCCTGGGAACTCTTAGCTGACCGATGACCACACGCATTCAATGCGTTGGCCTCCATTATAGGACGGTCAAAAATTAGGATGAATCCGGGCTCGAATGGTAGTTACGGCGGGCGGTCGTCAACAAGCCGGTCACGGATGGCGGCACTGTGCGTGGAAGGCCCGGAACACAGATACTCGCACGTGGGAAGTCATCGAGGAAGTGGAGGAAATTGCCGGCCGCCACGGCGTGAGCGCCTCGCAGGTGGCGCTGGCGTGGCTGGCAGAGCGCCCTGCTGTGACCTCGGTGATCCTGGGCGCCCGGACCACGGCCCAGCTCGCCGACAACCTCGCGGCGGCAGACCTCGCGCTCACGCCGGGGGAGACGGAGCGGCTGACCTAGGTCAGCCGGCTGCGCATCGGGGTGTACCCGTACGGGCCGATGGCCCAGGAGCAGCGCAGCAGGAAGTTCGAAGGCGGCCGCTAGCGCCGGCGCCTGAATTCAGCGCGGCACTGAACCATCACAAGTCGCATCCCCGCCGAGCATCGGAACCGGGGGACTATCTCATTAACGGTGTATCCGGCGTTTTCCTTTAGTAGCTTTCGGCTGCCGGGAATCGGTCGCTGAAAGTGATGGCGAAGGCGTTCAAAGCTGGCTTCCAACGCACGGCCCATCGGGTCTTGCCGGCACCGGTCGGATCGAGGGACCGGGTGACCAGATACAGGCACTTTAGCGCGGCCTGCTCGGTGGGGAAATAACCCACTGCCTTGACGGCGCGCCGGTACCTGGCGTTTAGCGATTCAATGGCGTTGGTCGAGCAGATGACCCGCCGGATTTCCACGTCGTAGTCCAGGAAGGGGATGAACTCCTCGCATGCATTCTCCCAGAGCCGCACGATCGCCCCTTATTTCTTGCCCCAGCGCTCCGTGAGCTCCTCAAACGCCGCCCGCGCCGCCGCGGCGTTCACCGCGGTGTAGATGGGCAACACGATGCCGTTTGGGGCGTCCCAGCCCTTTTTCGAGGCCAGCCGGAAGGTGCTCCGGATCAGGTGGCTAATGCACGTCTGCACGGTTGTCAGCGGTCACACGGCAGACCCGTTCAAGGTGGGTGCTGGTGAAATCGGCGCCATGATCGCTGTAGAGGAGATCGGGGAGACCCATGACGGGCCAGGCCCGATGCTTCTTGCGCTGCACGGCCTGGTGAAGGGCAAGGGCGGTCTGGAGCGCGGTCGGCGCACCGGTAAAAACGGTGTAGCCGGCGACGGCGCGGGAGTAGTCATCGAGTACGACGGTCAGCCACGGCCGTGCGCGGGCGCCGGCGGCGTCGACAATCTGAATGTCCAGCTCGGTGTGGTCGCACTGCCACTGCTCGTTCGCGCGGCTGGCGGTGCGCCGGTAGACCAGCTCGAACCGGTCGCGGTATGCGGCGTCGCCTTCGAGCGCGATGGTGCGAAGTCCGAGATCGATGGCGGCAACGACCGCCCGGACCGTCGAGTAGCCGGGGGCGGGAATGCCGCGGTCGACCGCAACGGCACCGATCCGCCGGTGGATAAACGCGATGGTCGGCGCCGGCCGGCGGAGCGCGAGGCCTTCGATCGCGCCCACGATCTCCGGCGGGAGCGAATGGCTCCCGCGGTCCGAGCGTGGCCGGCGGCCCAGAGCCGCGACCGAGCCACCGGCGCGGAATCCCGCCGTCCACCGTTGCAGCGTGCGGAGGGGAATGCCGGCCTGACCGGAGATCCTGGCGAGGGGAACACCGTCATCGAGGTGCTGCCGGAGCAGTGCCGCACGCTCTTCGGCCGACAGCCGATGCTTCATGACCGGCGGTCTTCGGCCGCCTGCCGGTGGCGGTAGAGCGTCGCGCGGCTCCAGCCGACGAGCCGTGCCGCGTCCTCAGCGGAGCGACCCTTCGCGCGGGCGTCCGACGCGATCGCAAGCTTGTCAGCGATGACAAGTGGGTCGGATAACGGCCGGCCGAAACGGGTTCCGCCCTGTCTCGCCGCGGCGATGCCCGCGTTCACGCGTTCGACGATCAACTCCCGCTCATACTCAGCCAGGGTCGCAAGCATGTTCAGCATCATCCGCCCGGTCGAGGTCGCCGGGTCGATGCCGTCCGAGATGGACCTTAGGTGCACGCCGCGCTCCCGCAGCAGGTTCACTGTGTTCAACACATCGATCAAGGATCGGCCGAGCCGGTCCACCCGCCACACGACAACGGTGTCGCCGGGCTCCACGTACGCGAGGAGCTTTTTCATCCCGGGCCGCTCAATAGCGGTCTTGCTTCCGGAGGTGACGTCGGCGAACACGTCGCGTTTCTGAACCCCGGCATCGACCAGTGCAGCGAGTTGCAACTTTGCGTCCTGGCCCGACGTACTCACACGTGTATACCCGAGATGTCTCACCCGGCCATTGTGCCTCAGAAACCCCCGGCCGGCACCCGTCTGAGACGGTTCATGGTGAGACATCTTTCCAAGACACGGGGCGGCCCGGCAGGACGCCGGTTCCCTCGACCCTGCACGACACGACGTCCGTGTCTCGAAAAACTGTAGATTTTCAGGACTGGCGTCGGGTCTGGGGCGGAGTGCGGGCACTCCTCGTCGTCTGATGCCTCCGCGGGCGGCGGACGCTGGTGAGAGAACCTTCATTTGGCCCGTCCTGGCGTTGAACCCGTGGCGAAGTCCCGGCCGTGTGTAGGGGGTGTTTGCCCGCTCCGGGCTGGGTCTGGACGGGAGGTCTGGTGGTGAGGTCGGTGTGGCAGTAGCATCGGTTTCTAACCACCCCCGATCTGCGAGTCCTCTTGGCACTACCGACCAGTTTCCCGGTTGCGCGTGCCTGCGGCGTAGGCGGCTCCCGGCGTGCAGGTGCGCCACACCGTGAGGAGACGGGCATGACCATCGGGACGCGCAGGGCAGAAGCGGGGAACTTCGTCGACGGTGAACTCATCGTCGGCTCCGAGGGGAGCGTGTCGCGGTCGCCGGCGGACGGGTCCGTTCTGGGAACCTACACCGAAGCCGACACGGCGCAGGTGCAGGCCGCGCTTTCGGGCGCCCGCAGGACGTTTGACGAGACCGACTGGGCATCCGACAGGCAGCTCCGGCACAAAGTGCTCAATCAGCTCGCGGACCGTATTGAGGGTCGCAGCCCGGAGCTAACGAAGATGCTCTCGCGGGAGAACGGAAAGCTCGTCGGGGAGGCCCGCGGCGAGGTGGGAGGGGCGCCCGCGACGCTCCGCTACTGCGCCGCGCTGGCCCTGACCTCGACCGGACGCGCGGCAGAGGTCCGCGCAGGCGTTCACGTGACCTCGGTGCCTGAACCGGTCGGTGTTGCAGGGGTCATCGTCCCTTGGAATTCGCCGGTCATCCTCTCGGTCCGTTCATTTGCCCCGGCGCTGTCCGCCGGCTGCACCGCGGTGGTGAAGATGCCCTCGCAAACAGGGCTAGTGAATGGCATCCTCCACGAGATCTATGCCGAGACGCCCGGTCTCCCACCGGGTGTCCTCAGCTCGCTGACCGAGTCCGGGGACCTGCTCGCACGGGAGCTTGTCGCGTCGCCGCTCGTCGGCGCGCTCTCGTATACCGGAAGCACGCGCGTGGGCCGTGAGATCATGGCGGGCGCTGCGCCCTCGCTCAAGCGGGTCTTGCTCGAGCTCGGCGGGAAGACACCCATGATCGTATTTGACGACGCCGACCTGGATGCTGCCGTGCCTGTCCTGACGAAGGGCGTGACGGTCTTTTCCGGGCAGTTCTGCATGACGGGGAGCCGGGTCCTCGCGCAGCGCGGCGTCAGCGGCAAGCTTCGGGAACGGCTCACCGCGGCCCTCGAGGCCGTGGTGGTGGGTCCCGGCGACGATCCAGCCAGCGACATGGGCCCCCTGATCGACGAGGCCAGTGCCCGCCGTGTCGACGGGTTCGTACGCAGGGCCATCGATGCGGGGGCGAAGCCATTGGTCCGTGGCGGCGTCGTCGCCGACGGCAGCGCCTTCTACCGCCCGAGTCTCCTCGAGGTCGACCGCGTGGAGAGCGAACTCGTCCAAGAGGAGGTCTTTGGCCCCGTGGCGACGTTTGAGGTCTTCGACAGCGAGGATGAGGCCGTTGCATTGGCCAATGGCACCCGCTATGGGCTCTCCGCGGCGATCTGGAGTCGGGACGTCGATCGGCCCCTTAGGGTGGCCCGACGGCTCCTGGCCGGAACCGTGTGGACCAACTCCTGGGTTGTCATGGCCGACCAGTTCGAGGAGGGCGGGTTCAAGCAAAGCGGCCTGGGCCGCCTCAGAGGACCTCGAGCCCTCGAGGAGTTCCAGGAATACAAGACTTACGTCCACCCTGTCCGTTAGGGCGGCGGGCAAAGCCTGCGATCCGGCAATCTGCCCAAGGGGCTGGCCATGCCACGCTTCCTGACTCTCAAAGAAGAATTCCAGGCGTTGTCAGGAAGAAGACCACCGTCGTGGTCCGCGCCCACGGTCACGTGGCCTGGGTCCCGGGGCGGATGTTGGCGTTGTAGCGGAACATGTTCTCCGGATCCCATTCGGTCTTGATGCCGGTCAGCCGTTCGTATTTTGGTCTCCATAGGCTGACCTGACATGGATCGCTGCGCTGACCGGAGCGCCCGCCTCCACCGTCGGCTATCACCTCGCTGTAGCGGGGGGAACGCGGATACCCAGCGGTACAAGCTCCTCCGCCGCGGCGAGCTGGAACAGGCCAGGCGCAGGATGAATCAGTGTCGGGCCGGCGTAGGGGCGGCGGGACGGAAACCCGCAGCGCCGAAGCTGAGGATATTAAACAGGGAAGACGGATTGACTACGTCGAAACTACCAAGTGGTGCCGGTCTTCCCTGTTTGCCCTCAGCAAAAGGATGAACGACTCCGTCAGCGGCCGCCCTTGACGTCCGGCGAGGGGTCCTCTTGCGGGCTGCACGGTGACAAATAGCGCTGTAAAAAGACCGCCGGTTACCGCTGCGAGTCACACCGCAATATATCGCTGCGATTCACAAATCTCTTCAACAAGTTGGCTGGTTTGTAGCGAATACGGTCGTCAATGGCACTGTCGGAGGGTTATTTATGCAACCGCGGTTTACGGCCTTCGTGGAAGTGGTTGTTCCTCTGCCGGGTGGTGGGGCATGAGGAGGACGGGGCAGGGGGATTGGTGGGCGATCTGGTCGCTGATGCTGGTGCCGAGGAAGGCCATCCAGGCGTGGTGGTTCCGGGATCCGAGGATGAGGAGCTGGTCCGAGCCGGCGTTGACCTGGTCTTTGGCTCTGGACTGGTCCTCCATGGTCAGGTCCTGGCCTTCGATCCAGTCGTGGCCGATGGAGTGGATGAGTTGCACGGCAGTGCCGGTCGCGACGGCGAGGTCGCGTGCCTGCTCCAGGATGGCTTCGCTGTGGGGTGTGGTGTCGATGGCGACGAGGATGCGGGAAAACATGGTCTCTCCTGGTTGGAAGGGCGGGGCTGGTGGGGTGGGGTGGTCAGTTCAGTCCGGTGGCGTATTGGAGTCCGAGGCTGGTCAGGGTGACGATGATCCACAGCAATGCGCCCAAAAGAAGGGGCTTGGTCCCCGCGCGGCGGAATCCGCCCAGGTCTGTCGACAGGCCGATGGCCGATAGTGCGACGGTGATCAGGAAGACCGAGAGTGTGCTCAAACCGGTGTGGGCGGCGGCGGGGATCAGGCCGAGGGTGTTGATGGCGGCGATGAGGAGGAACCCGATCAGGAACCAGGGCACGAGGCGGAACACGTTCACCCGGGCCCGGGGTGCCGGTCCTGTTCCGGCAACCTCGCCGACGGGGAAACTGTTCCCGGTTTGTTTCAGACGGTGTCCGGCCCAGGCCGCGAGTCCAAGACAAATGGGGATGATCATCAGGGTGCGGACAAGTTTGACGACGACGGCGAAGTTGGCGGCGGTGTTGCCGTACGTCGTTGCGGTCGCGACGACGGAGGACATGTCGTTCACGGCGGTGCCGGCAAAGAGTCCGAAGGCGTGCTGGCTCATTCCGAGCAGATGACCGATAAAGGGGAAGGCCAGGACGGCGGCGATGTTGAATAGGAAGATTGTGGAGATCGCGTAGGCAACGTCAACGCTGACGGCGCCGATCACCGAGGTGACTGCGGCGATGGCGGAGGCGCCGCAGATGCCGGTGCCGACGCCGATGAGGGTGCGCAGGTCCCTGACGATTCCGAGCCAGCGGCCCAGCA
>NZ_JBEPNF010000031.1:0-9937 GCF_040546085.1 Arthrobacter sp. UYEF21
GGAGACAGACATTGGTGATGATCCTGATTCTCGCCCTACGAATTAGACGAAGTTGCTATGAGGTACTGGCCTCACCCAACCCTGACACGTAGGGCATGCGGAAGAACGGCCCCGGTGCAAAGGACTTCTGACACGCCGACGTCAACAGTCCCCTGCACTAACGGCAATTCTTCAGAAGCCGCCTGCACCAGCATGGTCCTCCCTCGGCAGTCGTCTGCGGTCCACTCGAGTCACGGCCTTCGCCCACTCGCCATCTCAGCAAAGGATCGGTTACTGAGACGGGCCTAAGGCCAAGCTGGCCCGGTGTGCACTGTGACGATATGTAGCTGTCAGCGGAAAATGGTGGCCAATTCGTAGCTTAAAGAGAACCCAAACGGAGCATAGCCTCAGCGTTGTCGCCGGATGGCTGCTGGTATGGCCAGTCGTAGCCGCTTCAATTCGGGTCGTTGCAAGTCGCCCATCGAACGCCGGCCCTCCTAATGTCGGGATCAGCTACTTGGACTCGTTCCAGTCATCGCTGGCTTGGTTAGTAGTGCTGGGCGCCACCACGGAACCTGCGTTCGTCGGTGGGTTAATTTCTTCTAGTTGGACTTTGGCGCCTCTCGGTCAGACTTATTGGATTGCTGGGTCCGGACGCGCCAGTGGGTTTCCAGAACCTTACCGGCGCGTCATCGCTTAGTCCTACCGCTACCGATGAGCTACGGAACTTCGGGCGAACGAGATCTCTTCAAGGTCGTCTGGTACCAGATATGTGCCGTCGAAGCCTTGGGCTCCGAGCCGCCAGGTTTCGCGGGGGCTGGTCCCTGGAACCAGATGGTGAAGGGCCAGGGCTTTGGCGCCGGCTTCGGTAGCAATCCGGTCGCAGTCCGCGACAGAGGTGTGTGCGTTGTTGTGGTGGTCGATTGCGGCCTGCACGGAGTCCGCCGGGACTCCGGGCCGGTCGCGGTAGATCCAGTCAACGTCAATGGCTTCATGCAGCAGCAGATCGGTTCCTGCGGCCAGGCGTACGAGGTTGCGGCAAGGGCCGGTGTCTCCGGAGATGGTTACGGACCCTTCGGCGGTGTCAAACCGGAAGGCGAATGCTGGTGCTATGGGTGCATGCCGGACCAGGGTTGCCGTTACCGTCACAACCTCGTCAGCGAAGATCTCGAAGGGTTTCATGTCAGGGGTGGGGTTGGTATTGGGGTGGTATCCAATTCCCTCCGGCACGCTGATATCTTCGACGTCGAAGAACTCGTAGGGTGAGGGTCGGAGGGTGTCAAAGATCCTGTCGTTCAGATCCGTGGCGTAGCCCTGCATGATGGAATCGAAAAGGGAGACTGTGCCCGGCGTTGGTCTTGCCGGAAAAATTGGTTCGGGTGCTTGGATCGCCCGTTCAGACACGGCCGGGAGCAGCCCTCTGTCTCCGGGCCCCAGCACCTTGATACGGTCACCCCTGGACAGCTCGTACAACCCGAAAATCGCCAGAGAGCCGAGATCGATCGTGTGATCCGAATGCAGGTGAGTCAGGAAAATACCCTTAATGGACGAAATGCCGATTCCTGCCAGCATCAGTTGCCGGCCCACGCCGTGCCCGCAATCGACCAGATTGGTCCGGTCCCTGACGAGCACAGCGGTGGATATCCCGGAACGACGTCCGGCGCCTTCACCTGTCCACCACATGGGGCCTCCCGCCGTTCCCCGCAGGCTCATCAACGTCCCGGCCCGGATCGCTTCCAGCGCCCGACAAATACGGCTCCGAATGCCAGAGTCCTGGCCCTGGCATTCGGGTGGGAAAACCTCTTCACCGCCACCCACGCACCACCGCAAACAGCGTAGACCCGACCATCCAGCCGGTCCGGCGCAACCAGGAACACAATGTGGAACGCCACCGACAGCGAGGCCGGTCGATGACTCCCGCCCACAACACAAACCCGGCAAATTTCAGGATTCAGCACGACCCCGAACCGGATCGGTGGATACAGGCTAAGAAAAGAGCCTGAGAGGCAACGGGAACGACACCGGGCATTAAGGGGTGTCGGAAAACGACCATCTACCCACACCCCTGCCGGCAACACGCTGTGACTGTTAGTCGGGAATGGCGGCTTGGGTGTCTCTTTTGGGGGGCCCTCTACGAGACACTTTCCGGCGTTAGTTGAGGGCGGATTAAATGGGGCTTGAGGACCAACGCTCGGGAAAGTCACCCTAATCCGGTGGGGCCAGATGTCAGGGGTTCTGGGCCGCAGCTGCTGTTACGCCGGACCCCAGTAAGCGTGGGCCGTCGTCCGATGTTTGATTTGTTGAGGTGGCCGTAGATCGTGGAGCGCGGAACCTGAATCAGGTCGGCGATGCGTTGAACAGTGCGGTTGCCGGCGCACCTACGACAACTGACGGCCACCCCGTCGCCGGGGCGGCCGCCAGTTTCAGTGCGCTGCGGGCGTTAGTGCTCGGTGCCGGCCGCAGCAGGATTTTTGGCGTTCTTCGCGGCGTCCTTTTCGGCGCGCAGAGCCTCCGTCTCGTGCTGTTCCTCGGCTTTTTCCTGGTGGATGACCTCTGCGAAGAGCTTCTCCATCTCCTTGGCCACGCCGGCGGCTGAAGCCGGGTTCTGGCCGGTCACAAGCCGGTCGTCAACCACGATCTTCTCCTCAAAGACATCAGCGGAGACGTGAGTGGCGCCCTGTTCCTCAAGGCGGTCTGCCAAAAAGAACGGAATGACCTTGTCTTTCCCAGCGGCAACCTCCTCTTCGTTGGTGAAGGCGGCCACCTTCCGGCCCTCGACGAGGCGAAGCCCGTTCTCTAACTCCACGTTCAGCAGGCCGGCCGGTCCGTGGCAGACCGCGCCCACCAAGCCGCCGGCGTTGTAGACGCTGGCCACCAGATTCTGCAAGCCTTCGCTGTCCGGGAAGTCCCACATGGTGCCATGGCCGCCCACGAGGAAGACTCCGTCGTACTGGTCCGGATCGACGACGTCGACGCGGGCAGTGTTGTAGAGACCGGCGCGCGTGGTCTCGTCCTCCGTAAACGCGACCTGGATGGGATCTTCTGAGTCCACCTCGTCGCGCGGGGGCTGGCCGCCCTGGATGGACGCGAAGTCGACGAAATGCCCGGAATCCTTGAAGACCTTCCACGGATGGGCAGCTTCGGCCACGTTGTAGCCGGTCTTTTCGCCCGTATCGCCGATCTCGGAAACGCTGGTCAGTACCATGAGGATTTTCTTCATGAAGTGCTCCTATCGTCTAACCCACCCTACGCCCAGCCACAATTCAGATCCTCCCTCCCCCTCTTAGACGTAGTCGTCTGCGCTTCGAATCGCCCGTACCAGGCCTCCTCGGCCGCAGTCAGATATTCATGTTTAGCCATACAGTCTCAACGAACCGAGGCACCCATCGTTACCGCGCGGGATCGGCTTAGCGGGACTTTCCCGAGCATTGGTCCTCAAGCCCCGTGCCTTCTGGGAGTCCTGTCGCAGATGATCATCCTGTGCTCACTGGGGAGCGCGAGTTGCTCACTGGGGAGCACATCAAATTGGGGGCGCAGCATGGCTGCTTTACGGTCTCTTTTGTCAGGTCTTATTCTTTCCGCTGTGGTTCTGAGCGGTCTTGCTGCGCAGGCCGGCGCGGCTGCACCAGTGACAGTGAAGCCGCCGGGTCGGGCACCGGCCAGCGCACCGCACCGGATATCGGGTGTGGAAGTCTCGGCCGCCCCGGCACTGGGCATGGGGCCGATGGTGTTGCCGCCGGCGTCGGCGCCTGACGGGATCAAGTCCGGGAACCGGTCCGCGGCATCGATGGTGACACGGCACCTGACCGACAGGACGGCGATCTAGTGGACCCCGACAAACGGCAGCGTGGTCCTGGCCGGGCAACTGCTGCACATCACAGGGGCCGGCCGGGACCTGGGTATCGGCTGGCGGTACAACTCCCTTAACGATGCCCGCCCGACGTTGTCACGCGGAAACCGGCCTGAACGACGGCCAGAAACCCCGTGAAGCGCCCAAGACAGGCCACGGACCAGGATTTCAGCCCGCAGCGCCCCTACCTGAACCCGCCGGAATCGACCGTGGTGCTCCGCGTGGACGAGAAATCCCACGTCCAGTCGCTGGCCGGTTCCCAGCCGGCGTTCCCGATGATGCCCGAGAAGCGAACCCACGACTACGTCCGGCAGGAACCACGACCCTCTTCGCGGCCCTGAACACCGCCGACGGGTCCGTGATCTCCTCCCTTCATCGGAAACACCGCGCCGTGGAGGGTCCGGGTGTGCGGTGTGGGTAAGATTTTGTTTGGCTGTTCCTTCCGCGCGGCCAATAGAGAAGTCATGCGAGTCCAGGGAAGAAGCCCGTCTAATGAGACACCTTTCTTACCCGCGGGTCGGCCCCAAGGCCTCCTCGTTCCGGCGCACGGCGCTGGGCCTGCTCACTGTTCTCGCGCTCCTTTGCTGCGGCGAAGGAATCACGACCGGGATCACCGGAGCGGCGAACGGCACGACCGCGTCCCACGCACCGGTAACTGTTTCGCCGGCAACTGGTCCGCCGCCACCGGCTCCACTGAGCATCCCGAACGCCTATTCCATGTCCCTGACCGTCGCCACCCCGCTGCCGGTGACGGCGTCCTGGACCTACATCGACGGAATGCCGGGACTGAACGCCCAACTGGATTCCTGGCTGCTCGGCGTCTTGGACGCCAAGATGGGGCACTACCGGCCGGCGATGACACTGAACACTGGCAAGCCAGCCGGATCCGGCCCCAGAATCACGCTGACGGCACAGCCCGTAAAGGCCTCCGGAACGGTGATCGTGCTCCGCGAATCCGAACAGGACAGCGCCGCGGACGGTTCTCGGACGAACACTTCCCGTACTATCTACGCCGATACGAGCACCGGAGAAGTACACAATGCGACCGACCTGCTGCGCCCCGACGGCATCCCTGGCATCCGGGCCATCGTCGTATCGTCGGCAGCAGACCAAGGAGCCGTGCCGCCGCCCGAGGGCGGGATCCTGCAGGATCTGCTCCTGGATCCGGAAGGGACCATGCAGGTCAGCACCCCAGCCAAAGGCATTCACGACCATCTTGCGCAGGCGGCCATGGTCACCATCGGCACGAGCGAGACCGGGAATGCCTTGAGCGACTTCGGGCGCAAGGTCTTGGATCAGGTCCGCTCCCAGGCCCCGGTGGCAGTTCCACCCGCCACGGCAGCCGGACTGAAGCACGTCAACTGCGACCTGGTCCCCTGTGCCGCCCTGACCTACGATGACGGCCCGGAACCGAAAACGACGCCGCAACTGCTAAGCATCCTCCGAGAGAAGAACGCGATGGCAACCTTCTTCATGCAGGGCGTCAACGCCTCCAAGAATCCGGGCATCGCCAAGCAGGTCTCCGACGCGGGCCACGCCCTCGGCAACCACACCTACAGCCATCCCAACCTGACCAGGCTCTCTGCCGCGACAATCAAGAGTGAAATCGACCGGACCGGCGCGGTCATCAAGGCCGCCGCCGGTATCGCGCCGACATTCATGCGCCCGCCCTACGGGGCGACCAACGCCGCCGTGCAGGGGACCGTCGGAATGCCGCTGATGCTCTGGTCAGTCGACTCGCAGGATTGGCTGAGCAAGAACCCGGCCATTTTCGTTCCCAAAGTGCTCAAGGAAATCACCCCCGGCGCGGTCGTGATCATGCACGACGTTCACCCCACGACCATCGCAGGCCAGGCAGAGCTCATGAGTAACCTTCAGAGCCAGGGATACCACCTAGTGACCATCCAGCAGCTCTTCGACGGGATTCCCCTCAACCCCGGCCAGACCTACCGGTCACGCCCCGGGCGCACCCAGCCCTGAGGCGATCCATCCAGCCCCGAGGGAACCTCTAATCTGCGGGCTGAGGTCCGATTGGCCCAGCTCAGGGTTCCCCTTCAGGGGAGACAGCCGCTGGCTAGCCTACGGGCTCTCTACTGAGGAGCAGAGTTTACGAGCTCGTACTGTTCGACGTTGAATCGCGGCGGTATTTGGCGTTGTCTTGTCAGAGCTATGTGGCGGTCCAGCTCAGCGCTTTTCCATGGCCGCGGGCGTCCGGTTGGGGTGCCCCGCAGAAACTTAAATCGTGGGCTACGCGCCCATTCCAGCCCTCCGTGGCGTCGCATTCGGTCCTCGTCAGACCAGTTCGTGGCTTCCGATGGCAGCGGCGGAGGTGGCGGTGTACCGGACTACCAGGCACCTGCTGCTCCAGCACCGCAGGTGCGTAACCGAAGGCATCAGCACAACGCGGCACATGGGCAGGCCACGCTTACCGTCATGTCCGCGTTCGCCCAGCTCGAGCTCGAGCAGCTGGCCGAGCGCACCAGGGCCGCTATGGCCGCGGCCGACATCGGGAAGTGCGTTGGGGCCAGCCGCGCCACCGTCTACTGCCACCTGAGCACGCGAGGGCCGCCGCCGCTTTGACGTTGGCCATCGCGGCGGCTGCGCCTGTGCTGGCCACCACCGTCGGCAGCGCCACACGCAGTGACCCAAACTCACTGTCGGGGACCTGACCCTGCGGCCCCTGTGACTTCTTGACCGCCGGGGCGACCATCGTGGTCCCCTGACGAAGACACAGACAATCCCTGGAGCGGCCAGGGCAAGCCAAAGAAATTTCCGTGCAGGTGCATCCGGGAGTGGCCTTCGGCCGGTAGTAAGGGTGTAAGCACAACCACAGCCCCTATGCGGGCCTCGATGAGGAGTTGGAATGCGCAAGACACTCTCTGCAGCCGCCGGAGCGATGACAATGCTGGCAGTACTGGCCTTGGCCGGCCCGGCCCAGGCTGGCACCTGGCATCACCGCGACGACGGCACGGCCAAACTGTCCGTCCTCCATGGAGTCCCGGGTCTTACCGTGGACGTCTGGGTTGACGGCAAGCTCACTCTGGATCACTTCAAGCCGGGCACGTTGGCCGGGCCGTTGAACGTCCCCGACGGAGACCACGAGATTGCCATCACCGGCGACAACGCTACCAGCGCCGACAACCCAGTGATCGGGCCGGTCACAGTGGACCTAGGAGCAGGCCAGGACTACACTGCGGTTGCGCATCTGGCCGCCGACGGCAGCCCCACGGCCACGCTGTTCACCAATGACACCTCCGCCAGCCCGGACGGACAGGGCAAGCTGACCGTCCGGCACGTCGCCGCCGCCCCGGCCGTCGATGTCCTGGCCGGCGGGACCACGATTATTGAGGGTCTCACCAACCCGGATGAGGAGGTCCTCACCCTCATGGCAGGAACCGTCTCCGCCACGGTAGCAGCCGCGGGAACCACAGCCCCGCTGATCGGCCCCGCGGACGTCAAGATTACCGAGGGTAAAAACACCATCGTCTATGCCTGGGGAAGCCTGGCCATGAAAAACCTCGGAGTCGCCGTACAGGTCGTGGACTCCTCATTGTGCGGGCACGACAACCACGAGTAGTAGCCCTCGGGAGCTCTCGCAGCCATCCCTTCGGTCACCCGGTGGGGCCGTGTCGACAGCGGCCCCACTGGCACGCGCACGGTGACATTCCGGGCCGCCCACGCCGTTCAACCATGGCGGATCGCCGGCGGGAGCGGCATAATGTGCTTCAACAAGGGCATCGACGCTCAAAGGAGCACCCGCTGGATGCTACCGCCACGCACGAATGGGACGCCAGCCTCGACCACGCGTTTGCCGGGGGCGACGAACGCGTCCTCGCGGAGGCGTACCGGAGGCTGAGCCCGCTGGTTTACACGCTGGCGCTCAGATCCCTGGGAGAGCCCGCAGCCGATGACGTAACCCAGGAGGTCTTCATCCGGGCGTGGAAATCACGGACCAGTTACCGCCCTGAGGCGGCGCGGTTGCCGGCGTGGCTGATCGGAATCACGCGCAATGCCATTTCCGACGCACTGTCCGCTCGCTCCCGCCAGCGCCATCTGGAACAAGCGGCCATTCACCTGGTTAGTGTCCCCGCTCCCGGCCCGGACGCGGGGGGTGTTGAGGCCCTAGCCGACCGTGTGGCCCTAGACGATGAATTGGAGCACTTAGGGGATCCACAGCAGGCAATAATGCGGCTGGCGTTCTACGAAGACCTGACCCACGAACAGATCTCATCGCGTCTGAACCTGCCGCTCGGTACCGTCAAAAGCCACATCCGGCGCAGCCTCACCCGTTTGCGGACTCGCCTGGAGGTGGAACATGGAACACCTTAACGCGGACCTTCTCAGTCTGCTCGCTCTGCGCGAGCCTCTGGGCACACCCGCCGGCGCAGACCACCTCGCCAGTTGCCCGGAGTGCTGCGAAACCCTCAGAGGCCTGCAACACACCGTGCACATTGCCGCCCTCGACCTCGCGGGTATCGAACTCGAGGTACCCAGCGGCCAGACCTGGGCCGCCGTCCACCAGGCCCTCGGGCTTTCACCCACCCTCGCGACGGATCCCCTGAGCCACCACGCCGCCGGTCCCCCTGTCGCACCGGGGAGGCCAGCCGTTAGGCCAAAAGCGGCGGAAGTGCCACTGAAACAGGGTCCCGGCCCGGCGCAGGCTCCGATGCGGCCAGACTCCGGGAACCGGCATGGCCGTCCCTGGCTCTGGACTGCCACCGCTGCCGCCGGCATCCTTCTCGGCACCGCCGAATGGACCGCCGCCGGAGTCTTCGAACACAACGGCACCCCTGCCCCCGCCTCTACCCAGTCCGGTCCCCTATCCATCATCCTCGCCCAAACGTCCCTGGCTCCGCTGCCCCCGCACTCCGGGAGCGGAGACGCATAGGCCAAGTGTCAAACCCGGGGCTTGACAGAGCCGCCGTACTGAACGATCTCTTGCCGGCCCGCCGGACACGGTCCCGGCCCCGTGTGATCAAACGCGCGATCTCGAAATACCGCGCCAAAGCCCGCGACATCGACCGCCGCACCTACCCCGCGACACTCCACACGAGAATCTTGACACCCGAACCCCACGGCTAAGCGAACAACATTGGGATTAGTCCATGACACCGCCGCGAAGCCTCGGCTTCCTGCCAGCAGACAGCGGCGGGGCCACTTGCAACCGTCACACCGGGGCCATCCAAACCTGTCACAGTCACCGTGGTTCAAACTCGCACCCCGGGCCAAGGAATGGGGACTCGTTGCCCTCCACAGGCATTTTCGATGAATCATCGAGACTGGTTGTGATGGACGCCGGACGGGGGGAGCATGATCTTATGGATGCTCAAACACCTAAGGCAGAGGAACTAAGCCTTCCAGAGGCCTTCCTCATCCTGGCAACGAATGACATAGACGGCGAACCCGAGCTGCCGCCGTACTTACTTAGGATCGCTGTGGCGGGGGCAATCCTGGCCGAACTGGACCTGCTTGGCGCAATCGAACTGCAGGGGAAAAATGTCCGGGCCACCGGTACAGAGCCGCAAACGCATCTCCAGCACGAGCTGGAGATCATCCGCCACAAATCCCGTCCGCACTCTCCCGAAAGGTGGGTCTCAATGCTGGAGGGTCGCGCCGAAGTGCAACGTGTCTACGAGAGCCTGGCCTCTCGCGGCATCGTGGATAAAGTCGGCGAAAAGCACCTCGGCGTGTTCAAGATCGTGCGGTACCCGGAGAAGGACCATGCTCCAGAGGCGGCGCTCCTGAAGAGGATTGAGTCGGCGCTAAGCGATGGCCGGGCCGAGCCGGCGTCCGGTCCCTCTGCCGCGGATTCGGAACCCGCACAAACTGCTCACGCGGAAACCGATCCCAGGACCCGTGCGCTGATCGCACTCCTTCACGCGGCAGGACTGCTTGAGAAGCTCTTCCCGGCAGCGCATCAAAACCGGATTCAGGACCTGACGGGTGATTATTGGCCGTCCCGTGCAGTCCAGGACGAACTCCGCGATCTCAGATTGGCGGCTGAACCGCCCGTCTAGGTGCGTGGGTCAGAAATGACAGGCCCTAATTCTTAAAACGCCGACAGAATAACCATGTCCTCGTAGGGGCGGCTGGGAGAATCGTGGGCAT
>NZ_JBEPNF010000032.1:0-9521 GCF_040546085.1 Arthrobacter sp. UYEF21
CACCGTTCTTCGTTTCCTGCAACGCCGGAATTGTCTTGCGGACGATCCGGGCGCTACCCAGGACGCCCCAACGCAGTTTCTCGCTCATTGAACACTCCTTTTTTCAACCTCCCCCTCTGAGAAGGAGAGGGGTTCATCAATGACAGGCGGCCGGCGGAAGGCGCGGCACTGTGCCTTCCATGAGCTCCAGGCCTTGTTCGTTCTCAGCCCCGGCCGCCCGTTTGATCCCCGGGAAACCCGTTGGCAGACCCCGACGAGCGTGTCATTGGCCAACAAGACTAGATGGAATGGATCCACGGTGATGGCCCGGCAGGACGGCCACCATCAGACGGTCACGCGAGATTCCGCTCCCAGGTCTCCCCAAAGGGAACCGTTGGACTGAGATCTAATGTGTACCGGCCGGGATGATGGCGGGTGACCATGATGCCGGCAGACCGTTGCGCCATTGCCGCCTGCCGGAGCATGGCTTCTGCATCGTTGAGTAACTCGTGAAGTTGACCGGGTGTGGGAACGAGGACTTCTAAATGTTCGATGGTCTGACTACGCATAATAAACACCCATCTTGTGATATTGGTCACGATATTGTGAATATACTGACATGAACAGACGTTCAAGTCAACTGTTCGAGATGAAAAGTTGAAACCTTTCTATGTCCCAGGCCAGTACAGAGGGGTGGGCGAAGGGCTATGAGGCCGACAAAGAGCACCATGGGGGTGGAGTCCTGGCAGGCCGTGTGCAGCCGGACGTGGGGGTTTGCTGCGCCGGGTCCCCGGGTCACCATGGCGAGACCTGGCAGCTGGTTCGTCTTTCCGTCGGCTTCTGCCATGTAACTGGCGCCACCCTCGTGACGGCAGGCGATGGTCTCGATCGGAGAGGTGTGCAGCCCGTCCAGGACATAGAGATAGCTCTATCCGGGTACCACATGGGCGCGCCGGACCCCGTGGGCGAGGAGTGAATCGACAATGACATGGCCTGCGGACTTCAGCCCGGCCGCACGGACCGGGGACCGGAGGTGTCCGGGGCGAGGGTTCTCTGGGTCATCGTCCGCCCGCTTCCGGGACGAGGGCCCCGGCTGCCACGTCCTGGAGGCTGCCCGCCTGTCGGGTACGGCCGGCTGCCGGGTGATCGGGGTTGCCGGGCACCTTCATTGTTGGTTCATTGTCTGCGCCGTACGGCCCGTCAGGCGGTTGCGGGGCGGTGGGAGACTTTATGGCCGGTGGATGGGCCGGGATCCCTGCCGCTTTGCTTTCTTTCGGACACGGATGCGGTGGATTCGCCGGACGCTGTGGCGGGAGCCCTCATCCCCGAAGGGACGGGTGCTCCCGCAGCGGTTGGTGGGTGGTGGGTGTCAGGCGTGGAGGGCGGCTGCTTCTTCGAGGTTCTGGCCTTTGGTTTCGGGGGCCATGAAGTAGCTGGCTGCGGCTCCGAGGAGTGCGATGCCGGCGGCGATCCACATGGTGCCGGAGAGCCCGAGGTGTGTCAGGGCCAGCGGGGTGGCGAAGGTGCCGATGGCGGCGCCGATGCGGCTGGTGCCGGTGCAGAGCCCGACGGCGGTGGCGCGGACCTTGGTGGGGAACAGTTCGTTGGGGTAGATCCATTCCAGGATCGACGGTCCGCCGTTGAAGATGGCGTAGAAGGCGAAAGCCAGTGCGATCAGGCCCAGTGGTGCTGCGGGGAAGAGCGCCAGGAACAGCAGGCCGACGCCGGAGAGGATGAAGCCCCAGATCAGGACGGGGCGGCGGCCGAGTTTGTCCACGACCAGGAGCGCGGCGACGTTGCCGACGAGGAAGAAGAGGTTGATTAGGCCGTAGCCGATGTTGGCTTCGTCGCCGGACTGGAGGTTGAACAGGGCCAGGATCTGGGGTCCGAAGGCGTAGATGGAGAACAAGGTGACGATGGTGCAGGTCCAGAAGATGGAGATGAAGACGACCCGGTGCAGGTAGCCGCCGGTCAGGACGAGTTTGAAGGCCTGGCCGGTGCTGAGCTTGGCGGCGTTGGGGTCGTGGGCGGTGATGCCGTCCAGGGTGGCGCCTTCGCCGATGGTTTTCTTCAGGATGGCCAGGGCTTCCTGGTGGCGGCCTTTTCCGACGAGCCAGTGGGGGGATTCGGGGATGGTGGCCCGGGCGATGAGGATCAGGACGGCGGGCACGGCGGAGGAGAGCAGCATCCAGCGCCACCCATCTTCAAAGGAGAGGAGCCAGTAGCCGACGAACGCGGCGACGGTGGCGCCGACGAACCACATGGCGTTCAGGCCGCCGAGGAGCCGCGCACGCCAGGTGGCGGGGACGAATTCGGCGACCAGGGCGGTGGCGATGGGGTAGTCGGCGCCGACGGCGATGCCGATGAGCAGCCGGAGGACGAACAGTTGCCAGGGTTCCTGGACGAAGAACTGCGCCACAGAGAAGACGATGATGGCCATGAGGTCGATCGTGTACATGAGCTTGCGCCCGATTTTGTCGGTGATGTTGCCGAAAACGAGCCCGCCGAGGAAGACACCGATCAGGGCGGAGGCGCCGATGAGACCGTTCCACCAGTCATTCATCTGCCAGGCCGGGATGACCTGGACCAGGGCGATGCCGATGATGGCCAGGATGTATCCGTCGAGGAACGGGCCCCCTGAGCTGAAGAGGGTAAGGCGTTTGTGGAAGGAGTTCAGCGGCGCTGAATCGATGGTCATTTGAGACCCGGGTGCTGCGTGGGAAAGCATGGTGGTTCCGATCTGGGAAGAGGGAATACGACGTTGGGTACCCAACAGATCCGTGGCCGTGGTCCGGTCAGGCTGTTGCGGCTGCGACCGCATCGATCTCGATGCGTTTTTCGCCCCTGAACCGGGCAACCTGCACGGTGGTCCTGGGAGGCAGGGGGTGGCCGCTGAGCCTGGTGAGGTAGGCGGCGTTGTACTCATCAAATTCGTCAAGGTCGGCCAGGAAGACCGTGAGCTTGAGCAGGTGGGACAGGCTTGACCCTGCTTCTGTGAGGGCGGCTTCGAGGTTGTCGAACGCCTGGGTCACCTGGCCGGCGATGTCGGCCGCGACGGTGCCGTCGTCCCGGGCCGGTATCTGCCCGCACAGGTAGATGATGCCGCCGGTTGCTGCGGAGGCGGAGTAGGGCCGGGGTTTGCCGTCGGTGAACTGGGTCCGGGTGATGGCGCTCATGCGTCCGGCACCAGGTACTTCCGGGACAGCTGGTACATGCTTTGCCATTCTTCTGCACACACTTTCAGGGGCTTGGGCGGGATGGTGGTTGATGTTGGGTGCGCAGGGACCGGTTCGGGCAGGACCATGACGACGGTGCTGTCCGCGTTGGTTTGGGGCAGGAGGGCCGTGACTGCCTCCGACGCCAGGGTCTGCGTGGCCGAAAGAACTCCGTCCCGGACGGTGAGGTAGTCCGTGGTGGATCCGACATCCGGTGCCGTCCCGGCATGGGCGGTGGCGATGACGATCCGGCGGCCCAGGGAGGCGGTGCGCCTGAGGACCAGGTCGTTCCAGAGAAGTCCCGGGATGCGGGCGTCCGGTGTGCGGATCACGGAGACTTCGCCGTCTTGGGTGTCGCTTGCCAGGTCGAGGAGTTGGAGGGCGGTCCGCAGGGGCGGCTGTCCGGCCGGGTCAAGCTCGCGCAGGGTGCCTCCCAACCAAGACGTGTCCCTGGCGGCTGCCGGCCGGAGGGGTGTCGCCCAGTCCGCGTCCAGGAGTTGTTCGAGGAGGCGTAGTCCGGCGTGTTCTTCGGCTTCGGCGCGGAGGACTGCGAGGGCTCCTTCCTGGGCTTCGAGGGGGTCTGTACCGGCGGCGCAGAGGGACCGGAAGGCCGCTTCTTTGATTTCGCGGGGCTGGACGTCGATGGTGCGGTCCGTCAGCTGGCGATCGGGGGCGTCTCCGGTGATGGTGTCAGACATGCGCGTGTTCCTTTGTTGTGTCCATGACGTTGGTGAACAGCCGGGCCCAGTTGCCGCCCATCACGGCGGCGATGGTGTGGTCCGTGAGGCCTGCGGCTGCGAGGCCGTCGGTGAGCCGGGGGAAGTCCTGGGGGCCGGTGAACCAGTCCGGCCAGAGGGGCCAGGTCGGCGTGTTCTGTGGATCGGTCGGTTGCCAGCGGCCGTTGCGGAGCCAGCCGACGAATTCCTGATCCCAGCCGCGGGTGCAGTCGCTGCCGATACCGACGCTGCCGGGACCGTACTGGTCCACCATGCGGGCCACCATGGTGCAGAAGCTTTCGATGGTGACGTGTTCACCGCCGCTGACGGTGGGGTAGAGGCAGCAGCCGATGACGCCGCCGCGGTCCACGAGGGGCTGGATGACGTCGTGGGGTTTGTTCCGCGGGGTGTCAAAGAACCAGAGCGGGTTGGAGTGGGTGACGGAGACCGGCACCGAGGACGCTTCGATGGCGTCGCGGCTGGTCCGGTACCCGACGTGGGAGAGATCGACGAGCATGCCCACCCGGTTCATCTCTTCCACGATCACCCGCCCGTAGCGGGTCAGTCCGGCATCGTCGGCTTCGAAGCACCCGCTGCCGATCAGATTCTGGTTGTTGTACGTCAGCTGGGCGATCCGGACGCCGAGCCGGTGGAAGAGCTCAACGTATCGGTAGTCGTCTTCAAACGGGCTGCCGTTCTGGAACCCCAGGAACACGGCGATCTTGTTTTGCTGCTTCGCAGCGTCGATGTCTGCCCCGGTGGCGGCGAGGAACACAAGGTCGGGGTTGCGGTTGACGAGGTCCAGCCACTCACCGACGGACCGGAGGGTGTCCGCGGCGTTTTCCCAGACAGCGCAGGTCGCGTTGACCGCGCTGACGCCGCCGGTACGCAGTTCCTCCAGGACGGGGCGGCTCCAGTTGCTGATCTGCAGCCCGTCCACGACGGTCAGCTGCTCGTGCAGGCTCATTGTTGCGGCCCCTTCGGCGCCGTCGGGAAGAGCCAGTCGTCCTCGTCCGTCCCGTGGTTGATATCCACCGCGCGGGGGGCTCCGCTGAACAACGTCACGCGCAGCCAGTCCGTGGACTGTGGACTGAAGTTGTTCATCCCGTAACTGGCCAGCTGGAAGCGCTGGGTGCTCAGGGGCAGGAACTCGGTGTCGATGAGGTTGTCCTGCAGCTCCCCGTAGAGGTAAGGCCGGGTCTGCTGGACCCGGGCCGCGGCGAAGCGGTGGCCGGGGTGTGCCAGGAGGAAGTCCGCGATGCTTTGGTGGGCCGGGAACCGCTCGAGGTCCGTGGCGAGGGCATTGATGCGGCGGGCGATGTCGGTGCAGTGCTCGGGAGTGCCGGCGGGCCGGGCCTCTCGCAGTGCCCGGCGGGGTTCTTCGTTGGCCGCGGAGGAGAACCAGTAATAGCCCGTCCTCTCCGGATCGGTGAAGTCGTAGCCGCGGGCCCAGGCGTAGTTGGCCTCCAGCAACTGCTTCAGTTCCCAGCAGCGCATGGCTGGGTCGAACGGGACGGCGCCGTCAACTCTGAGCAGGGACTCGGCGTCCTCGTCGAAGTCGGTACGGAGTTCAATGACGATAGAGGCAAAGATCCCCCGGGCCTCCGGGCTGAGTCGTGCGGCACTGTCGTGGAGGCGTGCCAGGACCGGCGCGGGTTCCGTCGCGGAGGCCGTGTGGGTCTGCAGCTCGCTCAGGAGTTGCTGCAGCTGGGGCCGGATCGCATCGGTGGGCAGGAACGGGGCGGTGTGGAGTGCGTGTTTTTCTTCAAGGTGGCGGTCAGCCTGGGCGAGGAGTTCCGCGACGCGGGCAAGGTCCGGGTGCCCGGGTGCGTAGTCCCGGCCGAGGCCGGCGGCGAGGGGAGTTTCCCGCAGCCGGCACCAGGCATCCAGATATGCCGGGTGGTTGATCACGAACGGGACCATGCCCAGTCCGGTGGCGTTGCCCAATCCCAGGTATTTGCCCCACTCCGGGTCAAGGGGGACCGCGGTGGTGCCGGCCGCAGTTGCTTTGGCGCGGGCGACGTGTTCCACCATGTCCATGCTCAGTTCACGCAGCAGCCAGGCGGTGAGCATCTGGGACCGGTACGGCACGGCCAGGGGGTGGTCGGCGGGGATGTCCGCGAATTCCTTGAGCCCGAATTTTCCGTTGCCGTAGAACGCAGTGCTGCGGATCAGGTAGGGGCTGGGTCCGATGATGTCGACGTCGGGCTGGGACCCGGCGGCCAGGCAGTCGCTGACGTAGTCAAAAAAGCGTGCGCTGCGGTTCGCCCGGGTCAGGATGATGGTGTCCGGGTCGACACGGCCGCGCTCCTGGACCGGAACGTTGAGCCGAAGCTCTGCTTCGCGCTCGGGCGTGAGGTCCCCTTCGATGAGGGCCGCGGTAACGTCCCAGGCGTCGGCGATGACCCGGTCGGTGCGTTCGCTTTCCTCCAGGCTGCGGCAGAAAGCGATGAAAGTCAGCTGCCTGCCTTCGGCGTCCACGGTGTAGACGGCGGTGCCCCGGGCATCGGCGTCCAGATCCATGCGGGTACGGGCCACGGACCATCCCCGGGCGGCGGCGCGGCGGAGCATGGTGCGGGCAAAGCTGTGCCGGGTGGCCCAGGCCCCGTTCATATCGGCGCCGGAGAGCACTTCCTCCGGGGTCCGGAGCCCGTGTTCGGTTCGTTCGTCCTGAAGTGTCATGATCATGCCTTCGCTGGTGCCAGACGGAGATATGCGGTCTTTTCGTGGGTAAAGAAGGCCGCGGCGACGGTACTGTTCTGCTCCCGGGGGCCGGCAAAGGTTGAATCCTTCATCCCGCCGAACGGGGCGTGCAGTTCGGACCCGGTCGAGGGAGCGTTGACCTTCACGAGGCCGGCGTCGAGGTAGGTCACGCACTGCCGGGCGGCGCGCTCATCGCTGGTGAACACCGCGGCCGTGAGGCCGAAGTCGGTGTTGTTGGCCAACGCGATGGCTTCGTCGAGGGTGGCGGCGCGGAGAACGGTGACAACGGGGCCGAAGACCTCTTCGCGGCAGATTGTCATCGACGCCGGCCCGGTCAACACGGTAGGCAGGACGTAGTGCCCCTCCGCAGCGGGAGCGGTGGCCTGCGCCAGAATTTCCCCGCCCTCGGTGATGGCCGTCTCGATCGCGGCATTGATTTCATCGCGGGCGGAGCCGGAAACTACGGGGCCGATCTGCACCGACGGGTCAGTGCCCGGGCCCAGGACAAGTGCGGAGACTTTCTCCTTCACCTTGGCCAGGAATGCCTCGTGCCCGTCGCCGACGAGGATGATCCGCCGGGTGGCCGTGCACTTCTGGCCGGTGGAACCCATCGCGGCGTTGACGGCGCTGGACGCGGCCAGTTCGACGTCGGCATCGGGCAGGACGAGGGTGGCGTTGTGTCCGCCGAGTTCCATCTGCAGTTTCGCGCCGCGGCCGCAGACAATCCCGCGGATGTGGTGGCCCACCGGAACCGATCCGGTGAACGTCACGCCTGCCACTGACGGGTGGGAAACGAGTTCAGAGCCCAGCGGACCCGGGCCAAGGAGCAGGTTCGCGACGCCGGCCGGAACACCGGCCGCGGCCAGGATGTCCATCAGCAGGACGGACACTCCGGGGGTGTTGCTGGCGGACTTCCAGACCACAGTGTTGCCGTGCAGCAGTGCCGGTGCGATTTTCCAGGCCGGGATCTGCAGCGGGAAATTCCAGGGCGTGATTACACCGACGATTCCCAGCGGGCGCCGGACGGTCAGGATCCGCTCATCCGGGTGGCTGGAAGGGTATTCGGTGCCGACCGGGTTCCTGGCAGAGCCTGCGTGGTACTCGAACGTGTCGGCGGACGCACCGACCTCCATCCTTGACTCCGCCAGCGTCTTACCGTGCTCGGCCGTCATGACGCGGGCTATCTCCTCGGCCCGTTCCCGGATCAGTGCCGCGGCAGAGGACAGGATCCGGCCCCGGGCCAGAATCCCCAGCTTGTCCCATGCTGGTGCCGCGTCGGTAGCAGCCTGGATCGCCTGCGCCAGCTCTTCGGAACCGGCCTGGTGATAGGTGGTGACCGCTTCCTGCGGTGCCGCCGGGTTGAACCGGGACGTCGTGTCCCCGGTCCCTTCAACCCAACTACCGTTGATGAAGCTGTTGGCGGGCTTGGTCATGACGGGCATTCTTGAACCTCTTAGTGTTTGTTGATCTGTGACTGTCCTCACGATCAACGGTAAACCCGAAACCCCGCCCACTGAAGTATCTATTTGACTCCCATCGATACTCACTTAGTCTTGTTCTTATGAACCTTCGTCGCTTGGAGCTTTTCGTCGCAGTGGCCGAAGAACTGCACTTCAACCGGGCCGCAGAGCGGCTGCATATGGCCCAGCCGCCGCTGAGCCAGCAGATCCGCAAACTCGAAGAGGAGTGCAAGACCCAGCTGTTTGTGCGCAACTCCCGCAACGTGCAGCTCACCGCCGACGGCGAACTACTCCTGACGCATGCCAGGAAACTTCTCAGCCAGTACGGGGCCATGACCGCGGCCCTCCGGCAGGCCCGCGACGGCGAAATCGGCAAGTTGCGTGTCGGTTTCGTCTCCTCCGCAGCGATTTCGGCCCTTCCTCCGGTGGTGCGGGAACTCCGGTCCCACTGGCCCGGCATCGACCTCGAGCTCCGCGAGGAAACCACCGACTCGCAGATCGAGCTCATCACCGCCGGCGCCCTGGACGCCGGAATCGCCCGGGAAGTCCGGACCGTGCCGGGCCTGGGCACCACACTCCTGCAAAACGAACGCCTGGTGGTGGCCGTCCCGGCAGACCACCCCCTGGCGCCCCGCCCCTCAGTCGGACTCGGAGAACTGAAGGGGGAGCGGTTTATTGCCTTCCCAAGGGACAGGATCTCGCGGCTTTTCGACCACATCGCCGCACTGCTCCACGCCGCCGACGTCGACTTCGACCTCGCCCAACAGGCCGTCCAGTTCCCCACAATCCTCGGGCTGGTCGCCGCCCACCTCGGCATCGCAGTCGTCCCGGAATCCCTCCGCGCCTTCGCCATCCCCGGCCTCGTATACCTGGACATCCAAGACACCAACGCCGTCTCCCGCATCAGCCTGATCTACAGCAACGACATGACCGACTCACCCCTCGTTACCAAAGTCAGGGACGCCTGCTGGCAAACCATGGGAGACCCGGGGCCCGGCTAGCAGAACGCTGGTTACATGAACTGCTGGAACTGCCCGGTGACCACGCGATCAGACCATCCCGGACACGCGGTTGATTCCTCGAAGTTGGCAGGGGGCGGCTCCGGACCTGACCGCCCCTTACGCCGAGGGCTGGCCAAAGATCGGGTGTGACCTTGGCTTATGGAACTTCGCTGGATGCGTGCCTTTGTGGCTGTGGCCACGGAACTGAATTATGGCCGTGCTGCTCTCGTCCTCCACGTCAGCCAACCTGCCGTGAGCCAACAGATCCGCCAGCTCGAGCGGGATATCGGCGTCCAGTTGGTGGAACGCAGTTCACGCTCGGTGCGCCTGACCATGGCGGGAACGGCTTTCCTCGGAATTTGTCAAGGTGAATGAGGCCAGTGGGAGTTAGGCTGCTGCTTTTGTGTCGGTTTTCTCGGCGGGTTTGTTGATCCAGGCCGCGTCGGG
>NZ_JBEPNF010000033.1:0-9430 GCF_040546085.1 Arthrobacter sp. UYEF21
AATCTCCTCACGGGAGAGCGGATCGAGCGGGTGTGCTACCCCGACCTCGGTGTGGATTTCAGTGTTGAGAGTCATGGTTTTCTCCTTGGTTCTTTCTTGAGGATGAGATCCCCTATGGCCTGACAGGCGAGTTGCCCCGTGACATGAGCGGCGTTGGCGAATACGTGGCAGACCACTCATGTGCTTGAAACTGCCTGGAGGACGCCGGGACTGGACGTTGCCAGCGGAGCTCAACTCTGAACTCCGCTGGCGTGATACCAGTCACGTGTTCCTCGTTGCAGCCAAGCTACGTGAAATAAATCATTTAGTCTAGCTTTTTTTAGGGATATTCTCTTATTGCTCTATTTATGGCGCGCTGCGGGCGTTTAGCGGGCCAGCAGCCAATCAGATGCTGCTTTGCGGTAGCGGATGATGCCTTTGTACTCGGCCATGTCCTCGGGAAGTTCTGCCAGGACGTGGCCGAGTTTGTTCCGCCAGGCGGGGACTTTGGCGATGTCACTGAGGGGCAAGAGGTAGCTGCGTATCAGGAACAGCACGACGCCGGTGTGGGGTAGGCGGATCAGGTGCTGGACTTCAACCCGGAGGTGGAGCTTGTCGGGCATGTCGGGGTCGGTGGCAATGGTTCCGCGGTCCGGGCCCCATTCGGGGTAGGTTTCGGTGGAGGTGTCCAGGCGCTGGCCGATGGTCATGGTCCAGTTGGTGCGGCGGAACTGCTCTCCGGGTTGGAGCCGCATGAGGAATTGCTCAGCGCGTGCGACGATGTTTTCTTCCTTGACCCGGGGAACGGGGCCGTGGATTTCCAGGAAGCTCATGCCGACATCGAAATTGAAGGACCAGTCCGCGGCGAAGGTGACCAGGCCGGCGTCGAGCCACATCGTGTTGTCCCGGACGTCGAGCAGGACGATGTCGTCCTGGATCTGTGTGCCGAGGAACCGGATAGGCTCCATGGGCAGCGAGTCCTCATCGCCCATAATGAATTCAATGTCCAGGCCCTGCAGCTTGTTCTGCCAGCGGCAGGCGCTCCCTTCCCGGTGGAAGGACATGATTTCCGGGTTTTCCTCTGCCATGGCCGGCAGGAGCATCGCTATCGTGTCCCACACGGCGGGCCGCATGTGGGGCAGGACCTGCATGCGTGACGGGTCGCGGGCCAGGATCGCCTCGCGGTCCGCAAGTTCCTGATGGTAGAACTCGTCGATGTCGATCACCCCGGCACCCCAGGAACCGGCCTCTGTATTCTTTTCCTTATTGGCCGGTTCGACGTTCGCGCTGTAGCGGTATGTGTCGGAGGCAAATGGAAAGGGAAAGCGCCTGATCCGTTCCGCGAGGAGTGCGGCGTCAGGATCGGTTTCGATGATCGTGCTACTCAAAGGTCCAACTCCAATTCTGGGTCGTTGCTACGCGAAACGCAGCACATCATTGTGGTGTTCGCGGCTTTTTCCTGGTCGGATAGGTAAAGGTCCCGGTGCTGGGGTGCGCCGCCAAGCACGGGCAGGACGCATTCGCCGCAGATGCCTTTACGGCACATATTGGGAATGGTTTTCCCTGCTGTTTCGAGCGTCTCCAGCAGCGAAACGCCTGCCTGGACTTCCAAGCTGACGCCGCTGCGTGCCAGATGCACCGTAAAGGGTTCACCAGCGTCCAGTTCGGCTGCGCCAAAGGCTTCTGAGTGGAGCCGGGACGATGACCAGCCTTGGCTCCGGGCCTCCTCCAGGACCGCGTCCATGAAGACAACCGGACCGCACACGTAAAGGTGGGTGCCGAGGGGCTGCGTTGTGAGCGCTTCCGCCAGAACGTTTTGGAAACTGCCCCGGTCGGTGCACTCGACCAAAGCGGTCAACCCCGGCCCCAGCAGTTCCCGCGCTTCCGCCACGTGGGCGCCGGCGTCTGGCCGGTGCACGTAGATCATTGAAGCTGTGTTGCCACGTTCCACGGCGGCCCTGGCATGCGAAAGAATCGGTGTGATCCCGATTCCTGCAGCAACAAGCAGATGATGCGTCGCCGTTGATGCGGGAGCAAACGCACTCCGGGGGCGCGAAACGTTAACACGGTCACCGACGCAAAGCCGGTGCATGGCCACGGAGCCGCCGGCGCCTTCTTCGACCCTCAGAACAGAGATGGTGTAATCGGATGGTGCGTTGCCTGAACCTGTCAGCGAGTACGCATTGACGCCGCTCCCGTATTGGACCACCAGGTGGCTCCCCGGGACATAGGAGGGCAACGTTCCACCTTCCGGAGCAGCCATCGTAATGCTGACAATCGATTCCGTTTGACGGCTGACGTCCATCACCTCCAGCTGGAGGCCTCCCTCCACCGCCGGGTGGGCCTGGGGCTGGAGCGCCATCGCGGTCATGCTGCCTCCTCGGCATGGGCTGAGTAGCCCAAATATGAGCCAATTCGTCGGGAAAAATGATCAGTGACGGTCAAGGTGGTGGCGCATCCTTGACACTTCACCTCGGTGCCGGCTGCCTCATCAGTGGTGGTGGTAATGCAATGCGGGCAATAAACAAACCGGGGTCCGGTTTCCTGGGGCAGGAGTGTTACTTCCTCGCCCAGGAGTCCGCAGTCCGCGGCGGCTGCGGCGGCTGCACGGATATCAGTTGTGGGGCCGGCGAGGACAAGGCGGGCGCCTACACGGGCAGTGCTGAATACAGACTTCAGTTCCGAGAGGCTGTCGGCGGTTGCTGCTTCGAAATGGAGATCGTAGCGGGGCTGGCCATCGGTTTCTGGAACTGCGGTGTCATCTGTGAGTCCAAAAGATACACAGATGACACCGCGGAAACCAGGTTCCAGGCCGTTGCCGGCTGATGGCGGCATGGACGCGGAACGCATGGCCGGTCCTTACGGGTTGAAGGTGCGGTCGCCGGCGAAGAACCCCAGGCCGTACTCGGGGGTCTCGAACTTGACGGTGGTGCCCTTGGGGAAGAACAGCACGTCGCGTTCCCTGGCGTGCGTGACTTCGCCGGTGGTCTGGTCCGTGAGGATGAACTCGCCCTTGATGACGACCTTCATCTCGTCGTAGGTGTAGGTGTACACCAGCGGCTCGGAAGCCTTCAGCTCGAAGAAGCCGGCGCACATGACCGAACCCTCGGGGTTGTGGAGGGAGTCGCCGATCGCGGCGACCGTCCCGGGCTCGTCCATCGACGGCAGGCCGATGAACCCGTTTTCTACCTTGTGGATGGATCCGGCCTTGCTCAGTGTTCCTACGAGGGTGGTTTCCATGGTCTCTCCTATGAATAGTGTTGTGAAAGTGTTGTCAGAACGGTTGCTCTTTTAGTGCGTTGCGACGGGGGCTGAATAGCAAGCCAGGCGCCGACTGGGACTCGGGAAGGGGCGTGTTGTGTATGGCCGGCCGGGCTCTGCTCTGAGCCCTGCTGGTGTGATGCGAGTCACGCTCCTCGTCCTATGTGCAAACCTACGGGACGTAATTCATCTAGTCCAGTCCTTTTTAGATAATTAAGGCCCAAGAATTAAGATTTATTTTCCTTTCCGCACTGTTGACAGGCAAGCAGCCGCCAGAAACGCGCTCACGGCGGATACCGGGCCGTGTAAATGCCCGGTATCCGCCGTGAAATCAGCACGTACCACTGTCCGCCCGGTGGGCTCGGCGACCACCATGCCCTGTACTACGCCGCTAGGACGCAACTCGCGGTGGACATGATCAGGGCACATGCGCCGGACTCTTCAGCTGGAAAGCCCTGGCCGGCTCCGTCATCTGGGATTTGGAACCTTTTCAAGATCTCCGGCGTCCTCGTCTGAAGAGGGAATAGCGGCTGCTTTGTCCTTCAGCCGGCGGGATTCATGCTGGGTATACAACCAGATGGGTATGTAGAGCGATAGTACGAGGAAACCAACCCAGGTTGAGGTCCAACCGACCTCCAGGCTGTTCAGGTAGACCACGCCGACCAGGCAGAGGGGCAGATTGAACAGGCCAAAGACCAGGGCCACCTTTTTCCAGCCCTTGGGTGCTTTGAAGGGCCGTTCGAGGTTGGCGAAGGCCGGGTGATTCTTAGCCTTTACGTAGGCGAACAGGCTGATGCCGTTGGCGCAGGTGTAACCAATCGCGGACGCCGCAAGTATTGCCGCCGGGGTTCCCATCGAAATCAGCACCAGGTTGAAGGCCCCGATAACCAGCATGGCAACAAACGGAGTCCCTTGGCGGTTTGTCTTGCCAAGAACCCTGGGGAGGTTGCCTTCGCTGGACATGGAGTGCATGGCGCGGGAGGAGCCCAGGTAGGCCGTCTGGATGATGAGGATCATGGCGGCGATCAGCATGATGATGGTGACCATGGTGCCGGCTTGGCCGAACACGGCCTGGGCCACTGGAATCAGGGGCGACAAGGGCTCGGCCAGTACGCCTTCAACACCGAGCACGCCGATCACTGCAGATTGCACTGAGACAAATGAGAAGAAGCAGATGATGCCGCACGCATACAGCGCTTTGGGAACATCCCTGGACGGGTTTTTGTATTCGGGGCCGTAGATGGCCGCCGTTTCCCAAGCGCAGGCACTCCACTGTGCGATCGCAAAGATGCCAAAGAGAATCAGGATGTGGTGCATGTCCCAGGCCCAGTCGGCCGGCATCCAGCTGCCGGTGATGTTTGACAGGTCGACATTCCCGGTGGCGAAAGGCGCTACGGTCAGGACAATGAGGGGTATAAGAGAGAACGCAGCCAGGACGTAACCCAGTTTGGCGCCGTCCTTGAGGCCGAACCAGTTGACGATGAACAGTCCGGTGAAAATCACCAGGCCGGAGATCAGGGCAAGCTGATACTCGGTGAATGTCTCGGCCAGCACCGGAAACAGCCCATGCAGGTAACCGCCGACCAGGATCGAAAAAATTGCCAACACAGGGTTCCAGGCAAACCAGTAGCTCCAGGCACTGAAGCCCCCGATCAGCTTGCCCTTGTCGTACTTGCCCTTGTAGTTCTCAGTCCGGAATACGTGCTGCGCAAATCCCGGCAGGCCGGAGGCCTTGGGGAACGTGGTGGCCATCTCGGCATACGCGGTGCTCTGCATAAAACCCTGAAGGACAGAGATTCCCCAGACCAGAATTGCCGCGGCCGACACATACATTGGCAGGTAGCCCAACGAGGGCAAAATCAGCAAGGGCACACCCAGCGCAATGGCCAAACCCTGCTTCCAGTCGATCGACCTTTCCAGGTGATCTTTGCTGTCTAAACGATTTTCACTCATAAAATCTCCCTAAAACTACTCAAGTCGTCTCTGACTTCTTCGTTATGGAACTCGGTTTTTGGACCTCCCAGTGGCTGTGGGAAACCACAACTATCCAGCCCGGCGTGTTCTGCTACGGCGCCAATCAGCAGTGCGATATTGCAGCTGCATGTTGGTCCGGACGACGGACTGGCAGGGAAACGAGACAGGCTCCCGGTGCGCGCAGGGGTAAAGCTATGCCGACAAGTGCGCCAAGGGGTCGCTCGCAGGCCACCTTCAGGAATTGAGCTCTCGTGACGTGGACAAGATTGTTGTCCGAGCTAGCGAAGTTCTTCCTCTGGTGCCGAAGGACTAGTGACTGCTCCACGGTAGGACATGTGTAACAGATCACTCCCAGAGGTTACAGCTTAAAAGCTCTATTCCGATAGCTTTTATTTGCAGAACTTTTTCCCGCTTCGGTGACCCCAGCCTTTCTTTGGGTCTGGGGGAGTGCCCGTCTAGACCGCGTCTAGACCGTGTAAATCAGGGAGAGCCCCAGGTGAGGGACGTCCAGGGCCAACCGATGCTGGTTGGGGTAGCCGGACTTAATCCGCTCACCAACGAGGTATAACCCGGAGTTGCCGAGAATGACGCGGTCGCTGGCGTTGACGAGGGCCGCATCTCCGGGAACGGCGCGCAGGGTGGGCATGATGAGGGGTTCCAAGTCCTTGATCCGGATGTCGCAGGCAGCCACGCCAGTAAAGCGGCCATGGACAGAAAGCGGAGCCGCAAAGGTCAGGATGTATTCCTCGAAGCCGAGGAAGTCCACATATGGCCCCCACAGGCTCTGCTCACCTGTGGAAGCGGCGGTGGAGAAGAATGGCAGCTTCTCATAGTCGTAATAGCGGCTGCTGCCTGGAGTCATGTCGAGGTCGAGCCTGCCGATGGTGCCGTGTTCCTTGCGGGCCCACCAGTCCAAAGCCGGCACCCCCTCCTCGAGGGTTTCCACCGCGAAGAAGGTCCCGGACCCGGCTGCATAGCTGTTCTTCGTCAGGAACTCCCGGGGAAATTCATCCAAGCCCTTGAGGGAAGCCCTGTCGGCGCGGGACTTGCCGGCGAGATTCCGTTCCAGGAGGGAGGAAACGTCGCTGGAGAGCTTAGCGACCTCAGCGCAGACGCCGCTCAGCCAGGAAGACAGGGCGGTGGCAGCATGTACGACTTCAGCGGCGGGCTTCATTGACCATCCTGGGTTGATTGGGCGTAGCCGAGGGTGAGCTTCTTGTCGATCAGGTGGAAAATGTTGCGCCTGATGTGCTCAAGGACAAGTTTCTGGGCTTTCTCGGGCTGGTCCTGGGCGACTGCCCGGACCAATTCCAAGTGTTCAGCGGTTGCCTGTTCGGGGTCAAATTTCACCGTGAGGGGAGTCCAAAGCTGCTGAACTGTCTCTTCCTGAAGCCGGATCTCGGCGTTGGCAAGTCTCGGTGACTGGGCGGCTATTGCCAACTCGATGTGGAAGCGGCTGTCAGCAGGTGCACGCACTTCGGGGGTATCGGCCAGTACCAATGCTCGCGCAAGTTCCTGAAGCCGCTCGAAGTCATGTGCTTCGGCGCGCTCACAGGCCAGGCGCACGGTGGTGGCTGCGATAGCGGAATGTTCGTCTCCGATGTCACGTATTTCCGAAATGGACGTCGAGAGGAACCAGTCCCGGATGGCGTCAGTCTGGGTGCGAGGCTGGCGGACGACGAACGTCCCCCCGCTCCGGCCTCTGCGGGTCTCCACGACTCCACGCTCGCGCAGTTCCCCCAAGGCTTCGCGAAGTGTCGCGCCGCCAACCCCAAACATTTCCGAGAGCGCCGCTTCAGGTGGCAAACGTTCACCTACTTTGAGCAGCCCGAGGCCGATGGCCTTGGTAATCCTGTCCACGATCGCGTCGGCCCTCTCGATTTCCGGCAGGGACCGATAAATCTGGGACTGGAATGAGGACGGCGAGGCCAAAAGTCTGCGCTCCGGGAAATGGGCTACGGGTCGGTCGATAACAAGCAATCCGGAAAGTACGTGGCGGTGGACTTAGCTTGTTCTCCAGAGTCTATGCAATAAATCCTTCAAAACTGCGGCTTTCCGGCACTTTCCACCCGACTCCGGCAGGAGCGCCAATCCTTAAGTGTAGTAAGAACCGTCAGAAAACAGTGTTACCCCTGCCCGTTCGCTTCGGGAGTATGGATATCAACCAGAAAGCGTCGTTCGGTTCCTACGGACCGACGACCGGATAGAAGGGGAAAACATCGTGAATCCGACAGCAAACGCAACGCTTACCGGGTACAGCAGTACGGATGACATCGTCCGGAATCTCGCGCTAGTTCAGAACGAGATCGCGGACACAGCGGCCAAGATCGACGAACAGCAGATCGCCGACGTGGCCCGTCACCTCAGCCAGCCTGGTCGTGTGTTCTTCGCCGGAGCCGGCCGAAGCGGGCTCGTCCTGCGGATGGCCGCCATGAGGCTGATGCACCTGGGCCTGAACGTCCACATCGCCGGTGACACCACCACTCCCGCGATTGCTTCCGGAGACCTGCTCCTGGTGGCCTCCGGATCGGGAACAACCTCGGGGGTTGTCAAGTCAGCCGAAACAGCGGCTAAGGCGGGTGCACGGATTGCCGTGTTCACCACCAACGCGAGTTCACCGCTTGCCGGCCTCGCTGATGCGCTGGTCATCCTTCCCGCGGCCCAGAAGACCGACCACGGCTCCAGCGTTTCCCGCCAGTACTCGGGGTCCCTCTTCGAGCAGGTACTTTTCCTCGCCACCGAAGCACTCTTCCAGTCCCTGTGGGACAACACGGATGTGCCTGCCGAAGAGCTCTGGCTCAGGCACGCAAACCTCGAATAATCGAGGCTCAGATTTCACCCACCGCAGTATCCACTCAATTTTCAACACCCATCGCATTTCCCAACAGAAAGAAAACACCATCATGAAGCTCCAAGTTGCTATCGACCTGCTGACCACCGAAGCCGCCCTCGAACTCGCCGGCCAGGTTGCCGAATTCGTTGACATCATCGAGTTGGGTACCCCGCTGATCAAGGCTGAAGGCCTCTCTGTCATCACCGCGATCAAGAACGCCCACCCGGACAAGGTTGTTTTCGCTGACCTCAAGACCATGGACGCTGGCGAACTTGAAGCCGACATCGCCTTCAAGGCCGGCGCTGACCTGGTCACCGTGCTCGGTGCAGCCGACGACTCCACCATCGCCGGCGCCGTCAAGGCTGCCAAGGCCCACAACAAGGGCGTTGTCGTTGACCTCATCGGCATCGAGGACAAGGTGACCCGGGCCAAGGAAGTCCGCGCCCTGGGTGCAAAGTTCGTTGAGATGCACGCCGGCCTGGACGAGCAGGCAAAGCCCGGCTTCGACCTGACCGGTCTGCTCCGCGCCGGCGCAGAAGCCCGCGTTCCGTTCTCCGTGGCAGGCGGCGTAAAGCTCGCCACCATCGCAGACGTCCAGAAGGCAGGCGCCGATGTCGCCGTTGCCGGCGGCGCCATCTACGGTGCAGCCGACCCGGCACTGGCAGCCAAGCAGCTCCGCGCCGCCATCAACTAACCAACCGGTTGACGGCGGCGTCCCGCACTCCCAACAGCCGCGGGACGCCACCTCCGGGCTGCAGGACCTCTTGATAGGGGGCCTGCAGCCCGGATGTCTTTCCTGTACTGCCCGCGGGGATACGTCACCGCGGGCAGTACGGTTCAGTGCTGAATCCGATTCCAGGAACACAACACCCCAAAGACGTGGGGTTGGCGCATGGGCGCACTTAAACCCATGGGAAGGAACTGTTCAAAATGCGTAGCTACGCCACACACAATTTAGAAGTAGTTGTTACCGAGCCAAGCCGTCTTTACGAGTTGCTCGACGACGCCGAGGCCACCCTCAGGCAGGTAGCCAGGCCGCACTGCTATTCCGGCATTCTGGTTACCCGGCATACTCCCAGCCGGTACACGCTCGCCCTCAGCGACACCGTTCCCTACGGTGAGACCCGCGAGCAGATCCTCTCCTAAGCACCGGTGCGCGGCTGCACTGCCCTGTCGAAAGTTAGAAGCCAGCATGTCACTTACCTACGTTGATACAAGTGCGAGGACCGGGCCCAAGTCCGGCGTCAATCCGCTCAGGGATCCGCGGGACCGTCGGTTGTCCCGGATTGCCGGTCCGTCGTCGTTGGTGCTTTTCGGGGTGACTGGGGATCTTGCCCGTAAGAAGCTCATGCCGGCCGTGTATGACCTCGCGAACCGGGGTCT
>NZ_JBEPNF010000034.1:0-7565 GCF_040546085.1 Arthrobacter sp. UYEF21
CACGTCGCCGCCTTTGGTAACTACCGCGACGCCAACGACGGCGGTCTAATCGACACCAGCATTGCCGGGATGCTGCGCTTTCCCGGTGGTGCAACCGCGCTTTTTGATACCGGAGTGAACCTAGAGCGCCGCAACTTCTTGGAACTCACGGGCACCGAAGGCCGGGTCTACCTCGACAATCCTTTTGGGCTCTTGGAGGAGGATTCGGTTCTGGAGGAGCATCACTTCGGGCAGGACACCATCTATCACAAGGTCAAGGGCGAAAACCACTTCGTCCGGATGGGCGAACACTTCGCCGACAGCGTCCTCAACGGTAGGCCGCTCCGCTACAATCTCACGGACGCGGCAAACAACGCGCGGGTGTTGGAATTTCTCAACAGGGCAGCGCGGAAACCAGAAGGCGTGTGAACCGAGACCTCATTCTTGTGCCCAGGAGGCTCAGCCGAACAGGACCGCTGCTTCGTCGTAACGGTCCTGTGGGACTGTCTTTAGCTTGCCCAGGGCTTCCTGGAAGTTCACGTGCCGGATATCCGTTCCCTTCAGCGCCACCATGGTGCCCCAGAAGCCCTCAACCACGGAATCAATGGCGGCCATGCCCAGGCGCGTGGCCAGGACGCGGTCGAAGGCGGACGGCACGCCGCCGCGCTGGATATGGCCCAGGATCGTGGCCCTGGTTTCAATGCCGGTGCGGGCCTCAAGTTCGGGGGCGAGCTGATCCGCGATGCCACCCAGACGGGGGCGCCCGAAGGTATCCAGTCCGCGCTCGGAGTGGGGGGATTCCATGTGGTCCGGAACGAAGCCCTCGGCCACCACTACCAGCGGTGCGCGGCCACGGGCGTGGGCTTCCTTCACCCACTGCGCGGTCTGCTCGATGCTGACTCCCTGCTCCGGGATCAGGATGGCGTGGGCGCCGGCGGCCATGCCGGCGTGCAGGGCAATCCAGCCCACATGCCGGCCCATGACCTCGGCGATCATGCAGCGGTGGTGGGATTCCGCAGTGGTGCGCAGCCGGTCGATGGCTTCGGTGGCGATCTGCACTGCGGTGTCGAAGCCGAAGGTGTAATCGGTGGCGTCGAGATCGTTGTCCACGGTCTTGGGAACACCAACGATCTTCAGCCCGGCGTCGGTCAACCGCTTCGCCGCGGCCAGGGTCCCTTCGCCGCCGATCGCGATGATGGCATCAATGCCGAGGCGGTCCATGTGGGCTTTGATGACTTCAGGTCCGCCGCCGTTTTCGAACGGGTTGGTGCGGGAGGTGCCCAGGATGGTGCCGCCCTGCTTGGCGATGCCGCGAACCATGGTGCGGGGAATGTCGATGATGTCGCCTTCAACCACACCGCGCCAGCCGTCCAGGAAGCCCACGAATTCATGGCCGTGCACGGTAATGCCCTTAAGGACGGCGCCGCGGATGACCGCGTTCAGGCCGGGGCAGTCGCCGCCGCTGGTGAGGATTCCAATTTTCATGTTTCGGCTCAAATTCTGGGAGAGGGTTTGCAGGCAGATCGCCACACTGTGGCGCCTGGAAGTGTTGTTGAAGCTAGGTAGTAGGGCACAAACCGGTTGCAAATCCGGGGTGCGCTACACCGTACGAGGCGGAGCTGCACGTGCCGCTTCATGGGGAGCCTCCTGTCGGGGACGGCCGTCCGATGACCTGCTGATCATGCTTGGCGGCCAGGACGGCGAGATCGTGGATGAGCTGTTGCATCTCCCGGTCACGGCCCCTGACGGGCCGGACCTCGGAGAGGAGAACAGGTTTCCTCAAAGGAGTGGGCACGGGAGTCCGGTCAGCCGATGGCGGCTTCAGAGGCGGTTCCTTACCCGCGGAGGAATCAATAAAGAGCATTGAGTCTCCGTCAGCTAGGCCGATTTCAACGCGGCAAGCACTGACATGGCCTCCTGAACCACATCCCTCGCGGGGAACGAGGGCCAGTTGACGCCTGCCATTTCCGCCATGACCCGGACCACCTGGCAGCTGTAGCCGAACTCGTTGTCGTACCAGACGTAGAGGATGACGTTCTTGTCATTGGAGATGGTGGCAAGGCCGTCCACGATTCCGGCGCGGCGCGAGCCGACGAAGTCGGTGGAAACAACCTCGGGCGAGTCGATGTAGTCGATCTGCTTGCGCAGTTCCGAATGCAGCGACATGTCGCGGAGGAAGCTGTTGATTTCATCCTTGGTGGTGCCGTTTTCCAGGCTCAGGTTCAGGATGGCCAGCGAAACGTCCGGGGTGGGGACGCGGATGGAGCTGCCGGAAAGCTTGCCCTGAAGTTCGGGCAGCGCCTTCGCCACAGCTGTTGCCGCACCGGTTTCGGTGATGACCATGTTCAGCGCGGCGGAACGGCCGCGGCGGTCGCCCTTGTGGAAGTTGTCGATCAGGTTCTGGTCGTTGGTGAAGGAGTGGACGGTCTCCACATGGCCGTGGATCACGCCGAACCTGTCGTTGATGGCCTTCAGGACCGGAGTGATGGCGTTCGTGGTGCAGGACGCTGCGGACACGATTTGGTCCGAGTCCAGGATGGTGCCGTGGTTAATACCGTGCACGATGTTCTTCAGCGCACCCTTGCCCGGTGCAGTCAGCAGGACCCGGGCCACGCCTTTGCTCTGCAGGTGCTGCGACAGGCCTTCAGCGTCACGCCAGCGTCCCGTGTTATCCACAACCAGGGCGTTGTTAATGCCAAAGGCGGTGTAGTCGATCGTGGCCGGGTTGTCCGAGTAGATCACCTGGACCTGTACGCCGTTGGCGGTGATGGTGTTGGCTTCCTCGTCAACGCGGATGGTGCCCTCGAACGGGCCGTGGACCGAGTCGCGCCGCAGCAGGCTGGCACGCTTGGTGAGGTCCTTGTCCGAGCCGCGGCGCACCACGATGGCGCGCAGGCGCAGGCCCTGGCCGCCGCCTGCCTTTTCGATGAGCAGGCGGGCCAGCAGCCGGCCGATGCGGCCAAAACCGTAAAGCACAACGTCGGTGCTGCTGCGGTCATCAGCACCACGCTTGCCCACGACCTCGGCGAGTTCGGCCCGGAGGAACTCCTCCAGCGTTGCCCCGGCACCCTCTTCCTTGAACTTCTGGTTGAGGCGGGCGATATCGATCGCTGCCGAGCCCAGCTCCAAGCTGGAGAGGGTGTTCAGGAGCGGGGCGGTCTCCTCCAGGAGCAGCTCGCCTCCGCTGACCCGGCGTGCGAAGCGGTGCGCCTTCAGGATGTTCATGGTGGACTTATTGACCAGGCTGCGGCCGTGGATGCTGGTCACCACATTGTTTTCGCGGTACAGCCGGCCAATCACCGGAATCATGGCCTCGGCGAGGGCCTCCCGGCCCATCCACGTCACAAGGCAAGAATCTGAAGGTTGTAGCATGGGGCGTCCTTTCGCGATGGGCGGATCTGTTGGAGCTTGGCCTAGCCTCCATGGTCCAGTCATTTGCGGATAGGGGAAACGCCATTTCGGGATGGTTTTGACTACCCCAATGGGTAGTCTGAGCGGCGCGCCGTAGCGGCGCGCGGTCGCTTCCCCACCCGAACAGGCTGGGCTACAGTGCCTCTAACTGGTCATCCACCAGCCCGCCGGAGACGTTGCCGGCGAGTAAAAGCAGAAAGGCAAAACCCATGAGCGTAACTTTCCAGCCCACCGAACTCTTCGCGAGCGACCTAGACGAATCCCCGCTCGGCCCTCCGCTGGCCGAGGTAATCGGGGACGAGATAGCAACGCGAATTGCCATTCCCTTCACCAGCGACGACTCCCGCATCCTCTCTGGAGTCTGGGAAGCAGACCCAGGCCTCTCACGATGGGAATTCCTGGAGCGAGGTGAGGCGATTCATGTCCTGGAAGGCCGCATGGTGGTCACCGAGGATGGCGCTGAACCCATCACTCTGGAGGCCGGAACCGCCGCCATCTTCCCGATCGGGTGGCAGGGGACGTGGGAGATCCAGGAGCGGATCAGGAAATTCTTTGTCATTTTCGCAGCCTGACCGCGAGAGCACTATCGTGTCAGGCCCGGGTAGCGCCCGGGCCTGACACGTCAGCTACTACCCTCCGCCGATCCGGGCTCATTCAGCCGCCGGCTGCATTCCGCTGCCGGCCCGGACGCCCCGGTCAGTTCAGGTCGAAACGGTCTAGCTCCATGACCTTCAACCAAGCCGCCACGAAGTCGTTGACGAACTTCTCCCTGCCGTCGTCGCTCGCATAGACCTCAGCCAGCGCCCGGAGCTGGGAGTTGGGAGTTGGAGCCGAAGACGAGGGCCACCGGTGTGGCGGTCCACTTCAGCTCGCGGGTGGCGACGTCCCTGATTTCGTAGACGTTTCGTCCGTCTCCGACGCCTTCCACCAGGTGCCGGAGAGAGCAGGTTGACGAAGAAATCGTTGGTCAGGACCTGGGGCCTGTCGGTGAGGATGCCGTGGCCGGAACCGCCGACGTTGGTGCTGAGGGCACGCATCCCACCGACCAGCGCTGTCATCTCCGGGGCCGAAAGGTCCAGCAGATACACTTTGTCGAGCAGGAGAGTCTCCGGCTGGAGCTTCCCGCCGGGGGCGCACATAGTTGCGGAAGCCGTCCGCCCGCGGCTGCAGGTACTGGAACGACCCAACGTCGGTCTGGTCCTGGGCTGCGTCGGTGCGGCCGGGTCGGAAAGGGCACCGTTAGGGCAAAGCCGGCATTTCTGCTGCTTTCTCCACCGCCTTGCCTCCGGTCTGGGCGGAGTTGAACTGCTGCTGCACCGTCTCAATTGCCTGCGGAACAGTGGAAAGTTGACCCGGCTCGTTGGCCTTCCCGCGCTGCGGTCCAGCCGGATCCGTGCCCCGATGGCGCCGCCGCGCCTGTCGGTCTTGCGGAAGGTCGAAGCACGGACCCCGCGGTGCCGGCATGCTGGGAGACGGACAGGCCGGAGTCCAGGAGCCGGGCCTTCAGTGACGCGGTGTCCTGCTCGTCGATCAGCTCGTGGTCTACTGCCGGGAAGGGGTCCTGCCAGAGCTGGGCCTCCGGGACCCACGGCCCGAGCAGGTGGGGGCCGGCCGGGCCCATGTCGCGGTGCAAAAGCTTGTACCAGGCCTTGGCGAACGCAAGCGCGAACTCGTCCGGGTTTTCCAGGAAACGCCGCGAGATCTCCCCATAGATGGGGTCGACGCGCAGCGACAGGTCCGTGGTGAGCATCGTTGGCCGGTGCTTCTTCTCGGGCTCATGGGCGGCCGGGATGACCTTTTCGGCGTCCTTGGCCACCCAGTGGTGGGCACCCGCCGGGCTCTTGACAAGCTCCCACTCGTGCCCAAGGAGGATCTCGAAGAAGCGGTCACTCCACTCGGCGGGCCGGTCCGTCCAGGTGACTTCCAGGCCGGATGTGATGGTGTCCGGCTCCTTGCCGGTCCCGTAGGTGCTGAGCCACCCCAACCCCTGTGCCTCAAGGTTGGCGCCCTCAGGTTCTGGGCCGACGTGCGCATCGGCGTCACCGGCGCCATGGGTCTTGCCGAAGGTATGCGCCGGCGATCAGCGCGACGGTCTCCTCGTCCTTCATCGCCATGCGCTTGAACGTCTCGCGGATGAACGCCGCGGCTGCGAGCGGGTCCGGGTTGCCCATCGGCCCCTCGGGGTTGACGTAGATCAGGCCCATCTCCGTGGAGCCGACCTCCGCTGACATCTGGCCCTCGCCGATGTAGCGTTCGTCGCCGAGCCAGGTGTCCTCGGGACCCCAGAAGATCTCTTCGGGCTCCCACACGTCCTCGCGGCCGAAAGCAAAGCCGAACGTGTCAAAGCCCATCGACTCGAGGGTCACGTGGCCGGCGAGGACTATCAGGTCAGCCCAGGAGAGCTTCTGGCCGTACTTCTGCTTCACCGGCCCCAGCAGCCGCCGCGCCTTATCGTTGTCCGGCCAGCTGTTCAGCGGTGCGACCCGCCGGCTGCCGTCCCCGGCACAGGCGCGGCCGTCGTGGACGCGGTAGGTGCCGGCAGCGTGCCAGCTCAGACGGATCATCAGGCCGCCGTAGTGGCCGAAGTCCGCGGACCACCAGTCCTGGGAGGTCGTTAGGACCTGAACGATGTCCTGCTTGAGCGCCTCGACGTCGAGTTTCTGGAACTCCTCGCTAAAGCTGAACGTGGGGCCGAGCGGGTTGCCCGCCGGGTTGTGGGTGTGGAGCACGGTGAGGTCAAACTGGTTCGGCCACCAGTCCGCGACAGTCCGCGGACGGTGGACTTTGGGCTGCGGTGAGTCGATGGCCGGGTTCTCACTCTCGCTGCCGTGCGAGGTGACGCTGACCATGAGCAGGTGCGCGAAGAAGAGCCCCTCCACAGCACAGCTATTAGGCTTTGGTAACGACGAGTTCTGCGCGCAGCACGATGTCCAGCATCGGTTCGATGTAGCGCGCGGCCAACGGGCCAACCCCGGCCATGACCAGCACATAGGCAGTCGCCATGGCCGCCAGTTCCTGGGTGACGGCACCGGATGCCACGGCCAGGCCCGCGATGACGATCGAGCATTCCCCGCGGGCTATTAGCGCCGCTCCGGCACGGAGACGGCCGTGGCGGGCAATGCCCTCACGCTTGGCGGCCCAGATACCGATGGCCATTTTGCTGGCGGCGGTGACAAGAGCGCGGACGAGCGCCCAGCCAAGCACTGGCGGAATGGAGGCAAAATCAGTGTTAAGCCCGAACGCCACAAAAAAGATCGCGGCAAAAGGTCCCGCAGCCGTGCCGGAATACGCGTGGCATTGTGCGATGTGGCGCCGGAGATCGCGATGCCGAGCAAGAAGGCCCCCACTGCCGCTGACACCAGCATGGCGGACGCCACGCCGGCTACGAGCAGGGCCGCGCCCAGGATGTTCACGAGGAACACCTCTGAGTTCTCGCTGTGGACAATCTTGGAGACCCGGTGTCCGTGGCGCAGCGCAAGCGTGAGGACCACGGTCACCACAGCCAACGCAATGCCCACGGTGGTGAGCCCGCCGAGGAAACTGGCGCCGGCAAGAATACTGGTGAGGACGGGAAGGTACACCGCCATGGTCAGGTCTTCAAACACAAGGATGGAGATCACCACACGGGTTTCCCGGTTGCCCAGCCAGCCCAAATCAGTGATCACCTTAGCCGCGATTCCCGACGACGAGATGTAGGTGACGCCGCCCATCACCACGGCACCCACGAATCCCCAGTTCAGGAACAGGGCAAGTGCTGCCCCCCGCTACGAAGTTCAGGACGAGATCAAGGAGGCCGGCCTGCCACGATCTTCGCAGTCCGGTGAAAAGTTCGGACGCCGAATATTCCAGCCCGAGCATAAGCAACAGCAGAATAACGCCGATCTCCCCGAAGAGGTGCGCGGAATGCTTCATGCCTTCAAGGTCAACAATCCCGCCCGTGCCAAAGGCGAGGCCGCCCAGGAGATAGAAAGGGATGGGTGACATTCCGATCCGTCCTGCCAGTCTGGCCAACAGGCCGAGGGAAAACACCACTGCTCCCAGTTCAATGAGGCTCAAAGCTAGCGGATTCATGGCCACTTACTAAGCCTTGATCCACCGATCCGGGGTTGGTCTTGATGGATTTCGGTGTCGGCCGCGGATTCTGGTTTCGGGCGTGGCAGATCACCGGCCTCGCT
>NZ_JBEPNF010000035.1:0-6563 GCF_040546085.1 Arthrobacter sp. UYEF21
ACCATGCCCACGATTCTCCCAGCCGCCCCTACGAGGACATGGTTATTCTGTCGGCGTTTTAAGAATTAGGGCCTGTCATTTCTGACCCACGCACCCAGGCGACAAACGGTATCTCAGAACACCCGGCAGAATGACGGTACGTGCGGCCACTTGCCGCAAGGACCGCCATTCTCGAATCAAGCTGTTCTTGAAATCCTTCGTTTTCGAGACGATCTCAGCTTTTTATGGCATTTTGCGGCGGGACGTGTCGCGGGGAGGACCCTAGAGCGCGCTACCTCGCTTCGTCCAACTAGCCTCGATTTTTCATGACGGTCGGGGGGGCCGCGGGGTGGGGGCTTGATTCTGCTCCGGGTTTATTTTGTGGGTTTGGGCGTGCTGGTGGGACCTGTTGTCGCTGGTTGGGCGTTGGGTTCCACGGCTCCGATGGGTCGTGCTGGTCGCTGAAGGGGCTGCCCGTGTGGTTCTTAGGCCAGGAGGTGGACCCGTTGTCGGATGCTGGTTTTCAGGCTGGCAATAGCGGCAAGGAGTTGTGGCGATCGTGGCGGTTTCCGCCGCTTTCTCAGGGATCGCAGCCTGGTCCGCCGGTAACTGAGCGGTATTGGCTCTAGCCCCGCGCAAGCATGCCCTCTTTCAGCGGGCCTCTCGACAGTGAGCCCCGCCACAGGTATGTTGTGGGATGTCCAACATCACAGATCTCAAGGAGAGACATGAACCCCACCAAACAGTCGTACGCCCGACGGCGTCCGAGTACCACGCTCGGTAGGCTCGGCGCCGTCATGCTCGGCGCCGTCATGCTCGCCGCGGGTGCCGCACCCGCCGAGGCCGTGCCCGGCACCGGCAATGACGACGACGCCGGCCACTTCAGTAGCCAGGTCCTCGCGGCCAACGGCGACAACGGGATCGACCCCGTCCTCGGCAAGTACTACCGGATCGTAGGGCTTGCGAGCCTCGGCAACGGCGTCGTGCTCGCCTCCTACGACGGTCGCCCCGACGGTCGCGACTCCCCGTCGCCCAACTCGATCATTCAGCGCCGCAGCACCGACGGCGGAAAGACGTGGGGTGCGCCCATGTTCGTCGCCCGCGGCCAGGTCACGGCGCCCGGCGTCCTCCGCTACGGATTCAGCGACCCGAGCTACGTCGTGGACCGTGAAACCGGCACAATCTTCAACTTCCACGTCTATTCGAAGGATGCGGGCTTCGGCGCGAGCACGCTCGGCAACGACGACGCCGACCGCAATGTCATCAGCTCCGAGGTTTCCGTCTCCACCGACGGCGGTCAGACGTGGTCCACAGACCCCGCGAACCAGCCCACGCTGCCGACGCCGTCGTCCTACGCCCCGAACTCGAAGTACGCGGGCTTCGCTGGCCCCCTCATCACGAGCGTCGTTAAGCCGGTGGGCAGCACCGTCAACGGCGCCGCGAACGTGGGCGGCGTCGTCGGCCAGTTCGCGGCCTCCGGTGAGGGCATCCAGCTCCAGTACGGGCCCCATAAGGGGCGCCTCATTCAGCAGTTCGCGGGCACCGTCATCCAGATGGACGGCTCGAAGCAGATCCAGGCATACAGCGTCTACTCCGACGACCACGGAAAGAGCTGGCACATGGGTCAGCCCGTGGGGACCAAGATGGACGAGAACAAGGTCGTCGAGCTCTCCAACGGCGATGTCATGCTCAACTCGCGCGACAACGCGGGGGGCGGCGGTCGCCGGATCGCGATCTCGCACGACGGCGGCGAGACCTACGGGCCCGTTACGTACGACCACACGCTGACCGATCCGCGCAACAACGCCTCGATCACGCATATGTTCCCGGACGCGCCCGAGGGCTCGGCCGACGCGCAGAAGCTCCTCTTCTCCAACGCCGACAATCCGCCGTTTGCTCGCGTCAACGGAACGATCCGCTACTCGTGCGACAACGGAGCGACTTGGAGCACCTCACGCGCCTTCGCGCCGGGCCTGGCGACCAGCTATTCGACCGTGACCGCGCTCGGGAACGGCCAGTACGGCGTCCTCTATGAGGGTGCGAACAACACGATCACGTTCGACACGTTCGACGCCCGGTGGCTCGGCCCGCTGTGCGGAACGTTCTCGGCCGGCGCCGCTTCGGTGGCACCGGGCGGTTCGGCCGATGTCACCTTCACCGTGACGAACCGCGATGACCACGCCTTCTCGCGCGGCACTGTCTCGCTGACGCTGCCCGTCGGCTGGAACGCGACAGACGCGAACGTCCCGGCTCTCCCCGCCGGACAGTCTGCGACCGTGACCGTCCGCGTGACCGCGCCGGCCTCGGCGAAGGCTGGCACCGTGACTGGCCGTGCGGAGTTCACGGCAGCGCAGGGGCACTTGGACGTCAAGGTCCCGGTGACGGTCAACCCGGCCTCCTGACGCGAATGCTTGAGAAGGACCCGGCATCTGGGTAAACCAGATGCCGGGTCCTTCTCTGTATAGCCACGCGCCATACGCCGGTGGGCAGATCCCCCAGGTTGGCGTCGGGCAATAACAACCGTGAGACACAGGTTCACCGGCGACTGAGCCAGCCAGCCAAAGCGGTGTCCGGTGGAGGGTCCTCAACGGCAAACCCCGCCACTTAGCACTACGAGAACCACGCCACATAGCTCTGCGATTCACAATCTCGGCTCGACCAGTGAGGACGGGCCGGTCCTCCGCGTCTTGATAAAGGATCCTTTGACGGGACCCGGGTAGAAGGACTCCCCGACGAGTTTTTACTGCAGATCGGCGTCGCCGAGGCGGGTGACCCTGTTGATTTCGGCGTGCTGCGTGACCAGTTCGCTGCCTGCAAAGGATCCGAAGCGCATCCGCTCCACCCTTGCGAAGCATGGGGGTCCTTGTTCGAGTAGCGTCAGAGCATACTTGCTGTAATCGGGAACCCGGCGTTCGCGGAGACGCAGTGTTTTTCGCGGAGACGCAGTGTTTAACAGCGGATTTTAGTCTTCAAAGGTACCGGCACGGCTTCCCGGACGCGGCCGGCGACGGTCAGCCGCATCCGATCGGTCCGGAAGATGTCCTCGGAGTATTCCACGGGCTCACCGGCGGCGGCCCACGAGGTGCGGTAGATTTCCAGCATCGGAACTGCCGGGTCGATCCCGAGCAGCTCCGCCTTGGCTCCGGTGACCAGCACGGGCAGGAGCTCTTCCCTGGCAGAGACGGGGGCCAGGTCATAGTCCTGCTCCATGAGCCGGTAGAGGGAGCCTGCCAGGTCCCGTTCCGGCAGGCCGGGAAACCGGTGTGCCGGGAAAAATGAATCTTCCAGCACAACCGGGATATCGTCGGCGAACCGGATCCGGCGGATTCGGTGGGCCTCCTTACCGGGGGCCAGTTCCAGGGCTTTCGCGACGTGCGGCGGGACGGCCATGGTTTCGGCTGCCAGCAGGCGTGAGGACGCGGTGCCGGCGGTGCGCAGCAGCTGCCTGCTCAGCCCCATCAAGTCCGAAATGTCCACCGTCGGCAACGGGTGGGCGACGAATGCCCCGCCGCCGCCGCGGCCCTGGACCTTGTCGATGTAGCCGGCGTCTTCCAGACCGTCCATGGCCTGGCGTAAGGTCATCCGGCTGACACCAAGAGCCGTGCTCAGCGTGCGCTCGGCCGGCAGCCTGGTCCCTCGCGGCAGCTGCCATGTTCAATTGTGAATGGGCGGACATGCGCGGCCAGCGTCCTGGGCCAAACCCGCACATCTTGCATGTGTAGCAGACCGGACGGATTGCCGGGGCGATTCGTGCCATGAGAATAATAGTGTTCTGTCGTGGAATCGAGAGGGATTCGCACCAGTATGGTGGTTGTTACTGCCGGTCTGTTCACCAAATCCGTCTTCGGAGGGTTGGTGCTCCTGCTACCCGCCGACCCATGCAAAGGTAATGACACAATGGTGATTTTTAGCCGCCCTCAACCGGGAACCCTACCGATAACGTTCAAGCTTTTGGTGGCAATCCTGATTCCTTCCGCAATCGTGAGCGTGCTGGGAGGGCCGTCGGCCAGCATGGGATTTGGCCTGGCCATGGGCTTGGGGATGGCGGTTACTCCCGTAAGTCGGCCGCCCCAGGCGGCGCTGCTGGTGGTCCTGGGTGCCACACTTGGCGGGTTGGCGTCATTGGCCGGTTCAACGCCGTGGGCCATCGCGGCGCTCATGTTCATCTCTGCGGTCCTTTTTTCGGTCACCAACCAGCGCTCCGCCGGGCTGCTGTCGCTGACCCCGGTCATGGTGATTCTGTTTGGCCCGGGTCCCATCAACCTCAGCTGGTGGTCAGCGGCCTTGTGGATTCTTGCTGGTGGCGTGGTGGGTGCCTTCATCACCCGCCTGCTGAAGTTCCAGGCCCCGACCCTTCCCGTGGAAAAACGTACTGCCTGGGAGCACGGTATCGCGGTGGGCCTGTTGTGCGCCGCGGTCATGTTCTGGAGCCTGGCCAATGACATTCCCCATGGTTACTGGATCGCGGTGACCGTACTGATGGCCTTGCGGCCACTGCCAGACCAGCGCCGCGAGACCCTGAACGGGCGCCTTATTGGCACGTTACTAGGGGCTGTGGTGGCCCTGCTGGCCGTGTTGTTCCTGCCGGTGTGGGGCGCTGTCATTGTCGCCGTGCTGTGCTTGTTCTGCCTGGTCTGGTATTCCATGGGAGGGGCCTACCTAATGCAGGCGATGGCCTTGACACCGATGCTGTTGATCTTCGCCTCCCTCGGCGACGTCGGGCGCGGTTTCGAGCTGACCATTGAGCGTGTCATTTTCACGGTGATCGGAATTGCCGCGGCGGTGGTGGTCGCGTTGCTGCTACGGCGCTGGGAATCCCGGCGTGAGGTCGTCTCCGGCTAAAACTCCAACACCGCCCCTGTGCGCCGTCACCCGGTAGCCGCGCGCTGCTTCGGGAAACATCGGTCCGCGAGGGTCTTTGCGCCTCGATTGCAACGTGCCCGCGGAGCGACGGCGTGCTGCCGGGCCCGCGCTCCGCTGGCCACCTCCCGGGCATATACTGTCCATACGACAGTAAAATGTTTTAAGGAGAAGATCTTTCCCATGCTTTTTGAGAACCAAGTAGCACTTGTCACCGCAGCGGGTGCCGGAATCGGCCGTGCAATTGCCATTCGACTGGCCGCCGATGGTGCCTCGGTCATCGTCTCAGACGTCGACGACGAGGCCGGCGCCGAAACCGTTTCTCTCATCGAGGCCGCCGGCGGACGCGCCGCCTACAAACATGCCAATGTCGCCGAAGCGGAGGAGGTCAACGCCCTGGTTCCCTTCGCAATCGAGAGCTTCGGCCGCTTGGACATGGCCGTGAACAACGCAGGTGTAGGGGCCATGCCTAAGCCCGTGCAGGAGATCGCCGCCGCGGACTGGGACCGCACCATCAACGTGACCCTGCGAGGCACCTTTCTGGCCATGCAGACCCAGATCGCACACTTCCTGGAGCAGGGACGAGGTTCCATCGTGAACATCGCCTCGCTTGCAGGCATCAGCGCCACACCCCAACTGACTCCCTATGGAGCGGCAAAGCACGGGGTGGTTTCCCTGACCCGCAGCGTTGCCAAGGAAAACGCGGCACTGGGCATCCGCGTCAACGCGGTCGCGCCGGGGGCCATTGAAACCGCTGCTCTGGCATCCCTGCCTGCCAAGGCCAAAGCCGGATACGCCGCGGAAATCCCGATGAAGCGCCTGGGACAGCCGGAGGACATCGCCAACGCCACCGCCTTCCTGCTTTCAGACCAGGCCGCCTTCATCACCGGCGTTGTGCTGCGCGTAGACGGCGGAACCGAGGCCTAGCCATGGCGGCAGCGGAGCAGAACGCGGCCCTGATCGAGATCCTGAACGGGATCTTGGCGCAATGGACGGCACCGGACTTCACCACCGCGGTCGCCGCGCGCGAGGGTGTGGTGCTGGACCCGGGGGGCCTGACGCTGCTCACCATTCTGAACAACTCCGGTGCGCAGCGGCCCTCGGCGCTGGCCGAGCGGATGGTCACCGGAGCCTCCAACATCTCAAAGATCACCGCGCGCCTTCAACAGGCCGGACTCGTTGGTCGCTCCGGGGACCCGATGGATTCGCGGGCCTCACTGATCGTGCTCACCGAGGCCGGGCAGCGGGCAGGGGAGGCACTGCAGCGTTCGGGAAATTCCCTCATCGATGAGCTGCTGGAAGGCTGGAGCGCCGAGGACCGCAGCGACCTGATGCGGCTACTGGCCCGGTTCGAGGTCGACAGCAACCGCGTAGCAGCCACCTTAAGGGACACTCAAGGCCCGCCTACGTGCCCGTAGCCGCCGCCTTTCGCAGTCTCATAAAACTATCCTTTATCCAGACGAACGGTCGCTCTGTTCAGGGCTGGTCGAGGCCCAGCATTGTGAATCGTAGCGGTAGGTGACTCGGATTCGGCGCGCTATTTCATCAACGAGAGGATATGGCCGTTAGGAGTCCAGGCTTACGGGGTTGGGCCCATGGGAACGGCGCCCCGAAAGGGCGGACTCTCAACTAGGTGCGTGGGTCAGAAATGACAGGCCCTAATTCTTAAAACGCCGACAGAATAACCATGTCCTCGTAGGGGCGGCTGGGAGAATCGTGGGCAT
>NZ_JBEPNF010000036.1:0-6115 GCF_040546085.1 Arthrobacter sp. UYEF21
CTCGCCTACTCCAACGAGTACGACCACCCCACCCTCATCACCCCGCCGGCACCGCCGACCACCGGTACCCCCGCATAAGCCGAGCCAGCGCATGTAGGACCTGTGGAGATGGCTGCAGTACGGTCGGCCGCTCGACGGAGTAACAGTAGGCAACAACGAACCCGGTGGGCGCCCTTATCGCCCACCGGGTTCGTTTTCCGCGTCCACGTCAGGCCCATCCCGAGCACCTCCACGTAGCGGTGACCGCCGCGTCCCGGTGGGCCGCCCGGCTTCCTGCTGGGGATTCCCCCTCCACGGTGCGCGGGGTTCTGTGGCGGCCGGCCTGGCTGTCATGGCTGGGCCGGACCACCGGCCGGGTGATTCGCCGCTACGAGCACACTCAACCCGGGGATTTGGTCCACACCAGGCCTCTTGTCGCTTCCACCCAGATGCGCCATTAGCCCCAATACCGTTTACTTAGGCGGCGCGAATGCCTGGTTTGGGTATTCGTTTGAGTGGCCAGCCTGACATCTTGCGTTTGACGATGCGGGGGTTGCTCCGTTGCCGGCGGGGTGGCAGGAGGGCGTGGCGGGAGAGGCGTCAGGCCTTTGAATCAGTAACGACGCGCTGCAGCGGTCGACGCCCGGATGGCATACCCGCCTGGGGTTCCGCAGGACATCGTTTGGGATGCCAGCGAGCCAGAAGTCATAGGGCGCATCTGAAGCCATGCTGCTTGAATTGGGTCGTCAGGATCCTGGTGACCTTAACTTCGCTGCCCCCTGGAGGGTTAGCTCCCGGTTGCCGGACGTGATTCCTGGACGATGCGGGAACGACTACCCGGACTGGCACAGAGGCAGCGGCACCGGCGTCATTGCCGGCGTCAAAACGGCAGCGCTGACCACGGGAATCCGGCCGCACGCCTCGACGTGAAACTCACCACAGGGGATCCGCACCACGAAACCACACGGGCTGCACGTGCTACCAGGTGCCCGTGGTTCGGCCAGGATCGACCTGTCTGCGGCCCCTTCGCAGCTTAGTACTACAATCGCGTTTATTTTGGGCGAACCTTGGCGGTCTAATCGGACTTTCCGGTCGTGGCCTGTTAATCGTTGGTGGTGAGTGATGATATTTGTGTGGCGGAGGTAGAAGAGTGGGCCGAAGGACTGGAGGAAATCGGCGATCTTATTGGGCCGCGGTTTGTCCGGTCCGAACCGCGGCGGAATGCTGTTGGGTATGTGCGCGGGCTGCTCTCGGATGAGGAACGGAAAAACTCCTGGCCCTGTCTGAACGGGCCGGGCACGGCACCCCGGATGGCATGCAACGCCTGCTCTCGACCACTGACTGGGACCCGGAGGCTGTGCGGGATGATCTGTTCACCTACCTCAACCGCCACCTGGGCGATCCCGAAGGGATCCTGATCATCGACGAGACCGGATTCCTCAAGAAGGGCACCGGATCGGCCGGGGGTCGCACGACAGTGTTCAGGCACTGCCGGGCGGGTGGAGAACTGCCAGATCGGGGTGTTCCTGACCTACTCCGCCCCGGCCGGGCGCACCCTGCTGGACCGGGAACTCTACCTGCCCAAAACCTGGACGAATGACCGGGAAAGATGCACCCGGGCCGGGATCCCCAAAACCAGGTAATTCGGCACGAAACCGGTGCTCGCCGCGGACATGATCGACCGCGCCCTGGATGCCGGGATCCCTGCCCGCTGGGCCACCGGGGACGCTGTCTACGGACAGCACACGGGGCTGCGCCGCCGCCTGGAAGCCCGAGGTCTGCACTACGTGCTGGCCGTTCCCGTGAACCAAAACATCATCGCCCCACCGCAGGGATCGGCGAGCAATGGCGCGCGGATAAACTCATCGGTTCCCTGCGCTCCAATGCCTGGCGGACCCGCACCGCAGGGGCAGGAACCAAGGGCGAGCGTCGATACTCCTGGGCGCGGATCCGCATCAACGGACCCGCCGAAACCGGGAAACACTGGCTGCTGGCCCGCCGCTCCCTGAAAGACCCCACCGACCTGGCCTACTACATCTGCCACGGCCCCAACCGGGTCTCCCTCGCCGAACTGGTGTGGATCGCCGGCGCCCGCTGGGCGATCGAGGAAACCTTCCAAACCTCCAAAGGCGAAACAGGGCTGGACCACTACCAGGTCCGCCAATACACCGGCTGGTACCGGCACATCACCCTCTCCATGTTCGCCCAGGCTTTCCTGACCGTGATCCGCTCCAAAAAAGGGGCCCTTCCGCCGCCGACGGCGAACTGATCCGGCTCTCACTGCCCGAAATCAGGCGGCTGCTCGTCCGCCTCGTCTGGCACCGCACCACCACACCGAAACACGTCCTGAAACACTCAACCTGGCGACGAAAACACCAACACCGAGCCCGACACGTCATTACAAGGCCCGCGGACAAACACCATAAACGCGACTGTAGTCTTAGGAGGTACGGGGGCTTGTGATGTCGGTGTAGCCCAAGCCACGTGTCGAGTCAGCAAAGTTCCGGGAGGGCCTTAGCGGGACGGTACCTGTCAGAAGATCACGTAGAGCTTGCGCAGCGTCTCGTGAAGCTCCCAGTTACCGCTCCAGCCCCGAGGGATGAAGATCGCGTCGCCGGGACCAACTAACTGGGGTTCGCCGTCGTCGGGGGTAATTGTCATCGAGCCTGAAAGAACGTGCACAAATTCATTTGTTTCGAGTACCCAACGGGAGGGTCCTGCGGTGCATTCCCAGATGCCGGATTCGGCACCGTTCCCGTCCTTCCAGAGGTAGCTCCCGCGAGTGTCCATCTGCTGTCCGGTGGCTTCAGGACACGGGCCCCAATCGTCCAGCTCCGTAACGTTCTTCGCATCGCGGATGAGGGTTGCGGAAACGCCGGTAGTCTTGTGTGTCATTTTTTTGCCCTTTCGTGAGGGTTATCGACCGGTTGGCCAGCCGATATAGGGTCTTGGTTTTGTGGTCATGGGCAACTGCCGGAATTGACCGCACTTGGATTAATGCAAGGGCTCAGACTTCGTAGTACCGGAATGAATGCGATTCCGCTCCTTCGGGGTTGGGTCCGTAGATGGTGACCATCCGCGCGTAGACGGGTGCCCAGTACCTCCCCATGCGTCCGGGATTTACGCGGGCTGAGTCACCTGGCTTAAGGATGACGGTCTCTCCTCCACTCTCGATGTGGAGTTCGCCTTCCAGCACGTAGTTCGTCTCGGTGTGGGGGTGGAAGTCCTCCCACGCGCAGGCCTCCAGTTCCCACTCTGAAAGGATAAAGTCCTGCCACGGGCCATCAGGATGGGAGTTGATGAACCTGCAGCGGAGGCTCTGCCATTGGTCCTTCATAGGAGCCAGGGCCTGCGCGGGCCAGAAATCGATCGCAGTCTTCGTCGTCAGTGTCGGGGGCTGAGGGATGGTTGTGACCATTGTCTTCACCGTTTCTTCAGTGGGTTCTGCATGGCGAGATGATTTGATGAATCTAAGCGACATCGCATCACCGTGATGCAGGTCACTCCGGTGTGAATACTTTTACATGGACGCGTGTCCAAGTCAATCGTTCTAAACCATTTATCCCGAACCTATTTTCTCTAGCCAAGCAATAGGGTTAGGGAAGTGTCCCTGTCGGACCGAAACGGGAGCTTGGAGAGTGAGCTATGCGGGTATCCGCTGAAGATCGAAAAGAACAGCTAATTGCAGCCACAGTCGAACTGATGCGTCGTGAGGGTGTCCAGTCCGTGACCATTCGGGCTATAGCCAAGGAGGCTAATGCTCCGTTGGCTACGGCTCATTATTGCTTCAGCAATAAAGAAGAGCTCATGGACGCGGCCGCCGAGGCCTGGTTCAAGAACCTGAGCCGTTTTTCCAGCGGCGCCTCGGTTCGTTTGGGACTTCGCAAAGCTGTGGAACAGGTAGCCGAAGGCTACTGGCGGGCACTTGAGGAAGAGCCCGCAAACATCCTGTCCGAGATCGAACTGATTCTGTGGGCAACACGTAATGCCGCTGTCAGCCCGCTGGCCGCGAAAATTTATCCCGCCTATGAAGTGGAACTGGGAAACATATTCTCTACCGCAGCCCAAAGCAGCGGTGACCAGTGCCTCATAGATTTCCCTACGCTGGTGAGGCTCTTTCTCATGATTTACGACGGGGCTGCCATTCAATACATGACCGACCCGAAGGCTACCGACCACCGTGCCCAGTTTTTCATGATGGTTGATGCCCTTCTCATGAAAGCCGGCGTCTGAACAACGCGGGAGAATTAGGCTGAGCCTCAGGCGGGGACTCTGGCGTCGGAACGATCCGCGTCGGACGTGGCGTCCGCCGGCAGGGACTTCAGCCCGGCCGCGCAGCCAACGATCCCGGCGATGAACAGCACCTTCAACAGGCTGAAGGGTTCGGCGCCGGTGGCCATGGCCCAGCCGACGGTCAGGGCAGCGCCTATTCCTACCCAGACGGCGTAGGCGGTGCCCAGTGGGATGCTGCAGATGGCGGCGCCCAGGCCGATCATGCTCAGGGTTGTTGTCACGGCGAAAACCACGGTGGGGAGGAGAACTGTGAGGCCGTTGGACAGGCCCAGTGCCGTCGCCCAGACGGCTTCCAGCACGGCGGAACCAAGCAGAAGCAGCCACGCAACGGAACGTTTGCTCATTACGCCACCACCTTCAGTCCGACGACGCACGCGGCGATGCCGGTCAGCAGCAGCAGGCGCGCCGCCGTCGGGCGTTCAGCTTTGGTGAGCATCGCGTAAGTGGAAGTCAGCATCACGCCGACGCCTACCCAGACGGCGTACGCGGTGCCGGTGGGGATGGACTGCATGGCCAAGGCGAGGCCGGCCATGCTGCCGAGGACGGACGCCAGGAAGAGGAGCGCTGGGGCGATGCGGCGCCTGCCGGCGGCCTGGAAGGTCCGGTGCAGGGCGGCAGCCCAGACGGCCTCCAGTGACCCGGAAAGAATGAGGATTAACCACGACATGACAGATCCTTGGGACACGCTTGCAGCGCCCGACGGCGGGCCTGGCCTATGGGTTGGTGCCGGGGCCTTCCGCTAACCGAAACGGAAGGCCCCAGGCCGTGTTGCGTACTCAATCCGTCTCGGGTCCGGTGCAGAAGAAGCACTCTCCGAGTTCGAGGCTTGAGTCGCAAGTCTTTTCGATGAGGTGTTCGCCGGCCTCGCTGAAGGAGTTGGCCGCAGGGTTCATTGGGGATCAGCACTTAGGCCATGGTGGCGAACATCACGGCCATAATGGCGGCGCCGACGGCTTCGAGGCTGTGTTGTTCTCGGGTGGAGTGCTTTGAGGCTGTTTTGCTGGGGGCTGTGGTTGCCGGTTTGCGGTCGCGCAGCAGGAGGGCCATGAAGACCACTGCCGCGGTTGCGAAGATGATTGTCAGCGGACTGGCGAGGCTGGCGAGGCTGGGTAGGTGATCGAGGTTTGCGCCGGTTGGTGGGTGGGCCATTGCGTGGTGGGTGTTGGGCAATGGACTCGCGTCTGCGGGACCGGTGGCGATGTGGCTTGTCATCATGGTGATCATGAGGGCGGCGCCGGCCATGCTGAAGCTGTGATAAACGCATTTCAGGCGGTCCTGCCTGCCTGCGCAGAGTATTTTGAATTCGGGCCGGGCGACGGCCTGGATGATGAACCAGAGGGCTGCGCCGCTGAGAACGGCGATTTGGGCGAGCATGGTGGAGGGCGCGAGGTTCCAAAGCATGCCGGCCATCAGGATGTTCATGACGGCATGGAGGGTGTTGTTGACCCGGTCGGTGAGTTGGTGTGGCTTGGTGGCCTGCAGGAGGTGGTAGCTTCCACTGAGCAGGAGGACGACTGTGAGGGTCCAGGTAATTGCGGGGATATTGAACACGCGGATCACACTCTCGCTACAGGTTTTGGGTTAGGTGCAGGCGGTCCCCGGTGCTTTGTTACAGCACCGGGGACCGCCTGTTTAAGGGTTGTTCGTTTCCAGCGTTAGTTCACGTGGTTCTTGGCTTCTCTGTAGCTGGGCCGGTTATTTATCGGTGGTGCAGCACTGCCCGTTGGTGGTGGTGTTGGCTTCGATGGTGGTGGGGAGGTTGAGGGTGGGGTTTTGGTCGAAGAAGCCGTGGGGTTCGAGCATGAAGCCGATGTTTTGGCGGGGCATGATGGGCCAGTCTTCG
>NZ_JBEPNF010000037.1:0-5455 GCF_040546085.1 Arthrobacter sp. UYEF21
GGTGTGGGAGAGTAGGTCACCGCCGGAACACTATTACCGGTCGAGAGCCCCCGAACACCACGTGTCCGGGGGCTCTCCCACGTTAACCACCCACCACACAACCACCCCCAAAACCCACGGGACGCTCTCGCAGCCGGGCCGCGCCGGCACACCGGCCGCACCTCCGCCCAACGTTCCCGACGGCGCATTATGGCAGCTTGAGTGGTGACCGGTTTTGCAGTTTGGATGGGGCCCACTTCGCGGCTCGCCGGGAGATGAATCGCAGTTTCAGTTGAGCCCACCCCACCGTTGATTCCATCGAAGTGTTTTTCCCAACAGTGGAAGGCAAGTCAGGCGTTGGCGGCTGCTGAACCTCCAGCACGAAGGGTTGCTGCCCGTACGGCGTCGAAGCTGGGGCAGCTCAGAGTCGTAATTGATGCGATGCTCCTGGCTGATCTGGACGCTCCGCGGAAGCAACGCAATACCGTCCAGCGTGTCTTTGACCGCCTGGTTAATGAGCACAAAGCTGTGATCTCGTATTCCACGGTGCGCCAGTATGTGAAGGCCCGCCGCGCCGATATCGCTGTCGAGTCCGGGAACGCGCCTGTTGAGGTATTCATCCCGCAGGAACACGCCCCGGGCGCGGAGGCCGAGGTCGATTTCGGTGAGTTCTGGGTCGACACCGACGGGAAACGCACCCGGTGTTACATGTTCGCTTTCCGCCTGTCCCCCTCTGGAAAATCGGTCCACCGCGTTTACCCGACCTGCGGGCAGGAGGCTTTCCTGGAAGGCCATATCGAAGCGTTCAATGCCTTGGGCGGTGTGCCGGCAAGGCAAATCCGCGATGACAACCTCACTTCCGCAGTGACGAAGGTTGTTTACGGGGCCGGCCCGACAGCGGGTCGAGAACGAGCGCTGGGTGCTGTTCAAATCCCACTATGGAGTCGATACCTTCCAGTGCGAGCCAGGAATCAACCGGAAAGTACGGGTGTCCCTGCGTGCTACGGAGGTGCGGATCTTCGAGGGCAGAACCATGATCGCCGCCCAACCCAGGACCGTGGCCAGGGGCGGGCAATGCGTTCAACTGGATCATTATCTTGAGGTGCTCAGGATAAAGTCAGGTGCGTTGCTCGGTTCCAGTGCGTTGGCCCAGGCCCGGGAGACCGGGGTATTCACTCCGGGTAATGACGCGCTCTGGGCGGCAGCGCGTAAACAGACGGTTACGCTGACGCGACCCGCGAACTGATTGACGTGCTGCTCCTGCACCGGGTCATGGAAGCCGGCGACGTTATTGCCGGAATCACGGCTGCTCTGGGAGTGGGTGCGGAGCGGAGCACGCCGGGGTGGGTCCGGCCCCGTCGATCCCGACAAGCGACGCGCTCCCTGATTGTGTGGTCGGCGCCGAAGGCGACAGGTTTGTCCCAATTCCGGCACCAGATTTAGACCGCATCAATATTTTCGCGGAAAACCATTCCATTCCGTATGAAGATCTGAAACTCTTCTCAATGTGAGTATCTGATCACATTCGAAGTGGTCCGCCGTCCAGGTATTCCGCGAGCAGTGGGGGAGTTCTTCATGAAAGGATCCTTGCCCAAAAGTCGCACCATGGGAATATTTCTGTGTCCAAAGCTACGCTCGCGCCGAACATTCTATTTCGTTGCGGTAGCTGGGCTTTTCCTCAGCGCGCTGATTCCGTCCGCAGCGACGAAGGCGTATGCCGCGGATGATTTGGCGACTCTCGCAGCTCACGCGGCCGCGCAAACGGCAATGGTGAATGCATTTCCTGTCAACCAGGTGGCCACGGGCCCCGTATGCTCGCCTATCGTTGCGGGGTCTCAAGCGTGCAGTGTGCCTGTGCCGGCCAGCTCGGCGCCCCCACTGCCGGGAACGTACACGGCCAGCAGTTCCCCGTCGGTGCTGCCGATTCCGGACTGATGCAAGCAGGCACCCATCGGGACCAGGATGGCGTCGCGGGTGCATTCCTGCGAGATCGATATCCTCGATATTCCAAGCGTCGGCCACCAGTTCGGGTTCAGCGTATACCAGATACAGGGAAACGTCAGCGGCATGACCCTGTCCGGTTCAGGTTTATGCAGCGGGAGCTGTGTCACCCAGACACCCGCCTCGATTCCCGATGCTCCGAACACCTTGAATGATTGGCGGGAGGCCGTAGGGGGCCTACGGTCCCACAGGCACCCTCTCCGGATCGATCTATTACCTGTCAACGAACTCGACTATTGCCGCAACCCTCAACGGGGTGTTCTCGTCGACGAGCGGGTACGACTTCTCGTTGCGCTGCGACAACGCTACGGGCGGCAGATATCCCAAAGCCGGGTGCGCCATCTGGTTCGTCCCCGGCGTCGTGGAGTACTCCAGGAGTGCATTGCCGACCTTCACGACGCATGTCAGCGAGGCGATCACTTCCGGACTTCACGGCGGAAACCCGTACGACCCGATCCACCGGACAACCGATCCGGCAGTCACGAACGCAAACAGGACCATTGCCTGCGGTAGCGCACCGTCAATACCCAATCTTTTGTGCGACGAATACCCGTTCGCGTCCACCTCTGAGGGTGCGGCATCTGTCGGTGTTGCACGTTCATTCCCGAACTGCGTTTTCCTTGATCCGCCGGCAACCGGCTCGAGCGGCTACAGCCGGTGCATGATCTCCGCCACAGAGAACTATTCTGCTGGCGGTACACTGGTGGGCGTGTACACCGGCCAGTGGATCCTGGCCCGGGACTCCATGTACGTGTCGATCATCAACTAGGTGGCCCTGAACGTCCATGCAGACCATCGGCCCGGTCACCGTCAACTACCATCTCTACTGTCTGGTCGACTACCAGGACGAAACGATCCCAATGCCGCGCGACCTCGAGGAGGGCAACGGCCTGATCTGCCCCCTCAATACTGGCGCGGTGGTCATCAGCGGCACCGATATGGGAAAGGTCACCGTGCGGGTCAAGACCGCCGAAGCGGAGCCGGTGCTGTCGATGGAAGGCTGGGACGAGGGGGCCGACGTCTCGGTCCACGCACCCCACGGCAAGCTGAATGTCGACGCAATAGCGTACGACTTCCCCGGGCTCCAGGAACTCACCGAACACGGACCGGGATGGTACCGGATACGGTGCCTCGCCCGGAACCGCCTCGCCGAGATGAACAGCATCGCCCACGATCCCAACACTGAGGAGTACCTGCTCATCTGCTGGCCGGCCCCGCAGGCTCCAGAGCAGGTCCACACCATCCAATGGAGTATGGGAAGCCGCCCGAAATCCTGACGGGCCGCAGGGCAGAGCATGGTACCGCGTTTCTCCCGCTGCCGGCGAGCTTGCTCGTGCCCGGACACACCCTGTGATTCCGACAGCGCAGTCGGCAGGGGTGCAGAAGGCGGGTTTGGTCTCGTTGAACGCCACGAAGGCGCTGGTTCAGAAGGTCGCGCTGGCAATGCGCACCGCGTTAGGCGACCGGCGTCAATCTGTTGAACGCAAGCGGCCCCAGGGCTGAACAGTCCAAGCCGCACCTCCATTTCCATGTGGTTCCACGCTGGACAGACGACGGTTTTACAACATGGACGAACGGGCGGTCTTCGAAGAAGATTCCAGAAAACCCGGTTCGCCTACTCGAGGAAGCAGTAGGTGCCTTGAGCGCCAAGTAGCCAGAGAGGACGGCACTCCGAAACGCGCACCGTCGGCCAACGACCTGCCGTCACGGGATCAGTATTTATCCCGAGCCGGACGAAATCTTCACCGACGCCAGGCTTTGCGCCGCGATCGGCGCCCGACTCACCTTCACAGGCCCCATCATCGAAACCGGCACCGACTCCTACAGCCTCGCACAAACCAAGAAACTGCCGAACCAGCACAACAAGGTGGACTCAAATCAAGCTGCCAAAGTGGCATCCAGCGAGAGCGCGTCGCCGCGGGCGTGTGAACTTTCCCATGTATCTCCCCAACGGCACGGCGTTCTTCCGAGTCGGGCTCTGCCAAGCGCTGGGTGGCTACCGCCGGGAGCCCGGTAAAGAGTGCCATGGACGCTGGGTGACCGCGCAGCACCGTCGTTTCCGGGACATCGGCGCCGGATTCGGCCAGTTCCTCGCAGTAGGCGGCTCGGCATAGCGGTTCCACGCGGTAGGGACATTTCCCGTCCATGGTGCCTTGGTTAACCTACCCAGCCAGCAGTTGGCCGAGGTCGAAACCTGGGCACGCGCTCCCGTAGAGGCCCCAGTCAATGACGGCGAAGTTAGTTGAGCCGCCCGGACGTCCTGAGTTGGTTTCGATCAGGAGGGTTTGTGGGCTGGCGTCACCGTGTGCGGTGAGTTGGACTGGTTATGTTCGATCACCATGCTGAAGGGGACGGAGGTGATGCTGCCGTCGGATCAGATCCTGGCAGTTCCGGTGACGCGCCAAAGGCCTCCGGTTGTTATGTTGAACATGGGAAACGTGATTTCCGCGGCGCTGGCCGAAAGGAGGCCTACACTTGGCCTTCCCAAGACAACGGCGGCCAGGTCCGCCAGCTTGCGGGCGCTCACCGATGCAGCGCCGAGGGTGTCCATGTTCTCGAGTGCGGCGGGTTTCATGGTGACCCCTGTGACGGAATGAGCGTAGTCCCCGGCGCTAATGGGTAAACCGACCTATCTGACTCAATGGTCAAGTCAAGCATTGACCGGTGTTAATGAGCCTGCGTCAATGCGAGCAACCATGCCGGCGCCTTGAAGCGTTCCGGACGGTTGTTGACGCGCCGTCTCATCCTTGGCTCCGGCCGCGCCGCCCTCGACCTTACCTGGCACATCATTTCGGATACCAAAGAGCGGTCGCTTGATGCCTTGGGCGCCGGACGCTCCAGGGCGCCGGCGGACTCTGTTCGACATGGGTGCCTTGCCAAGGAGGAGGCGGCGGCGGAAACGCTTGTCATAGGGGTGACCGAGTAATCGTTGATGCGGGCGCTGGAGAGTTGGCGTGCCAGGACCTTGATGGGTGGGTGCGGACGTGCCGCCCGGGCTGCCGTGGCTTTCGAGCCGGGAGCTGAAGCCAGGTTGGCGCATCGCAAGGGCCCGGGATGTGAGCCACTACATAGGAACTGGTATCCGGGGAATGTTGATTAGATTCCGTGTTTGGACCGTGGGTTTCGCGTGGTTTAGGGATTTTGGGGTGGGTGGGTGCTGTGGGCGGTTGATTTGCGGTGGGGGCTGGGTGGGTGTATTGTTTTCTAAGTCGCCGCAGGGAGACAGCGTTGAGCTGGTTACCGCGGTTGGCCAAAACCCCCAAATTTCTGGATCTTATTCTGGTTGTTCTTTTGAGCGTGCCGGTATGGGTTGGGAATGGGTTTTCTGCTGGTGTGGGTCCTGGAAGATGGATTTGCATTGGGGCGGGAAACCGGGTAAGTTTGAAAAGTTGCTCCGGAGCGATCCATGACTGAAGTGTTGTGGTGGTGCCGGGTGTGTCTGTTGTTTGAGAACTCAATAGTGTGCCAAGTTTGT
>NZ_JBEPNF010000038.1:0-5019 GCF_040546085.1 Arthrobacter sp. UYEF21
GTGTTTGTTTTTGTCTGCCACCCACCCCCACACCCCCACCCATCCAGCGGGGGGGGCCCCCCCCCCCCCCCGCGGGGGGGGGGGGGGGGCGGGGGCGCGCCCCCCCCCCCCCCCCCCCCCCCCCCCGCCCGTAAGGAACCGCCCATGATATCTGCCGAAGCAGGAGCAACACCCCGCCGTCGTACCCATGACGCGCTCCTGAAGGATATTGAAGCGGACCTGCGCTCGGGCAAAATCAAAGTAGGGGACCGCCTCCCGGGCGAACGAACACTCGCCGAAACCTACGGCATCTCCCGGGCATCAGTGCGGGAGGCCATCCGGGTGCTGGATGCCATGGGAATACTGCGCAGTTCCGTCGGGTCCGGCCCCACCTCCGGCGCCATCATTGTTTCTGATCCCTCCGCGGGCCTGTCGTCGGCGCTGCGGCTCCACGTTGCCACTAACCGACTGCCGGTCGCAGACATAGTCCAGACCCGCATCCTGCTCGAAACCTGGACAGCCCGGGTCAGTGCCGCCCGTACGGGAGGGGACGAAGATCTGGAGCAGGCAGCCCAACTGCTGCACGCCATGGACAACCCCGCCATCAGCCGGGCGACGTTCCATGAACTGGACGCCAGATTCCACGTAGCACTGAGTTCGCTTGCCGGGAACGCCGTAGTCGCCACCATGATGGAATCCCTCAGCGGCGCCATCGTCAGCTACGTCAAAGGTGCTATGGACGCCATGGAAGCGTGGCCCGACGTCATGTCCACTCTTCGAACCCAGCACCACGGCATCTTCGACGCCGTCCAGTCACACGACGGGGAACTCGCGGCCCGACTCCTGCAAGAGCACATCGAGTGGTTCCATCAGAAGGCACAGGAAGCGACCTCCACCGAAGCCGCGCACTAAACTGAAGCCCAACGAAGGGACCTGCACGAGCAGGTCCCTTCGTTCACTACCACTGAACCGGCGACCCGAACGCACACGACTGCGGCGCCGCGTCCCGGTGCTATCCCCACTCCCGTTAGCGCAACGCTCTCCGAAGGCCTCGACGCCGATCCGGATCCCGGACTTTATGGTTCTGGCAGGACTCATGGGCCCTCCCACTATCCCGACCATCACAGCGGTACTCCTGAACAGCTTTGGCCCCCCTACTCGCCGGTCCGGTGGGTGATGTCTGGACCCCACTCCGGCCGAGCCGACGCAGGTCGGTTCCCGTCTCAGCCGGGCAGATAATGTCGGACCCGGCGCTTAGGCTCCTTCCCGTGACCAAGTTGAAGAAGACGTGTCCGCTGTGCCACGGGACACCGCGCCATCCTTGCCCCGGAATGTGGGCATGTGACGATTGCGGGCGTGGCTGGCCCATCGGCCAAAGCCCCATTGCAATGCTACGAAAGGCCCAGGCCGCCGGCCCGGCGCGGCCCAAAACAAAATTACTGCGGAATATGTCCGATGCATTCAGCGCAGGGGAGGGGGGACAAGGTTGCAGTCGGTAACCGAACCGCCACGACAGGAAAAATGTCTGGCGCCCAGAGCTGGTCCGGGCGCCCATCACCAGGGCCGCGACTGCCGCAGCCCCCACTGTCCACCCAGGGGATGTTCAATCAGCGCTCGCGGGGCTATTCTCGGCAAATCAACGAACATGCGGTTTCGTCGGACGCCAGCGGGTATTTGTTCACGTTCAGCATCAGCCGGATATCACTTCGAATAGCTGGCCTGTGTGCAGTTATTGCGGGGGTGATTATCGCTGTCCTGGCCAACGCAGCGGAGCCTTTCCGCGCCCCGTTGGGAATCGCGCTGGGCGTCCTCGCCAGCACCCTGCTTTTCGCATACGTTCTGAACAGATCAACTCAGCGGCAGAAGCTGGTGCCGTCACCAACCCCAGCCGGCAACGGCGGCCATCAGGCAGCAGCTGGCAAGAGGCTTGGGAAAAAATCCTTGTCCTCAGAACTTGCCGTCCTGGCAGAAGGTGGCCAGTTCGAAGTACTTGGGTCATCGACCTAGTGCGGTTCGTAGTCGACGCGCTGGGTGAGGAAGACGACCTTCTCGGGGCTGCAGTAGTACAGCGAGCCGAGGCACATCGGAGAGGGATGGGTCAAGCACGTAGATGGTGCACCCGGTCAGGTGCTCGGTACCGAGCCGGGTTCAGGCCTCGCGGATCGCGAGGATCTCGGCGTGCGCGGGGGGTCGTTCGTCTGGGACACCCGGTTGGGGCTCTCGGCGATAATTTCCTCGTCGCGGGCAATGACGGTCGCGAAGGGTCGCCCAACTGTCTCGACATTGGCACGGGCGATATCGATGGTGCGTTGAACGAAGTCCATGATGTTCCTGGGCTGGGAGGTAAGTTCGGGCGAAGCCGTGGCTGTGTCCTCATTCCGAGAACACAGCCACGGTGGGGATCAGAACGGTTTGGTGGGCAGGTATTTGCCGTCGAGGGTGATCACTGCACGTGAACCGCCGTCGGGGTCTTCAACTTTCTTGATGTCCAGCTTGAAGTTGATGGCACTGATGATGCCGTCACCGAACTGTTCGTGCACCAGAGCTTTCAGGGTGGATCCGTAGACCTGGAGCATTTCGTAGAAACGGTAGATGGTGGGGTCGGTTGGGATGCCGCCGGGGATGCTGCCGCGCAGCGGGATGGTCTGCAGCAGCATGGAGGCGTCCTCGCCCAGATCCAGCCGCTCGGCGACGATTTCCGCAGCGGTTTCCGGCAAGGGATGCTGGCCGAGCAGGGCGGCGGTGACGAAGGCCAGGCTCAGCCCAGTGCCGTCGGTCAGTTCCTGCCAGGAGAGGTTCTTGCGCATCTTGGCATCGATGATGGCGGCGGTCAGTTCCTCGCGCGGAGCCTGGGCGTTCTGGGAATGAATCATGGTGTTTTCCTTTTCCTTGGGTGTTATCGGGTGGTTAGGCGGCCAGGCCGGCTGTGGCCGGCGTGGCACTGGTCTGGGGGTTGTCCGCGAGTGGGACAAAGAGGCCTGTGGCGCCGTCGAGGGTGTCGATGGTGCCCGTTTCGATGTCGTAGACCCAGCCGTGGAGGTTCAGCCGGTTCTGGTCCAGGGCCAGAGAGACGGAGGGATGGGTCCTGATGTTGGTCAGCTGGGCGATGACGTTCCCGCGGACCATGGCCTCCAGCCGCTCCTGGGCGGACCCGTGGGTGCGGGCGGCGTTGACGACCTTCGCCGCGTCGGCATAGGCAAGCCAGCTGGCCACGGCAGGCAGGTGGTCCAGGTTCGTGTTGGAGGAGATGGCTGTCATCGCTCCGCAGTCGGAATGGCCACAGATGATGATGTCCGTGACGCCCAGGACGGCGACAGCGTACTCGACTGTCGCGGAGACACCGCCGGGCTCCGGGCCGTAGGCCGGCACGATGTTGCCGGCGTTGCGGATCACGAACAAATCGCCCGGTTCCCGCTGGGTCAGCAACTCCGGCACGACCCGGCTGTCCGAGCAGGCAATGAACAGTGCCCCGGGGTTCTGGGCGGTAGCCAGCTCCTTGAAGAGTCCAGAGCGTTTCGGAAAGGCTTCCCGTTGAAATTTCAGAAAGCCGTCGATGATGTCTTGCATGGGCCGTCTCCTTGATGTTTTGGGGGATAACTCAAGGATGACGGAAACTATCTATAGTGTCCAAGACTCGTTTGCAATGAGGTCAATAAGTGTTTCCTATAGTTGGAGAGTCGTGATGCTACGCCACCTTCGTTACCTGACCGCGGTCGCGGAACACCAGAACTTCACCCGCGCTGCCGAGGCGCTGCATGTGTCCCAACCCACGCTGTCCCAACAGATCAAGCAACTGGAGATCTCGCTGCACGTCCAACTCCTGGACAGGTCCGGGCGGACCGTGCGGCTGACCGACGCCGGCGAGACCTACCTGCGCTATGCCCGCCGCGCCCTGCGGGAGCTTGACGCCGGAACCCGGGCCATCCACGACGTGCAGGATCTAAGCCGTGGATCGATCCGGCTGGCGATGACGCCCACGTTCACCGCTTACCTGATCGGTCCGCTGGTCGAACGCTTCAGCACCCTCTATCCAGGCATCACGTTGAGCGTGCGGGAGATGACCCAGGACCGCATCGAGGCCGCACTGGCCGCGGACACCCTCGATCTCGGCATCGCTTTCGCCCAGGCACGTTCGTCCGAGATCGAGACCCAGGCATTGTTCGTCGAAACCCTTGGCCTGGTCGTCGGCAACAACCACCCCCGCGCCGGCACGCAGACACCCACGGGCCTGCTGGAGCTCGAACAAGAGAGGCTTGTACTCCTCAGTAGCGACTTTGCAACCCGGCGCCACATCGACCAGCACTTCCGGGACCACGGCATTGACCCCCGCATCGCGATCGAGGCCGACTCCATCAGCGCGATCGTCGAAATCATCCGCCGCGGCCAACTCGCCACCGTGCTGCCCGAAGCCATCACCCGCGAACAGCCCAAACTGCACCTCATTGACCTGTCACCGCCCATCCCACCCCGCACGGCAGCCCTGCTCAGGAGGAAAGGCGCTTACGTGAACGCAGCCAGCCAGGCCTTCACCGAGCTCGCATCGACGTGGAGCTAATCGCCTGGGCTATCTCTGACTCGGTCTGCACATCCGAGGCCGCCGCCATCCGGTGCGCCCTCGGACTCTCGATCTTCCTGTTCGGCCTCTGCGTCTTCAGGGAGGTCAACGGCGCCGCACAGGCTGTTCCCGCGTGTACAAAGAGAGGAGGAAGTAGCGGCGGAAGGCTTCACCTTTGACGAGCTACCGACGATAAAGTTCTTGCGCTTCATGTACATGTGCATGGGATTCCTGGCCGTTGTCGCCATGGCCGTTGAGGCTTCACGCAGCCAAATCCCCGGCGCACGAGATGCGGTCCAAAGGACGCTTGTCTAGGGGAACATCTCAGCAGAGGATCAATGGTTGAGACCACCCCTTGCATGTCGAAAACTGACCGCCATCGCGCGGGCCAGCAGATGACCGATAAAGGGGAAGGCCAGGACGGCGGCGATGTTGAATAGGAAGATTGTGGAGATCGCGTAGGCAACGTCAACGCTGACGGCGCC
>NZ_JBEPNF010000039.1:0-4932 GCF_040546085.1 Arthrobacter sp. UYEF21
GGAGACAGACATTGGTGATGATCCTGATTCTCGCCCTACGAATTAGACGAAGTTGCTATGAGGTACTGGCCTCACCCAACCCTGACACGTAGGGGCTACGGCAGCGATCCATTCGGGAGCACGGCACGTCCGTTCCATCCGGGCGAGCTACTAGTCCCGCTGGCTTTGGACCCCCTTCGGCGATCCGCAGCCCTTCGAGAACCTCGATAGCTACACGGCAGAGAAGATCCCCGACCGGTTCACGCTTGAGTCCCTGAACGACTACTGCCGCGCCCTCGGCATCGAGCGTGACAACTCAGGTTTCTACGCCTCGGAGGGGTTGCTCATCGAAGAGGACACGAGTAGCTGGACACACAAGCCCAGCCAATTGAGAAGCACCGAACGGTTGCACGACACCATTTAAGCCGGTGCACTGCTGGAGGATCCTTAAACGGCGCGCCCTCCTGCCACTTATCTCTGCGACTTACGCGCCAAATAGCTCTGCGATTCACACCCTCCGGTGGCGATCTTTGCTCCTGTTCATAGGGAGAACATGTCGTCGGACGCTAGTGACCGGCGAGGTATTCGTCCTTTACGCTCAGTTGGTCTATTCGGAAAAAGACTCCGCGGGTCGGAGCGCATGGGGGTTTGTGATGGCTGGAGCCAGCGGTTTCTCAATTGATAGGAAGGCCCCGCGAACGGGCTTTCGAGTTGCGGTACTCGCCGTTTTGCTGTCAGCCGGGTTGGCCGCATGAACGTCGGGACCGTCGTCGATCGAAAAGGTGATGGCGTCGCCAGCCGTCGTCACGACTGGAACGGCACCGGCCGACCCCGGGAAGTCTTCCCTGGCGGGGCCGACGGTTACCGATTCGTTTGGGAACGTGGATTACTACGCCACCGTCCCCGGTGACATGTCAGCGGAAGTGGCTGCATCCTTCCACATCACCGAGAGAAACTCGCTGAATTCAATGGGCTTCAGCCCGGGAGCACGTTGGCACCCAACACAAAGCTTCGACTGATCCCACCTCCAGGCCCGATCAAGGGCGCGAAGGGGACGGCTACTGTCGACGAAAACGGCATCCCCACTAGCTATGTCATTGAAGCCGATGACACCCTTGGCGGGATCACCTACCGGTTCGGAATCACCCAGGAGCAGCTGGCCGAAGCGAACAACGTCCCGTGCGTGTACGAAAAGGGCAACACCTACTTTGTCCGTGCCGGCAACCACATCCAGCTGCAGAAAAATCCGGTCGACAGCCTCCGGTTGAGGAACAACCGTCAACAATTCATTCGGCCAGACCATCTTCTACACCACCGTCGACGGTGACTCGTTCGACAGCCTCGGTTTCAAATTCCGGTGCACTACCGACCAGTTGCTGCAGTTCAACCCGTCCCTGACCGCGGACCGGCCCATCCCCGCGGAGACCAGGGTGAGACTCATGCCCGGCGAGCTAAAGATCGACGGCGCCCAAGGCACCTTCACCGCCGACGCTGACGGGATACCCCAGACCCACACCACCGCGCCCGGGGATACCGAGCGAAAGATCTCCTTCCGTTTCGGAGTTTCGGAGCAGGCGAATCTGGAATGCGCGAACCGCCCGCTCACCGGCACCGCCCGCGTCTGGTACGCCTTCACAGACCTGTCCTCCGGGGAGTTGGCCCCGGGCCAGACCATTAGCCTCAACCTGACCAACCCCTCCACAAATGCCCCCTAGGAAGGCATCTGGTGGGGCGGGATCAGCCCCGTCTGCTCCCAGCGGCAGATTGCTCGCGCCCTCACGTTGGCCTGACTATCCATGATGGATATATAGCCCGGAGTCGGCAGACCCTGCTCACTGTCCCGTAAAGGATCCTTTCCGTACGGAGCATCTGCTTGGCGTGGTGGTCAACTGGCCCTCGGTGTGGCCTGACCGATGACTCTTCCGCGCCGTGCTGGTCTGTACAGCCAATACCGACTCACGGGAGACTGGCGCCATGCGCAAACTGACCTTCGGCATGAACCTGAGCCTGGACGGCTACATCGCCGCGCCCGGCGACGACCTCGGCTGGAGCGTACCGAGTGACGAGCTGTTCCAATGGTGGTCCGACCGGGTGGGGGCGACGGGCCTGGCGCTGTACGGGCGCAAACTGTGGGTGACGATGAGCTCGCACTGGCCGACAGCCGACCAGCAGCCTGGCGCCACACCGGCGCAGATCGAGTTCGCCCGCCGCTGGCGGGATATGCCGAAGGTGGTGTTCTCCTCGACGACCAGCACGGTCGACTGGAATACCCGCCTGATCACCGGCGACGCGGTCACCGAGATCACCCGGCTCAAGGCCGACGACGGCGGCCCCATGGACATCGGCGGTGCCACACTCGCCGCGGCGGCCATGCGGGCCGGGCTGATCGACGAGTACGCGATCGTCACCCATCCGGTCCTGGTGGGCGGCGGCACGCCGTTCTTCACAGCCCTGGACAACTGGGTGAACCTGAGCCTGGTGGAGACCCGGACGTTTCCCGACGGTGTGGTCCTTACCAGGTACGAGACCAGGAGCTGAGTGCCCGGCGTCGAATCAGCGCGGGCTTCGGGCCACCCAAGGATCTCGTGGCGCTGTGTTCCGAGGCGATGGTGACGTTCCTGCCGGATCCTGTTCTTCACCGCAGACGATCCGTCCGGATAGGGATCCCGGAGCGGGCACCGAACGGCTGCTCCGGCCCTTTCCCGAATGTCAGTTCCGAAGTCCCTGTACTAACTGCATTTGCATTAGCCTCCCACCCTGGTTGCAGGAAGGGGGCGTCTTCGTGCGACCGAAAATGCGGCCTCAGCGGTGAAGCTCGGCATCTGGGGGACCCGGGGAGGGATTCTGGCGATTGACGAAACGGGGTTCCTGAAGAAGGGCACCGCTTCGGCCGGGGTGGCCCGCCAGTACTCCGGCACGGCCGGGAGGGTGGAGAACTCTCAGATCGGGGTATTCCTAGCCTACGCGTCACCGCTGGGACGCACCTTCCTTGACCGGGAGCTGTACCTGTCCAAAGCCTGGACCGAGGACCGGGAACGCTGCACACGTGCGGGAATCCCGGAGGACCGGGCCATGGCCACGAAACCGATGCTCGCCGCCGACATGATCGAACGCGCCCTGGACGCCGGGATAGAGGCCGCATGGACGACCGGGTACGCAGGCTATGGCCAACACACGGGCCTGCGCCGCCGGCTGGAGGCCCGCGGCATGCATGACGTCATGGCAGTGCCCATGAACCAACGCGTCATCACTCCCGGCCCTGGTTTGCTGGGGACCGAGTGGCGGGCCGATGAGCTCTTTGCCTCCCTGGACGGGCGCGCCTGGCGCACCCGCACCGCCGGGACCGGCAGCAACGAACGCTCTCGCTGAGTGGATGCGGTTGAATCATCGGTCAACGCTAGTCCAAATCGTCGAATCCAATCGGCCAGTCGATCAGCGACCCGGTGCGCAGCAGCCACAGCGCCGTGGCGCGAGATTGGTGCAGAAGATTCTTGAAGAGTGCACGAGGGTGCACGGGACTTCTGACAATTCAACCTCAGTAGTCGCCTGCACTCGCCCCGTCCTGCCGCATGGACTGGTGCAGACGACTTCTGAAATGACAATTCCGCGAAAATCAGAGCTCTGACGCCGGAGCGGTCACCCAGCCGGTGAGACGGCTCATATCCCTAGCCATGCAAGACGGCGCCTGCTGCCGACAACTGCGACATCGAGCGATTACAGAACGCCGCCACGAAGCGCCGAACTCCACGCGGGTGCATCGGGCCAAAGTTAGATGACAATGTCATCGATGACATTGGAATACCTTCGAGGCATAGGTAGGCGCTTCATGGACGCTGTTGGCAGCCGGGGGATTACCTGTCTGGGGACTTACGCCGCGCGATGTGGATACCGCCCGCAGTTGCCGAGAATTCGAGGTCAACCAGGCTGGTGATAACGAGGTCAGCATTCAGATCCGCCGCTGCGTGTGTACCCGCCACCGCCAGGGTCGTGCACCCGGCATCATGCGCGGAGCGCAGACCAGCCGCTGCGTCCTCGACGACGAGGCAGCGGCCGGGGTCGAAACCCAGCCGCTGGGCGCCGAGCGCGAAGGGTTCAGGGTCCGGTTTGCCGCGCACCACGTCGTCGAAGGTGACTACCACGCGGGGTGGCACCAGTCCGGAAGCCGTGATTCGTGCCGTAGCCAGGGGCCGCGTACACGAGGTGACAATCGCTTTGCGATATTCATTGATGGCCGAGAGCGCTTCGGCGGCTCCCGGAAGGACGGTGATGCCGCCGACTTCGGCGATCTCGATTTGTTGAATGCGCTCAAAGGCTTCGTCGAACTCCTCGGTCGGAACCAGGGAAGCCACAATGTCCCGGGCCGGCTGGCCGTGGGCGCCGTCCAGGAACGATGGATCGAGTCCACGTTCGGCACACCAGGCGAGCCAGGCCCGACGCACCGCGGGGGTCGAGTCTATGAGAGTGCCATCCATATCGAACAGGACAGCGTCAAACGTCTGCCCGATCACGGGTCGCAAGGGTCGGCTCACGTCAGCGGTATCGGCTCCGGAGACAGGGATGGTGCGTTCATTGAGCTGGGTCATGGATGCGGCGTCTTTCTTTCTCGGCGATGTGGAATGGATTTCGGGCAGATCGCCTGTGGAATCGCAACAGTTTGGGGCGATTTGCTGGATCAGCTTCATCAATGGGAGTGGACAAAGTCTTTGCCTACCCGGGCGACGGGATCAACGCAATCGTGGCAGCCTTCAGGAAGACCGAAGACCAGCTTGCGGTCGGCGTCTCCGGATCGAGCGGCGAAATCTTCAGCTAACGCTTGGGACGGCGTCAGAATGTGGTTTCCGCGCTGCCCTGTTGAGAGATTCCAACACCCGCGCGTTGTTTGCCGCGTCCGTGAGATTGTAGCGGAGCGGCCTACCGTTGAGGACGCTGTCGGCGAAGTGTTCGCCCATCCGG
>NZ_JBEPNF010000040.1:0-3919 GCF_040546085.1 Arthrobacter sp. UYEF21
GGGGAGGGGTTGTGCGGTTTAGTGTTTGGCACACTGTTGGGTCCTGAGGCAACAGGGCCGGGTGGGGATCATGGCCTTTGTGGTGGTGGTTTCTGGCCGGGTTTGTTTGTTTCTGGTTTCCTGGCTGCATCGATCATGCGTGTTTCGGCTCTTGCGGGCTGGGGTGTGTGGGGTGTGTGGCACGGGGTTGTTGTTTGAGAACTACATAGTGGACGCGAGCATCTTTTATAAGAAGCAATTTCCAAGAATATGAACCTGGATCTGTCCGGGCGTGCTGTTGCTGTGGCCTTTGTGGTTGTGGTGGTGGTGTCCGGGTGGTTTTTGTGGTTCTCTCGAAAATTTCTGAATTGATCTTTTGTGGTCAAGTTTTTAAGAGCACACGGTGGATGCCTTGGCATTAGGAGCCGAAGAAGGACGTAGGAATCTGCGATAAGCCTGGGGGAGTCGATAACCGGACTGTGATCCCAGGGTGTCCGAATGGGGAAACCCCGCCAGGGACGCGAGTTGCCTGGTGACCCGCATCTGAACACATAGGGTGCGTGGAGGGAACGCGGGGAAGTGAAACATCTCAGTACCCGCAGGAAGAGAAAACAATAGTGATTCCGTTAGTAGTGGCGAGCGAACGCGGATCAGGCTAAACCGTTCCATGTGTGATAGCCGGCGGGCGTTGCATGGTCGGGGTTGTGGGACTTTCCGTTCTGTCTCTGCCGGGACAGTGGGGTGTGATGTGCAGGCATAGGTGAACGGTCTTGAAAGGCCGGCCAGAGAGGGTGTGAGCCCCGTAACCGAAATGTTGTGTACCGCCTGGAGAGTATCCCAAGTAGCACGGGGCCCGAGAAATCCCGTGTGAATCTGTCAGGACCACCTGATAAGCCTAAATACTCCCTAATGACCGATAGCGGACCAGTACCGTGAGGGAAAGGTGAAAAGTACCCCGGGAGGGGAGTGAAACAGTACCTGAAACCGTGTGCTTACAATCCGTCGGAGCAACCGCACCTTGTGTGCATAGTAGTTGTGACGGCGTGCCTTTTGAAGAATGAGCCTGCGAGTTAGTGTTACGTCGCGAGGTTAACCCGTGTGGGGAAGCCGTAGCGAAAGCGAGTCTGAATAGGGCGTTGCAGTGGCGTGATCTAGACCCGAAGCGAAGTGATCTACCCATGGCCAGGTTGAAGCGACGGTAAGACGTCGTGGAGGACCGAACCCACTTCAGTTGAAAATGGAGGGGATGAGCTGTGGGTAGGGGTGAAAGGCCAATCAAACTTCGTGATAGCTGGTTCTCCCCGAAATGCATTTAGGTGCAGCGTTGCGTGTTTCTTACCGGAGGTAGAGCTACTGGATGGCTAATGGGCCCTACAAGGTTACTGACGTCAGCCAAACTCCGAATGCCGGTAAGTGAGAGCGCAGCAGTGAGACTGTGGGGGATAAGCTTCATAGTCGAGAGGGAAACAGCCCAGACCACCAACTAAGGCCCCTAAGCGTGTGCTAAGTGGGAAAGGATGTGGAGTTGCGAAGACAACCAGGAGGTTGGCTTAGAAGCAGCCATCCTTAAAAGAGTGCGTAATAGCTCACTGGTCAAGTGATTCCGCGCCGACAATGTAGCGGGGCTCAAGTACACCGCCGAAGTTGTGGATTTCAGATATTAGCTAAGCCCTTGTGGTTCAGGCGTCTGGAGTGGTAGGGGAGCGTCGTGTGGGCAGTGAAGTCGCGGTGTAAACCAGCGGTGGAGCCTACACGAGTGAGAATGCAGGCATGAGTAGCGAAAGACGGGTGAGAAACCCGTCCGCCGAATGATCAAGGGTTCCAGGGTCAAGCTAATCTGCCCTGGGTAAGTCGGGACCTAAGGCGAGGCCGACAGGCGTAGTCGATGGACAACGGGTTGATATTCCCGTACCGGCGAAAAACCGTCCATGTTGAACAGGGGATACTAACCGCCCGAGACCTGACCGCCCGCCCTTGTGGTGACGTGGTTTTTGGTGGAGCGCGGGACCTGATCCTGGGAGGCAAGCGTATTAACAGGTGTGACGCAGGAAGGTAGCCAAGCCGGGCGATGGTTGTCCCGGTCTAAGGATGTAGGGCGAACGGTAGGCAAATCCGCTGTTCATGATGCCTGAGATCTGATGGGACCCCCGTGAGGGGGGATTTGGTGATCCTATGCTGCCGAGAAAAGCATCGACGCGAGGTTTTAGCCGCCCGTACCCCAAACCGACACAGGTGATCAGGTAGAGAATACTAAGGCGATCGAGAGAATTATGGTTAAGGAACTCGGCAAAATGCCCCCGTAACTTCGGGAGAAGGGGGGCCCCAACCTTGAACACCACACGCTGGTGGGAGGGGATCGGGGCCGCAGAGACCAGGGGGAAGCGACTGTTTACTAAAAACACAGGTCCGTGCGAAGTCGCAAGACGATGTATACGGACTGACTCCTGCCCGGTGCTGGAAGGTTAAGAGGACCGGTTAGCCGTTCGCGGCGAAGCTGAGAATTTAAGCCCCAGTAAACGGCGGTGGTAACTATAACCATCCTAAGGTAGCGAAATTCCTTGTCGGGTAAGTTCCGACCTGCACGAATGGAGTAACGACTTCCCCGCTGTCTCAACCATAAACTCGGCGAAATTGCAGTACGAGTAAAGATGCTCGTTACGCGCAGCAGGACGGAAAGACCCCGAGACCTTTACTATAGTTTGGTATTGGTGTTCGGAGTGGCTTGTGTAGGATAGGTGGGAGACGTTGAAGCCCGGACGCCAGTTCGGGTGGAGTCATCGTTGAAATACCACTCTGGTCACTTTGGACATCTAACTTCGGCCCGTAATCCGGGTCAGGGACAGTGCCTGATGGGTAGTTTAACTGGGGCGGTTGCCTCCTAAAAAGTAACGGAGGCGCCCAAAGGTTCCCTCAGCCTGGTTGGCAATCAGGTGTCGAGTGTAAGTGCACAAGGGAGCTTGACTGTGAGAGAGACATCTCGAGCAGGGACGAAAGTCGGGACTAGTGATCCGGCGGTACATTGTGGAATGGCCGTCGCTCAACGGATAAAAGGTACCTCGGGGATAACAGGCTGATCTTGCCCAAGAGTCCATATCGACGGCATGGTTTGGCACCTCGATGTCGGCTCGTCGCATCCTGGGGCTGGAGTAGGTCCCAAGGGTTGGGCTGTTCGCCCATTAAAGCGGTACGCGAGCTGGGTTTAGAACGTCGTGAGACAGTTCGGTCCCTATCCGCTGCGCGCGCAGGAAATTTGAGAAGGGCTGTCCTTAGTACGAGAGGACCGGGACGGACGAACCTCTGGTGTGTCAGTTGTACTGCCAAGTGCACCGCTGATTAGCTACGTTCGGATGGGATAACCGCTGAAAGCATCTAAGCGGGAAGCTCGCTTCGAGATGAGATTTCCATACACCTTGTGTGTGAGAGGCCCCCAGCCAGACCACTGGGTTGATAGGCCGGATGTGGAAGCGAGGACTAACGACTCGTGAAGCTGACCGGTACTAATAGGCCGATAACTTACACCACACACTCTCTTCGTGAACAGAACTTCAAAAGCTGTTCACACCAGCAGAGAGTACAAAGATAACAAGACTGCTTGCGTCCACTATGTGGTTCCCAAACAACAAAACCATTTGTTGCAGGGAACAAAAACACAACAAAATAACAACACCACACCTCCCCCACCAGGGGAGGAAGTTGTAACCACAAGATTTCCCACCCCCACGACCAACAGTGTCCAGGCGGGTGTGGAGCAAGGGTTACGGCGGTCATAGCGTGGGGGAAACGCCCGGTCCCATTCCGAACCCGGAAGCTAAGACCCACAGCGCCGATGGTACTGCACCCGGGAGGGTGTGGGAGAGTAGGTCACCGCCGGAACACTATTACCGGTCGAGAGCCCCCGAACACCACGTGTCCGGGGGCTCTCCCACGTTAACCACCCACC
>NZ_JBEPNF010000041.1:0-3010 GCF_040546085.1 Arthrobacter sp. UYEF21
ATCGGGCTGGGCACGTTGTCCGGCATGCTGTTCTACCTCACCAGCGCCAACTCCGGCGCCATGATGATGTCCAACTTCTCTTCCATCATCACCAACGCGACCCAGGATGGCGCCAAGTGGCTCCGGATCTTCTGGGCCTTGGTTACCGCGCTGCTGACCATCGCGATGCTGGTCGCCGGCGGCGTGACCACCATGGAGTACGCCACGCTGATCTTCGGCCTGCCGGTAACGATTATCGCCTGGCTGGTGATGGCGTCGTTCACCAAAGCGCTGCGGATGGAGAAGGCCGATCGCGAGGGCCGCGTGCTGCGGCGGCAGTCGATGGCGGTGCACGGCGGTCATGGGGCGGACCGCACCTGGGGCCAGCGGCTGGCACGGATCCGCTCCTACCCGTCCAAGAACGAGGTAGCGGCGTTCATTGAACTCACAGCCCAACCGGCCCTGGCCGAAGCCCTCGAGGAGTTCACCAAGCAGGGCCATGAAGCAACCCTGAACACCCTCCCGAACGAACACACGGGCGTCCCCAGCCATGTTCTCGCGGTCACCATCCCGGACCACCGCGACTTCCACTACCAAATCCAGGCTGTGGAAGCCTCAGTGCCGAAATTCAACCGGCATGTACACCGCGATTCCGAGGCCTACTACCGCGTGGAAGTCTTCGCGCAGACCGGCTCGGAGGGCTATGACCTGATGGGCGTGACACAGCAGCAGATCATGGAGGACGTGCTGCTCCGTTACGAAGCCCACCTGGGCTTCCTCGCCTACTCCAACGAGTACGACCACCCCACCCTCATCACCCCGCCCGCACCGCCGACCACCGGTACCCCCGCATAAGCCGAGCCAGCGCATGTGCCGGCAGCGGAAAATGACAGGGCGCCCGACGACAGAGCGGGTCAGGCAGTGACCTGATTACGCAGTCCGCAGCTCACGGCGGCACAGACACCCAGGATACGAACTTTCGTGATGAAGCCATCCAGTTCCTCAATGGCCACACGCAACGGCAGGTCCCCTCGGTGACTCCGAATCACCATGAACATGGTGGGCAACTTCGTTGCCCACCATGGTCGCTCTCCAACCGCCTGGTCCGTTTAGTGTCCGCCTTATGAGCTCTGGCGGCGGGTCTAGACGCCAGCCTTGGTCAGAAGTGCATCAACCATCATAAAGAACAAGGCGCGGGGATCAGTGGCAGTCGGGTCTGTCATGTACTGGATGGCCGCTCCGTCGTAGATCATCAGGAAGGCCCGCACCAACGAAGGGATGGCGAGGTTGCACTGGTCACTATTGCTTTGCGCCGCGGAGGAGAAGATGTTCCCCAACTCCACTTCGTAGGCTGGATAAATTTTGGTGGCCAGTGGGCTGACATCGGCGTTGCGTGTTGCCCAAAGAATTAGTTCGATTTCAGCAAGTATGTTTGCGGGCTCTTCCTCCAGTGCCCGCCAGTAGCCCTCAGCTACGTGTTCCACCGCCTTTCGAAGTCCTAGGTGGACCGGGACGTCGCTGGAAAAGCGGCTCAAGTTCTTGAACCAAGCCTCGGCGGCCACGTCCATGAGCTCCCCTTTATTGCGGAAGCAATAATGTGCCGCTGCCAACGGGGCATTGGCCGCCTTGGCAATAGCCCTAATGGTCACCGACTGAACACCCTCACGACGCATGAGTTCAACAGTCGCTGCAGTCAATTGTTCTCTTCGGTCTTCGGCGGATACCCGCATAACTCACTCTCCAGTCCCTGTTCCCGGCCGGACAGGGACACTTCCTCAAGACTATGGCTTGAGCCCAGAAAAGGCCCACGATCTTCGTCGCGAACCATTGACTCGAACGTTCGTTCGTGTCAATGCGTGCACACTGCAGTGACCCGCATCACCCTGATGCAAAGTTCCTTAGATTCCACAGGGTATTCAGAAGCAGATTCCCTATTGAAGAAACGGTGAAAAGAATGGCCACAACCACCCCTCAGGCCCCGGCACTGACGACGGGCGAAGCGATCGATTTTTGGCCAGCGAAGTCCCTGGAACCCATGCAGGACAAATGGCAGGCATTGCGCTGCAGGTTCATAACTTCTCTTCCCGTAGGCCCATGGAACGACTTCATACTCTCCGAGTGGGAACTGGACGCATGCGCCTGGGAGGACTTCCACCCCCACACCGAGACGAACTTCGTCCTGGAGGGCGAACTTCATATCCAGAGCGAAGGCGAGACTGTCATCCTGAAGCGGGGGGATTCGGCACGCGTAAACCCTGGACGAGCCGGCCGTTACTGGGCACCCGTCTACGCGCGGATGGTCACCATTTACGGACCCAACCCCGAAGGCCTGGAGTCACACTCCTTTAAGTACACCAAACTCTGAGCCCTGACATCTCCACCGCAAGCCATCGAGGACACGCCGGTCCGCTGCGAGAAGCGACTGACGGCCGAACACGAAAGGCAAAATAAGGGACTGCCCCGGTGACTGCGTCAGAAAAGCCTTTCAAAGGGCTGATCGCTTCTGGATGGCACACAGCCTCGTTGATGATGCGCATCTTCGTATCCTCCTACTGGAATGAAGATGCGAGCCTGGGCGGACCGGGGGCAGACGAGCTTCGTTGGCTAAGTCCTGTGCGGCCAGGTGACATGCTGTCAGCCAAGATCACCGTCGTGGAGGCCCGAAAATCGCGATCCAAGCCCGACCGCGGCATAGTCACTATCTCCATCGAGATGTCCCGAAACGACGGGGACATAGTTATGACGATGAAAACCACGGCGATGCTGCGTAGCCGGTTGTCCTAGCCGACCTCACACATGCAGACAGGGCAAGGAGCGGATGCGCTGCTTTCGAAGATGTGAACGAATTCCGCGACGGCTCTCCATTCGAACCCTTGTTCATTGGCCAGCCTGAGCCTTGATCCACCGATCCGGGGTTGGTCTTGATGGATTTCGGTGTCGGCCGCGGATTCTGGTTTCGGGCGTGGCAGATCACCGGCCTCGCTGTCGGTGGTGTTCCACTGGATGTTCCTGGTCGGGCCGTTTCCGGCGG
>NZ_JBEPNF010000042.1:0-2754 GCF_040546085.1 Arthrobacter sp. UYEF21
TGACTGTGGTAAGCCATATTTTCCCCCAAAAGACGGGCATTTCGTGTTTAAAACGCCGGACCCGATCCCAACCTCATCGGTGGATCAAGGCTAAGACAGGACGGCTTCCCCTCCATCGCGTCCATAAGCGCAAAGGTCTGTTTATGCCGCCATGGTGGCAAACATCAGGGCCATGACAGCAGCGCCCAGGGCTTCGTGCCCGTGTTCGGCGCGGAAGGAGTGTCTTGGCGCCGCATGGTCGCGGGCAGCGGGTTTTGCTACCCTGCCACGCAGCAGAAGGATAAGGAACACCACTGCCGCGGCTGCGAAGAATACCGTCAGTGGCATGGCCAGGTCAGATGCTTGAACTAACCCCGGTGGGGCCGTGCTTGGGGCTGCCGGTGCTCCTGAGTGGTGGGCGTGCGAGGATGACGCTGCCGGAGCAATTTCGTGCCCGATGGTGGCGGCATGACCCATCATCCCAATCATGAGAGCCGCGCCGGCCATGGTGAGGCTGTGATAAACGCATTTCAGCCGGCCTTGGCTGCCGGCACAGAGTATTTTGAACGCCGGCCGGGCGACCGCCTGAATCACAAACCACATTGAAGCGCCGGCAAGAACTGCGATCTGGGCCAGCATGGTTGACGGCACAAGGTTCCACAGCATGGCAGCCATCAGGACGTTCATGAGGGCATGGAGGCTTTTATTGGCCTGGTCCGTGAGATGGCGGGACCTCGCCGCCTGAAGAAGGTAACGGCATGCTCCAAGCAGCAAGACAGCCGTGAGAGTCCAGGTAACTGCGGGGACATTAAACACGCGAATCACGCTCTACTTCGATGTGGGTCAAGTGGATCGGCCCCGGTGCGACTGTCAACAGCACCGGGGCCCGCGTTCTGGGAATGCTCGAACTCCAACTCCAGGTCTGGAGGCGTAGATGCCGGGTTTTTAGGTGAGGTCCAGGACCTCGTCCCGGTCATGGGCGTAGTGATCTGAAGAGGGAGCAGCAGCTGCCTTGGTTTTTGCCCGTTTCGTCTCATGCTGCGAATACAGCCAGATGGGTATGTAGATTCCCAGCACGCCAAACGCCACCCAGGTGGGAGCCCAACCGATTTCCAGACCGTTGAGGTACACGACGCCGATAACACACAACGGCACATTGAATAGGCCAAAGACCAGGCCAACATGCCTCCAACGTTTGGGCGCCTTGAAGGGCCTCTCCACATCGGCAAAGGCCGGGTCATTCTTAGATTTGACATAAGAAAACAGGGTCAGACCATGGGCTATGGTGTAGCCAATCGCCGACGCACCAAGGACCGCCGAGGCGTCTCCCATGGAAATCAGCGCAAAGTTAAAGGCAGCGATGATCAGCAAGGCAACAAACGGAGTTCCGTGACTGTTAGTGTGACCACAGAATTTAGGAAGGTTGCCTTCTATCGCCATGGAGTGCATTGCGCGGGAAGAACCCAGATAAGCCGTTTGAATGATCAGGACCATAGCGGCCATCAACAAGATGATGGTGATCATGGAACCGGCTTGGCCGAAAACAGCCTCGGCGACTGGAATCAACGGCGACACGGGTTCTGCCAATACACCCTCAACACCCAGAACGCCTATCACTGAAGATTGCAGCATGACAAACAAGAACAAGCAGATGATGCCGCAGGCAAACAGAGCCTTAGGGGCATCTTTGGACGGGTTTTTGTACTCAGGTCCGTACATGGCTGCCGTTTCCCAGGCACAGGCACTCCAATGCGCAATTCCAAAGACGCCAAATAGAATCAGGATATGATGCAGGTCCCAAGCCCAGTCACTCGGCCACCAACTGCCGGTGATATTGGATAGATCGACGTGTCCGGTAGCAAAAGGGGCCACGGCCAAGATAACCAGCGGTATCAGAGATATAGCCGCCAGAACATAACCCAGAATGGCGCCTTCCTTCAGGCCGAACCAATTGACCACGAACAATGCCGAGAAAATAACACCACCGGCCATCAACGACAGTTGATACTCAGTGAACGTTTCACCCAGAACCGGAAAAAGCCCATGGAGGTAACCGCCGACCAAAATGGAAAAGATCGCCAGGATCGGGTTCCAGCCAAACCAATAGCTCCAAGCGGTGAAACCACCGAGCAGCTTGCCCTTGTCGTACTTGCCTTTGTAGTTCTCAGTGCGGAAGACGTGCTGCGCAAACCCCGGCACACCAGAAACCTTGGGAAAGGTGGTGGCCATTTCAGCGTACGCGGTGTTCTGCATGAAACCCTGAAGGACCGATAATCCCCAGATCAAAATAGCTGCACCAGACACATACATCGGGAGATACCCCAACGACGGCAGAATCAGCAAGGGCACCCCCAATGCAATTGCCATACCCTGTTTCCAGTCGATCGACCTTTTCAGGTGATCGACATCATCCAAACGTTTTTCACTCATAACATCTCCTTTGATGGATTGAACGTCGTGTGATCTTTACTGCCTGAACGCCTCTGGCGGCCGGCGAGTATGGGACGGACCCTGATGCGCGAACGTCAAAGCACGTTGGAAGGTCCGAGAGGATTCGCCCTAGTGGCGAGGCGAGTCCGCGGGAGCGCCGTGACGAATCACCGCGCTCCCGCGGACTCAGTTATGGACTGTTAGTCGGTGGTGCAGCACTGTCCGTTGGTTGTTTCTTCCCGGTTTTCGTTGGTGGGGAGGTTGAGGGTGGGGTTTTGGTCGAAGAAGCCGTGGGGTTCGAGCATGAAGCCGATGTTTTGGCGGGGCATGATGGGCCAGTCTTCG
>NZ_JBEPNF010000043.1:0-2294 GCF_040546085.1 Arthrobacter sp. UYEF21
CACCGCCGGAACACTATTACCGGTCGAGAGCCCCCGAACACCACGTGTCCGGGGGCTCTCCCACGTTAACCACCCACCCACACAACCACCCCCAATCGGCCCTTCGCATTTAGGCATGCTTAGGGCTGGCTGAGACCAGCGCGGTGTGGCGTAGTCGGTTGCTGTGCGGCGTCGTGCGGGGGGAATGAGGTCAGGGCCTCTTTGAATTGGTAGCGACCAAGCAAACCAATACTCAAAAGAGACCCTGACATGAATAACTCTATGTCTTGTTCCGGTGGCCGCTGGTGCTCGCGCGCCGATGCTCTGCTTGGAGTGGAGGGCATCCACATCAGCTCCGTTACGGCATCCACGGCGGCCCTGGTTCGGCGGGTCGAAACGGGGGAAGACGTCACGGGCTGCCCGGACCGCGGTGTCGTCGCGATCGGCCACGGCCGCCGCCAGATTCGGCTCCACGACATTCCCTGTTTCGGCCGCCCGGTGCGGCTGCTGTGGGCCAAGCGGATCTGGCGGTGCCCGGACTCGGGCTGTCACAGGACAGCGTTCACCTAGGAACACCCGCTGGCAGGGCCGCGGGCGAAACTCACCGCCCGGGCAGTGGCCTGGGCGACCTACGCGCTGGCCCGGTTCGACACCTCAGTCTCGGCAATGGCACACCAACTCGGGGTCTCCTGGCACGCCGTCTGGGACGTCATCCAGGCGGAGGCCACCAGACGCATCGGAAGCACGGACCGGCTGGCCGGCGTGAACGGGCTCGGCGTCGACGAGCATGTCTGGTCCCACACCGGTCCGCCCTGAAGCGGCATGGTCACCGGCATCGCGGACCACACCCGTGACGCTAATGGCATTGTCCATGCACGGCTCCTTGACCTCGTGCCGGGACGGTCCGGGAAGGCCTATGCCGACTGGCTCAAAGACCGCGGCGAGGAATTCACTGCCGGGATCGACCGCTGCGTTGGACCCGTTCCGCGGCTACGCCAACGCGATCTAGGGACGAATTGCCCGAAGCCATCACCGTCCTAGACGCGTTCCACGTCGTCATACTCGGATCCGCAATGGTCGATGAGGTCCGCCGCCGGGTCCAGCAGGACACCCTCGGGCACCGGGGCCGTAAGGTAGATCCGCTCTACGGGATCCGCCGGACCCCTGCAGATCGGAGCCGAGCACCTCACCGACAAACAGGGCGCCCGGCTCGATGCGAAACTCATCGCCGGATACCCCGATCACGCAGTGACCCTGGCCTGGCAGTGCTACCAAAAAATCCGCAACGTCTACCACGCCCGACCGGAACGGGGCCGGGAACTCGTCACCGAAGTGATCGACTCGTTCCCGACGTGCCCGATCCCTGAAGTGGCACGTCTTGGCCGCACACTCAAACAATGGAAGAGCGCGATCCTCGCCTACTTCGACACCAACGGCGCCGCCAACGGGCCCACCGAAGTCGGCATAACTCAGACCTCGGCATAAGCAATCAACGGCGTCATCGAAACCACCCGCAGGATCGCCCGCGGCTTCCGCAACTGCACCAACTACAGAATCGGATGCCTACTCGCGGCCGGCGGTCACCGCCCCTACCGGCCCAAATCAACCGACCATGCCTAACGGCGAAAGGCCCCTAAAACCCACACACGGACCACGCCGCCACCCTGCAAACCAGGCGAACCCACCCCAGCCGCCCCGCACCGCCGTGGAACATTCCCGACACCGCGAGAGCGTCCTGAGAAAACCTGCAGCCACCGCGAGAGCGTCTGCCGCGAATGTGAACTTTCCCACGACAACGATCTGTGGGGCAGATCCATGTCATGCGCCGGTTGGCTCTCGCTTAGAATTGACTGAGATGTACGGACTTCGAAGCGCTTGATTTCGGGTTGCGTAGGATAACGAAGCACGGAACGAGCGACTGCGATTGCGCCAGTGGTCGGCTCATAACAGGAGGAATCCCCACATGGCTGAGCATAACGGCGGCAATCGCGGCGGCAACGACCGCGGACCTTTCCGTGGTAACAACAATTCCGGCGGTGAACCGCGGGGATTCCGGTCCCGGGACGACCGGAGTTCCGATGTGCCGAAGCGCACCCCTGGGTCCGGTAGCGGCGATCGCAAATCTTTTGGTGAGCGGAAGCCGTTCGGTGAGCGTGACAACAAGCCTTATGGTGACCGTCCGCGTCGTGAAGGCGATGGCGAGCGTCGCAGCTTCGGTGGTGGTGAGCGGAAGCCGTTCGGTGAGCGTGACAACAAGCCTTATGGTGACCGTCCGCGTCGTGAAGGCGATGGCGAGCGTCGCAGCTTCGGTGGTG
>NZ_JBEPNF010000044.1:0-1911 GCF_040546085.1 Arthrobacter sp. UYEF21
TGGTGGGGAGGTTGAGGGTGGGGTTTTGGTCGAAGAAGCCGTGGGGTTCGAGCATGAAGCCGATGTTTTGGCGGGGCATGATGGGCCAGTCTTCGAGGCGGACGACGTGGTGCATGCCGAAGGTGTACCAGACGACGAGGTCTTGGTCGACGATGTTCCGGTCGGCTTGGGTCCAGATGTGCAGGCCGTCGTCGGCGCCGGTGGCCTGGTTGGGGAATTCGCCGGCGGCGAAGCGTTCGGTGCGGTCGTAGGCGGTGACCCAGAGGTTGTTGCGGGCGAATTGGGCGCGTTTGGACACGTAGGATTCGTCGCCGGCGGCGAGTTGGATGCCGTTGGTGGGGATCAGGCGGTAGGCGACGGGTTCGTTGACCAGGTTCTTGCTGTCGCGGTTGGCGATTTTCCAGAAGCGGTGCTTGGAGGAGTCGGTTTTGCGGATGGCGGCCTGTTCGGTTTCCAGGAGCCGGTCCACGGCCATGAAGGCGGTGTGGGTGGGGTTGTGTTCGGGGATTTCCATGTCGACTTCGTAGACGGCGTTGGTGGGTCCGTCGATTTCGAAGTCCATGCGGACGTTGAACATGTGCTGGTGGATGGGGGCGTAGAGGCCGTCGTTGTTCAGGGTCTGGCCGTAGGGGCTGTTCTCGCCGGGTTTCTGGCCGGCGGTGGAGAGGATGCCGGTGGCTTTGACGAGGAACTCGATGCTGCCGTCGAGGAAGAGGTGCCAGTAGAAGGCGTATTCGTAGTTCGCGACGGTGGCGATGAAGGAGATGACGAGTTTGCGGCTGCGTCGGGTTTCGGCGGTGCCTTCGCGGAAGTCGAAGTGCTTCCAGAGGATGGAGTCGTCTTCCTCGTGCATGCAGATGGCGTTTTCGATGGTGAAGGGGTTGCCGTGGCTGTCGGCGGTGTGGCCGTCGAAGTATTTGATTTCGCCGAGGCAGTCGCAGCCGAGGGTGAGGGAGTTGGCCATGTTGCCGATGTTGTATTCGCCGGAGTCGAAGGCGTTCTTTTTGGCCTGGACGGGGGCGGTGTCGCCGTACGGGACGACCATTTCGGAGAGTGAGGCCCGGTTGATGACGGGGCGTTCGACGCCCTTGTTGCGGAATTTCAGCTGGTGCAGGACCAGGCCTTCGCGGGGGGTGAAGCCGACGCGGAAGGACCAGTCGGCCCACTGGACGTGGTTGCCGGTGACGGTGTATGACGCGCCTTCGGGCTGGGTGATGGAGATGGGCTTGAGGTCGGTGCGGGCTTCGCCGACGTACTTGGGCAGGTAGTTCCCGCTCGCGGACGGGACCGGGATGGCCTGGTCGTCCTCGACCTTGACGACCTCGCCGGAGTTCAGGTCAACGATGACGATGAAGTTCTCGATCGGGTGGGCGTAGGGGCTGTCGTCGGCTTCTTCGCGGACGAAGACCAGGGCGCGCATCAGGCGCCGGCCCTGGTCGTCTTCGCCGAAGTAGCCCACGGACCAGGGTTCGAAGCAGACCAGGGACATGTCGGTGATCCCGCGTTTGGCCAGGGCGGCCTGGACCTCGGGGTTTTGCCGGCAGCTCTCTTCGCCTTCGGCGAATTCGTCGAGCATGAACGGGGGCTGGACGTTGGCGGGGAGCTGTGTCCATTTCGAGACGATGCCCGAGTCGAGGTCCACGATCGCTTCGTAGGAGCGTGCCTCGGCACGGTTGACCAGGACCGCGTCGGCCTCACGGACGGTCGCGGCGCCGGTCCGGAGCAGTTCCTTCTCCGGTTCGCGCAGTTCAATGCTGATGAAGCGGAAGGATTCGGCCGCGGCAGGGCCGTCCTTCAGGATCGCGGCGGCCCGGGAAATCTCCTCACGGGAGAGCGGATCGAGCGGGTGTGCTACCCCGACCTCGGTGTGGATTTCAGTGTTGAGAGTCATGGTTTTCTCCTTGGTTCTTT
>NZ_JBEPNF010000045.1:0-1902 GCF_040546085.1 Arthrobacter sp. UYEF21
TGTGTCTGTTGTTTGAGAACTCAATAGTGTGCCAAGTTTGTTGATACCAATTTATTGTATTGAATTGGTTGAATTTGCCGGGTCATGCCATCCTGTGGTGTGGTCTGGTTTTTACAGCTGGTTTCAAATTTTGCAGCTTTCTTCTTCCGTTATTTCCGGGGGTGTTGGTTGTTTCTGTTTTTGTTTTACTTCAACGGAGAGTTTGATCCTGGCTCAGGATGAACGCTGGCGGCGTGCTTAACACATGCAAGTCGAACGATGATCTCCAGCTTGCTGGGGGGATTAGTGGCGAACGGGTGAGTAACACGTGAGTAACCTGCCCTTAACTCTGGGATAAGCCTGGGAAACTGGGTCTAATACCGGATATGACTCCTCATCGCATGGTGGGGGGTGGAAAGCTTTTTGTGGTTTTGGATGGACTCGCGGCCTATCAGCTTGTTGGTGAGGTAATGGCTTACCAAGGCGACGACGGGTAGCCGGCCTGAGAGGGTGACCGGCCACACTGGGACTGAGACACGGCCCAGACTCCTACGGGAGGCAGCAGTGGGGAATATTGCACAATGGGCGGAAGCCTGATGCAGCGACGCCGCGTGAGGGATGACGGCCTTCGGGTTGTAAACCTCTTTCAGTAGGGAAGAAGCCGTAAGGTGACGGTACCTGCAGAAGAAGCGCCGGCTAACTACGTGCCAGCAGCCGCGGTAATACGTAGGGCGCAAGCGTTATCCGGAATTATTGGGCGTAAAGAGCTCGTAGGCGGTTTGTCGCGTCTGCCGTGAAAGTCCGGGGCTCAACTCCGGATCTGCGGTGGGTACGGGCAGACTAGAGTGATGTAGGGGAGACTGGAATTCCTGGTGTAGCGGTGAAATGCGCAGATATCAGGAGGAACACCGATGGCGAAGGCAGGTCTCTGGGCATTAACTGACGCTGAGGAGCGAAAGCATGGGGAGCGAACAGGATTAGATACCCTGGTAGTCCATGCCGTAAACGTTGGGCACTAGGTGTGGGGGACATTCCACGTTTTCCGCGCCGTAGCTAACGCATTAAGTGCCCCGCCTGGGGAGTACGGCCGCAAGGCTAAAACTCAAAGGAATTGACGGGGGCCCGCACAAGCGGCGGAGCATGCGGATTAATTCGATGCAACGCGAAGAACCTTACCAAGGCTTGACATGGACTGGAAATACCTGGAAACAGGTGCCCCGCTTGCGGTCGGTTCACAGGTGGTGCATGGTTGTCGTCAGCTCGTGTCGTGAGATGTTGGGTTAAGTCCCGCAACGAGCGCAACCCTCGTTCTATGTTGCCAGCGCGTTATGGCGGGGACTCATAGGAGACTGCCGGGGTCAACTCGGAGGAAGGTGGGGACGACGTCAAATCATCATGCCCCTTATGTCTTGGGCTTCACGCATGCTACAATGGCCGGTACAAAGGGTTGCGATACTGTGAGGTGGAGCTAATCCCAAAAAGCCGGTCTCAGTTCGGATTGGGGTCTGCAACTCGACCCCATGAAGTCGGAGTCGCTAGTAATCGCAGATCAGCAACGCTGCGGTGAATACGTTCCCGGGCCTTGTACACACCGCCCGTCAAGTCACGAAAGTTGGTAACACCCGAAGCCGGTGGCCTAACCCCTTGTGGGAGGGAGCTGTCGAAGGTGGGACTGGCGATTGGGACTAAGTCGTAACAAGGTAGCCGTACCGGAAGGTGCGGCTGGATCACCTCCTTTCTAAGGAGCACCTACGATCACCTTGCCCCGCGTTATGTGGGTGTGGAGGGGTTGTCAGGAGTATATGCCCGTTGCGCAGACGCTGGTTCTGCGGCGGGTGCTCACGGGTGGAATATCAGCGAATAGCGGCCGCAGGGTTTTTCTTCTTGTCTAGTACGGATGCTTTTGGGTGTCCTGGAACGGTG
>NZ_JBEPNF010000046.1:0-1835 GCF_040546085.1 Arthrobacter sp. UYEF21
CCAGCAAAGCCGCTCCAAGCACGACCATGCGAAAGTACCCGATACCCCCGGCAACCCACGCAGAGCCGCCAACGAAGGGACCGAACCACTCCTAGGCGACAAACGGTATCTTATAACCGCCATTCCGAGCTGAGATTTAATTGCCAATCAGCACGAAGAGTCCGAGCTATTGGGGCGTTCTATGGCATAAAATCGGGCCGTGGAACAGCTGGGCATCAGCTATAGTTTGCGGGATTGCCGCGCCATGGCGGTCAGGCCACATAGCATCGTGTCGTGGCTGAGCAAGCCGGGTGAGTCTTTCCGCCCGGTCCGCCCACATCCACTGAGTACCTGTGGCCGAAATGAAAGGTCTCCCTATGAAGGAGCTCATCCCCTTTTCCTTGGTGCTGGGCGCTGTTGTGTTGTCTGGCTCCGGATGTTCTGCCGCCACCCCTGGCCCGGGCGCAGCCGTTCCGACCCCGAGCACCTCATCGGCCGCGGCGGCTGCTCCCGCCACAGGCTGGGAGCTGGAGACCAAGGGCGGCGCCGAACGGATCAAAGCAGCCGGCCTGCCGGTCCTCAACATGGAAGGGGCAGCTGAGCACTTTCACGCGCATTTGGATGTTTTCGTGGACGGCAAGCCTGTCACTGTCCCCGCGGACATCGGCTTCAGCTTCACCGCGACCGGGCAGCCGAACGGCATCTCGGCATTGCACACCCATGACGAGTCGGGCATCATCCACGTTGAGGCGCCGGTCGCCGGGGACACCTATACACTTGGCCAGCTTCTGACGGAATGGGGCGTCCTGGACGGCACCAGCAAGCCAGGGACCGCGCATTCAGGCGCATCGGACTGGTCGGTTACCGTGAACGGCGCGAAGCGGGACGGGCCCGCCCAAGGTGTCGTCCTGAAAGCCCACGACGAGATCGTACTGTTCCACGGGATGGCGCCGGACCCGCTCCCCACGGCGTTCAAGTTCCCGGCTGACCTGTAGGCACTGGACCGTTCCCCCTGCTCCGAGCCACCCATGACGGTTCCCCCACGAGAGGATTCAGAACCGCCATATAGAGCTGCGATTTAAGCGCCATTCTGAACGAACAGTCACACCCACACCATTCCGCGAAAATTAGAGCAATGCCGCCCGCAGCGGTCGCCGGGTCGACGAGACGCCTCGTATCCCTAGGGTTGCGATACGGCAGTATGGAAGCAGATCTTCAGCTCGATGAGTTTGCCGAGAGCTAAAGGGCAACGTTCTGCCCACCGAACCCGAATTAGTTGCTCACAGCGGCTGCTACCGGCGCAGCGCGCTCGGTAGTCACGACGTCGAGCATCAATTCCGGATCCGCATCGTCGAGGTTCTTCATCGGCGGGATGATTCCCTTCCGGATCGTCAGGGCGGCAATGATGGCTTCAACCGCGCCCGCGCCTCCGACGAGGTGTCCGATTGAGGCCTTCGGGGCGGTGACGGGTATTTGTTCGCCGAAGACGGCTCGGATGGCAGCGGCCCCGCTTCGATCGCCGACTGTGGTTCCGGTTGCGGGCAGTTGATGTGATCGACGTCACTGGGTTGAATTTTGCAACGACGGACGGCCAATGTCATGGCGAGGATTTGCCCGGTGCCGGTAGGGTCGGGTGCAGTGATGTGGTGGGCATCTGAGGAGATGCCGAATCCCGTGATGTGGGCGATGATCGGAGCGCGCCGAGCCGCTGCGTGCCGTTCTGATTCCAGCCCGGGACCGGGGGTCTGCCCCTTCATATTGTCTAGGTGCGTGGGTCGGTAATTGTTTGAGGGTTCCTCAGGTTTGAGCCGTAACGGCCCGAGGCCGGTTTCCTTGTCTTGGAAAGGGGCCGGCCT
>NZ_JBEPNF010000047.1:0-1737 GCF_040546085.1 Arthrobacter sp. UYEF21
TCACAGCATCCAGTGTCGCCGTCATATCGGCTCCTTCCCGCCAAGCTCACCGCCTGGCGTGTTGGGCCGGATACACCGTTATTTCCACAGTCCCTCCGGCGCCCAAGGCATCAAGCGACTACTCTTTGGTATCCGAAATGATGTGCCAGGTACGGTCGAGGGCGGCGCGGCCGGAGCCAAGGATGACGATAGGTTTTCCCTCGTACCGTGGAGGTAACGCTCTAAGGAGCTTCGGCGGTGGCCACACGACGGAAGTATGACGAGGAGTGCAAAGCCGGTGCGGTGCGGATCGTGGCCGAGACGCACAAACCGGTCGCTCGCGTCGCGCATGAGCTGGGGATCAACGACGGGACGCTGGGTCACTGGTGCTCAGGACCGACGTCGACGCGACGGCGGAAACGGTGCGTTGGGTGAGAGCGAGCGGACGGAGCGGGCCGGTTGCGGAAAGAGAACGCGGAGCTGGCAATGCAGCGTGATGTCCTCAAGCGTTCCGTGGCCCTCTGGGTCCAGGAGGCGATGGGCCGGTAAGCATCGCCTCGTTCATCGCCAGGCACAGGGCCGGGCATGGCGTTCCGCATGCGACGGCATGCCGTGCGTTGCAGGTCAGCCAGGCGTGGTTTTATACGTGGCGTCGCGGGGATCCCTCGCCCCGGCATGCCCGCCGTGAGATGTTGGCGACGGAGATCAAGCGGTGGGTCGCTTCCCATCGTGATAAGTACGGTTCGCCGCGGATCACGGCGGATCTGGCTGAGGCGGGCTGGAAGGTGAGCCTGAACACGGTCGCGGCGTTGATGGGCGAGCAAGAGCTGGTGCCCCGCGCCGGGCACAGCCGCCGGTTAACGACCAGGCAGGGCAACGGGCGGTGGCGGGCACCGGATCTGATCGGACGCGATTTCGCAGCGGTCAGGGTGAACGAAAAATGGTATGGGGACGGCACCGAGATCCATACCGATGAGGGCAAACTGCTTCTGGACAGTGTGTTGGATATGGGCTCCAGGCGGATCGTGGGATTCGGGTTGTCCGAGCATCACGATGCGCAGTTGGCGTATCCGGCTCTGGCGATGGCGGTCGCCGTCCGTGGTGGCAGGGACACGATCACCGGGTGATCATGCACACCGATCAGGACAGCGAATTCACCGCCGGTGATTTCAGGAGTGCCTGCATTCGATGCGGAATGAAACAGTCGATGGACCAGCCCGGGTCAACGTTGGATAACGCCGTCACCGAGTCCTGGAACTCGACTCTCGAGTTCGAGTTGCGCTGTCGAACACTTCGTCAGGAGGGCGCAGGCCCGGACGGCGATGGCGGCATGGATCGATGAGTACAACACGGCCCGATGCCACTCGGCGCTGCAGATGACCTCGGCGCTGGCCTGGGAGCTCGCCCACCTTGAGCATCAACAGGAAGCGGCGTGAACCTAAAACGATGCCAGGAGGGCCGGCTGCGCCGCCCACTGTTTTCCCCGTTGCTTCCGGTCCGTGCCGGTGGTGGCCGCCGATCGTACGGGGCCGCGGTAACGGGCAGGCCAACGCCTGCCCGGACGCAACGCCGGCCACCACCCAGTACCGGAAGCAACAGAATCACAAGAGTCAAAGTCTGCACGGTTTCAGGTGAGTGACAGGGCCTGGCATAAACGGCCGTCCGGAATTTGTCAAGGTGAATGAGGCCAGTGGGAGTTAGGCTGCTGCTTTTGTGTCGGTTTTCTCGGCGGGTTTGTTGATCCAGGCCGCGTCGGGG
>NZ_JBEPNF010000048.1:0-1607 GCF_040546085.1 Arthrobacter sp. UYEF21
GGTGACTGCGGCGATGGCGGAGGCGCCGCAGATGCCGGTGCCGACGCCGATGAGGGTGCGCAGGTCCCTGACGATTCCGAGCCAGCGGCCCAGCAGGTAGGCCGCAAAGAGGCAAGCCATCAGGGTGCCGAGCATGACGGGCAGGGATTCCAGGCCGACCTGGGCGATCTGGGACAGGGACAGTTGGGAACCGAGGACGACGACGGAGAACTGCAGGATGAACTTGCCTGCCGTGTTGGTGCCTGGTCGTAGCCGGTCTCGGGGTTTGATCAGCGCGGCCAGTGCCACGCCGATGACGATGGCGCTGACCGGGCCGCCCACCAGGGGAACGAAACGACCGATCACCGTTGCAACTACAGCGATCGCCACGGCCAGGGCCAGTCCCGGGGTCCTGGCTGCAGTCCCCGAACGCAGGCGGTGAAGTCTTCCCGTTCCGGGATGAGGGCTGCGTGCGGTTTCTGTGCCGGTGGGTGTGTGCATGACTCCCATCCTCGCGTTCACGCACTACAGGCAGTAGGGGGCATACACTTGTGGGGTTACAAGTCCCGCTTGTGTCTGCGGGTGACATGAATGAGGGAGGACCGGCCGTGCTGAGCCCGCGAATGCCGGAATTGTCGGCATTGGAAATGCTCGTCACCGTCCAGGAGCTGGGAAGCCTGTCGGCCGCCGCTGCCCTGCTTGGACTGTCCCAGCAGGGGGTGTCCTCACGGATGAGGGCACTGGAGGCACAGATCGGATCCCCACTGCTGAGCAGATCCCCGCGTGGGTCACACCTGACGGACACCGGTGCGCTGGTCGCCGGCTGGGCTGCTGAGGTGCTGGCCGCGGCCGAACGCCTGGACACCGGGATCGCTTCCTTGCGCTCCGAGAGTGTCCGTCAGCTTCACGTGGCGGCCAGCCAGACCATTGCCGAATATCTGCTGCCGCAGTGGCTGGTGCGGTTGCGCCGGCAGCAGGAGGCCCTGGGATCGGCCCCGGCCCGGGTCCGGCTAAGCGTTACGAACAGTGCCACAGCGGCCGTCATGGTCCGTTCAGGGGCAGCAGCCGTGGGTTTCATTGAAAGTCCCTACGTTCCCCACGATCTTGCGGCCCAAACCGTGCAGTACGACGACATGGTCCTCGTCGTCGCGCCGGACCACCCATGGACCCGTCGCCGGAGCAAAATCAGCCTCGCCGAATTAGCGCGCACACCGCTGGTGACACGGGAGCCGGGCAGCGGTACCCGCGAGGTCCTCGAACACCTGCTTAGCGGAGAAGTAGAAGAGCACATGTCCGCGCCGGCGGTGGAGCTATCCACGACCGCAGCCGTCCGGACAGCCATAGCGGCCGGCACCGGCCCCGGGGTCCTGGCTGCCTTGGCGGTACGCGATGACCTTCTCCTGCATCGACTGGTAGCGATACCCGTCTCCGGGACGCCGATGCGCCGGCCCCTGACCGCGATCTGGGCCACCGGCGCCACACCCCCGGCAGGACCGGCCCGCGATCTGGTCGCTATAGCCTCCACTCCCCAGACCAGCAAAGCCGCTCCAAGCACGACCATGCGAAAGTACCCGATACCCCCGGCAACCCACGCAGAGCCGCCAACGAAGGGACCGAACCACTCCTAG
>NZ_JBEPNF010000049.1:0-1555 GCF_040546085.1 Arthrobacter sp. UYEF21
CCCTACGTGTCAGGGTTGGGTGAGGCCAGTACCTCATAGCAACTTCGTCTAATTCGTAGGGCGAGAATCAGGATCATCACCAATGTCTGTCTCCACAATTTCCCCGCCGCGGGAGAATGGGTCCATGAGTAATTCGGGCCCTCGGGCCGGTGGCCCGACCCCTCGTAGGTCGTTCACGCCGGCAGAAAAACTCGCCCATTTGGATGCGTACCAGCAGGCCTGTGACGACGGCACCGGCGGCGGGGCGTACCTGCGCCGCGAGGGCCTGTATTCCTCCCAGATCACCGAGTGGCGCAAGCTCCGCGACGCCGGCGTCCTGGCGGGCAAGAAGCCCGGGGAAAAGATCGGCAAGCCCACCGCCGAGCAGGCGGAAATCGGGCGTCTACGTCGGCAGCTGGAGGTGAGCGAACGCAAACTGGCACGGACTGAAGCGGCGTTGTCCATCATGGAAAAAGCACGACAGCTTTTGGAAGACATCTCCGAAAGCGCGGAGCAGCAGCCCTGGTACAAGAAACCTTGATGGGCGCCTACACCTCCCTCACCAAGGCGGACATCCCGAGCCGGGAAGCGGCCCTGATCGCCGGGGTATCCCGGGCCACAGCGACACGCAAACCCCGCACCCCCACGGAAGACCAAACACCACTGCCGGCCCCGGCAAACAAACTCTCACCGGCCGAGCGTGCCTACATCCTGGCCACCGTGAACTCGGAGCGTTTCGTGGACCTGCCACCGGTGCAAATCTACGCTCGACTCCTGGACGAGGGCACCTATTTATGTTCGATCTCCACGTTCTACCGTGTCCTGGATGAGAACCGCCAGGTCAAGGAACGGCGCCGAATCGCACGCCACCCTGCCCGGGCAATCCCGGAGCTGGTAGCGACTGGACCCGGCCAGGTTTACACCTGGGACATCACCAAACTCGCCGGCCCGATCAAGGGCAAATACTACGACTGCTACGTCATGATCGACATCTACTCCCGCTACATCGTCGGCGCCTACGTCCATGCCCATGAATCCGGGGAACTGGCCGTGGAAATGATGGAGGAAATCTTCGGCATCCACGGCATCCCGGAAATAGTCCACGCCGACCGTGGCACATCCATGACGTCCAAAACAGTCGCTGCCCTGCTCTCGGACCTTGAGGTCACCAGGTCCCATTCCCGGCCCCGCGTGAGCAACGATAATCCCTACTCGGAGGCCTGGTTCAAATCACTGAAGTTCGCCCCCGTGTTCCCAGAACGCTTCGGCTCCCTACCCGACGCGAGGGCATTCATGGACTCCTTCGTGGACGGGTACAACCACACTCACTGCCACACCGGAATCGGACTCAACACCCCCGCAGACGTCCACTACGGCTTGGCCGCCGGCAAAGCCCTTGAACGGGCCAAAACCCTGGCCGCAGCACGAACAAAAACACCCGAACGATTCACGACGAGCAACGACCCCAAAATCCTGACCATCCCCGACGCGGCCTGGATCAACAAACCCGCCGAGAAAACCGACACAAAAGCAGCAGCCTAACTCCCACTGGCCTCATTCACCTTGACAAATTCCG
>NZ_JBEPNF010000050.1:0-1545 GCF_040546085.1 Arthrobacter sp. UYEF21
GGAGACAGACATTGGTGATGATCCTGATTCTCGCCCTACGAATTAGACGAAGTTGCTATGAGGTACTGGCCTCACCCAACCCTGACACGTAGGGGTCCGGAACTCTTCAAGGCGCCGGCAAAGCTGGTCGCAATATGTGGCGGGCCATTGACTCCGGTCAATGCTTGACTTGACCATTGAGTCAGATGAGTCGGTTCAGTGATTAGCGCCGGGGACCACGGTCATTCCGTCACAGCGGTTACCATGAAGCCCGCCGCACTCGAGAACATGGACACCCTCGGCGCCGCATCGGTGAGCGCCCGCAAGCTGGCGGACCTAGCCGCCGTTGTCTTGGGAAGGCCAAGCGCAGACCTCGTTTCGGCCAGCGCCGCGCAAATCACGTTTCCCATGTTCAGCATCACCTCCGTCCCCTTCAGCGTGGTGATCAAACTTAGCCAATCCCCCCTGCTGTGGAACGGAATCGCACAGGTCCCGCCAGCTTTCAGGGCAGACCTGGCACACCATTACCGGTGGCGTACGGAAGCGGAGGTGTATGCGTCGGGACTGGCCGATGCCATGCCACACGGCGGCCGGCTACCCACGCTCTACAGCATTGAGGAATTGGACGAACAACGCATAGCCATCTGGATGGAAGACGTGACTGAAGAAGGCGGCGACGGTTGGTCAGACGCACGGTTCCGCAATGCGGCAGCGCGGCTTGGCCGGTTTGCCGGCAGCGCGGCGGTGGAAGAAATCATCGCCCTCCCCCAGCTCACCGCACACGGTGACGCCAGCCCATAAAACCACCTGATCGAAACCAACTCCGGACGTCCGGGCGGATCAACTAACTTCGCCGTCATTGACTGGGGCCTCTACGGGAGCGCGTGCCCAGGTTTCGGCCTCGGCCAACTGCTGGCTGGCTGGGTCGGGTCAACCAAGCACCATGGGCGGGAAAGAACTCTACCGCCTGGAACCGCTATGCAGGGCCCCCTACTGCGAGGGACTGGCCGAATCCGGCGCCAATGTCGCGGAAACGACGGTCCTGGGCGGGCACGCAGCGTCCATGGCACTCTTTGCCGGCCTCCAGGCGGTAGCCACCCAGCGCTTGGCAGAGCCCGACTCGGAAGAACTACGGGCATTCGTAGCCAGCCGCGTACAAATGGCCCGATTCATCCTGGACCTCATGGCGTCCTCGAACTGATGCGTTCCAACCACCAACGCACATCCGTTGCCGGTGCGGCGATGACCGGGTCTTCGCCACACCATGGACCACCATGCCCGGCTGCGAGCAGTTCCTACGGCGCACCGCCATCGAGCCCCTCCCACCCGCATCCTGACGATCGCGCGGACAACGGCTGCTTCCAAAGGATTCTCAGCCGTGCCGTTGGGGAGATACATGGGAAGGCTCACGTCCCCGCGGCGACGCTCTCTCGCTTGATGCTGGTTTCGGCCGTTGGGAACGTTGGGCGGCGGTGCGGCCGGTGTGCCGGCGCGGCCCGGCTGCGAGAGCGTCCCGTGGGTTTTGGGGGTGGTTGTGTGGTGGGTGGTTAACGTGGGAGAGCCCCC
>NZ_JBEPNF010000051.1:0-1399 GCF_040546085.1 Arthrobacter sp. UYEF21
GGGACTGTCTCGTTAACGGTGTATCCGGCGTTTTCATTTAGTAGCTTTCAGCTGCCGGGAATCGGTCGCTGAAAGTGATGGCGAAGGCGTTCAAAGCGGGCTTCCAACGCACGGCCCATCGGGTCTTGCCGGCACCGGTCGGATCGAGGGATCGGGTGACCAGATACAGGCACTTTAGCGCAGCCTGCTCGGTCGGGAAATGACCCCGTGCCTTCACGGCGCGCCGGTACCTCGCGTTCAGCGATTCAATGGCGTTGGTCGAGCAGATGACCCGCCGGATTTCCACGTCATAGTCCAGGAACGGGATGAACTCCTCCCACGCGTTCTCCCAGAGCCGCACGATCGCCCCGTATTTCTTGCCCCAGCGCTCCGTGAGCTCCTCGAACGCCGCCCGCGCGGCCGCCGCATTCGGGGCGGTGTAGATGGGCTTCACGTCGCGTTTGAGGGCGTCCCAGTCCTTCTTCGAGGCCAGCCGGAAGGTGTTCCGGATCAAGTGAATGATGCAGGTCTGCACGGTCGTCAGCGGCCAGACATTCGTGACGACTTCGGGCAGGCCTTTGAGTCCGTCGCAGACCAGGAAGAAGGTGTCCTTCACGCCGCGGTTCTTGATGTCGGTGAGCACGCTCATCCAGAACTTCGCGCCCTCTCCGCCGGTCCCGGCCCACAGGCCGAGGATGTCCTTCTCCCCGTCCAGGGTCACGCCGATGGCGGCGTAGATGGGCCGGTTGGCGACCTGCCCGTCCCGGATCTTGACCACGATGGCGTCGATGAAGATCGCCGCGTAGACCTCATCCAGCGGCCGGTTCTGCCACGCCGCCATCTCTTCAAGGACCCTGTCGGTGATCCGCGAAACTGTCTCCTTGGAGACAGAAGCACCGTAGATCTCGGCGAAATGGGCGCTGATCTCCCCGGTCGTCAAGCCCTTGGCATAGAGCGAGAGGACCATCTCATCGACCCCGGTCAGGCGGCGCTGGCGCTTCGCGACGATCACGGGCGTGAACGTGCCGTCCCGGTCCCGCGGCACCTCGATCGCGACGGGTCCGGTTGTTTCCGTGAGGACCGTTTTGCCGCGGGTGCCGTTTCGCGAGTTGGCGGTCTCCTTGGCCGCGGTCTCGTGCTTTCCGTACCCGAGGTGCTCGGTCATTTCCTCGTCCAGGGCCGACTCGATGACCGTCTTGGTCAGCATTTTCAGCAGCCCATCCGGACCCGTCAGGGACAGCCCCTGCTCCTTGGCCATCCGGACCAGTTCACGGGCTGCATCAGCCTCGGAAGCCTCGTTCTTTTTCGTAGCGGTCGCCGTGTTTTTCACAGCATCCAGTGTCGCCGTCATATCGGCTCCTTCCCGCCAAGCTCACCGCCTGGCGTGTTGGGCCGGATACACCGTTATTTCCACAGTCCC
>NZ_JBEPNF010000052.1:0-1357 GCF_040546085.1 Arthrobacter sp. UYEF21
TTTGCCGCGATCCGGGTGGACATCCACACCCGCCGCTGGTCAGGTGTGCCGTTCTACCTGCGGGCCGGCAAACGCCTGGGCCGCCGGGTGACCGAGATTGCGGTGGTGTTCAAGCGGGCGCCGAACCTGCTGTTCCGTGACCACGGCGAGGATGACTTCGGCCAGAACGCCGTGGTCATCCGGGTCCAGCCCGATGAAGGCGCCACCATCCGGTTCGGCTCGAAGGTGCCGGGCACGCAGATGGAAGTCCGGGATGTGACCATGGACTTCGGCTACGGGCACTCCTTCACCGAATCCTCCCCGGAGGCGTATGAGCGGCTGATCCTGGACGTGCTCCTCGGTGAGCCGCCGCTGTTCCCGCGGCACCAGGAAGTGGAACTGTCCTGGAAGATCCTGGACCCGTTCGAAGACTACTGGGCCGGCCTCGATGAACAGCCCGAACCTTACGCCCCGGGGTCCTGGGGACCCGCCAGCGCGGATGAGCTGCTGGCCCGTGACGGACGAACCTGGAGAAGGCCATGATTGTCGACCTGCCGGACACCACCACCTCCAAGATCTCGAAGAAACTCATGTCCCTGCGCGAGCAGGGCGGCGTGATTGCCCTGGGCCGGGTGCTGACCCTCGTGGTGGTCACCCGCTCCGGGCTGGAGGAAGAAGCGATCGAGGCCGCGAACGAAGCCAGCCGGGAACACCCCTGCCGGATCATCGTGCTCGCCGACGCCGGCGCCACCGCCCCGGACCGGCTGGACGCGCAGATCCGGGTCGGCGGGGACGCCGGCGCCTCCGAGGTCATCGTGCTGCGCGGGTACGGCGAGCTCGCCCACGAAAGCGAATCCCTGGTGGCGGCCCTGCTGCTCCCGGACGCCCCGATCGTGGCCTGGTGGCCGCACGGGGCGCCGGAGAACGCATACGAGACCTCCGTGGGCCGGATCGCGCACCGCCGGATCACCGACTCCGCGAACGAACCCGACCCCCAAGCCGCACTTGAGAACGTCCGCAGCACGTACAAGGCCGGCGACACCGACCTCGCCTGGACCCGGCTGACGAACTGGCGGATCCAGCTCGCCGCCGTCCTGGACCAGGTGGACGCCTCCCCCGTCACCGCAGTGGCAGTGGAGGGCGCGTCAGACTCGCCCAGCACCATCCTGCTGGCAGCCTGGCTGACCCTGGCCCTGGACGCACCCGTGACCATCGTCGCGGACCCCGCCGGCACCGGCATCCGCCGCGTCCGGCTCACCCGGCCCAACGGCGACGTCCAGCTCTTCCGGCCCGGACTGTCCATCGCCGAACTCACCCAGCCCGGCCAGCCCGCCCAACGCATCTCCCTGCCCCGCCGCAGCCTCAAAGACTGCCTCGC
>NZ_JBEPNF010000053.1:0-1306 GCF_040546085.1 Arthrobacter sp. UYEF21
CTAGTAGTACTTAGTTAGGTCGGCGTGGCGGCTTTTAATCCCTGACCGATCCTGTTAATTTTCGAGGCATGAAACCGGATGAGCTTGCCGAGACCAAAACGGAGCTGGAAGCGTTTGTGGCGGACGTGTTTGCTTCGCTGCCGCGGACGGATCAGCGGAACAAGGGGAACCTGTATCTGCACGGTCTGATGCTGGACGGGCGGCGGAAATCGATGCAGCCGATGGGCGAACGGCTCGGGGTCGATTACCAGCAGCTGCAGCAGTTCGTCTCGTCCTCACCGTGGAAGCCCGAGCCGGTCCGCCGGGTCCTCGTGCGCAAGGCCGTGGAGGTGATCGGCCCCGACGCGTGGGTGGTCGACGATACCGGGTTCAAGAAGGACGGCGGCTCCTCGCCGTGCGTCGCGCGGCAGTATTCGGGCACCCTGGGCAAGATCGGCAACTGCCAGATAGCCGTCAGCATCCACGCGGCCACCGACCAGGCCTCCTGCCCCCTGGACTGGCGGCTCTATGTGCCCGAAGCCTGGGATGACACCTGCGCGGACACGAACGCCCACGCCGAAATGACCGCCGCCCGCCGGGCCAAGGCGCAGATCCCCGAACTCCAACGCCATCGTACGAAGTGGGCGATGGCGTTGGAGATGATCGACGAACTCCGCGCCTGGGGCTACCGTCCCCCGATCATGGTCGGGGACGCCGGCTACGGGGAGATCACCGCGTTCCGGTCCGGACTCAGCGAACGGGCGATCCCCTACATGGTCGCCGTCAAACACTCCACAACCGCGCACCTCCAAGACGCTCCCATCGACGTGCCCGAGTACGCCGGCAAAGGCCCACGCTCAAGCCAGCGCCGCTACCTCGAGGACCCGCAGTCACTCAAAGACCTCGTCATGGACGCCGGCCGCCGGAAGCTGCATCAGGTCACCTGGAGGCACGGCACCAAGTCCACCACCAACAACAAACTCGCCTCGATGACCTCCCGGTTCATCGCACTGCGGGTCCGGGCAGCCAACCGCGACATCCCCCGCGCCGAGGACGGTTCCCTCCCCGCCGAGTGGCTGCTCGCCGAATGGCCCACAGGCGCACCCGCACCCACCGACTACTGGCTCTCCACCCTGCCCGAGACGACACCGCTGAAGGAACTCGTCCGGATCGCCAAAATCCGGTGGCGCATCGAGCACGACTACCGCGAACTGAAAACCGGACTCGGCCTGGACCACTTCGAAGGCCGCACCTGGCTCGGCTGGCACCACCACGCCACCCTCGTCACCGCCGCCCACTTATTCATCACCACACTGCGCCTGACACG
>NZ_JBEPNF010000054.1:0-1298 GCF_040546085.1 Arthrobacter sp. UYEF21
ACGAGGCCGGGCCAACAGGCTTCGGCCTCGCCCGGTTCCTGCTGGCTTCCGGTGTTCACTGTGTCGTGGCGGCTCCGTCGAAGCTGCAGCGGCCGTCCGGTGACCGGATCAAGACCGACGCCAACGACGCCCTGCATCTGGCCCGTCTGCTGCGCCTGGGCGAGGTCACGGCTGTTGCCATTCCCACGGTGGAGCAGGAAGCCGCCCGGGACCTAGTCCGGGCGAGGGAAGATGCCCGCGGGGACCTGATGAGCGCCCGTCACCGCATCTCCAAACTGCTCCTGCGCCAGGGCATCATCTACACGAGCGGGAAGGCGTGGACCGTGAAGCATGGGGTCTGGCTGGACCGGCAGAAGTTCGATTCCGCACCGCTGCAGCTGGCCTATGATTCCTCGGTCGAGGCGATGACGGCGGTCCTGGACCGCCGGGACCGCCTCGACCATGCGATCACGGAACTTGCCTATGACAGCCACTACACCCCCGTGGTCAGGAATCTCGAGTGCCTGCGCGGGATCTCTACGCTGACCGCGTTCGGTCTGGCCGTGGAAATAGGGGACTGGGACCGCTTTACGGGCCGGACCATCGGCGCCTACCTGGGCCTGGTCCCGTCCGAGCATTCCTCCGGCCAGTCACGGTCCCAGGGCTCGATCACCAAAACAGGCAACGGCCACGCCCGCCGGCTGCTGGTCGAGGCCGCCTGGCACCACCGCCAACCCTATCCACGCCCGTCCAGCCTCATGCGGCAACGATGGGCGCAGGCGCCGTCCGCTGCCCGATCCCGGGGGGACGCCGGAAACCGGCGGCTTCATGAGCGGTGGTTGGTCTATCTCGAACACAGGAAACGCCCCGTGGTCGCAACCGTCGCGATCGCCCGTGAACTCGCCGGCTGGTGTTGGTCGCTGGCGACGCTACGCTCCGACACCAGCCAGAACGACACAGTCCTGGCCGAATAACACGTGCCGGCATGCTCCGACGGAAGTGTTCGTTGCAGCGCGTGGAGTAAACCCGCGCCCGCCCTATGAGCAGCCAACTACGGGCCACGCTCGCCACTAGAGCAGCGGTAATCTCCAGCCGAACACATCGTCCTGCGGTAACCAACCCGCGCATATCAGAGTGACCGCGCCGTCGCCAACGACACGCTGGACACTTCCAGGCAGACATGCCGGCCCACAAAGGGTGAGCACCAGGACAACCCAGCCCCGGACCCCTCACCAAAGGAAGCGGGCCCGGGGCCAACCAGACCGGGACCCGCTTCCCCATGCACTATTGACATTCGCGCCTACATATCAGGGCGTGTC
>NZ_JBEPNF010000055.1:0-1174 GCF_040546085.1 Arthrobacter sp. UYEF21
AAACCCCCGACTACGGCCTGGGCTTCTTCACCGCACACGGCTCCATGTCCTCCTAAGGAAGCTCTAAGCGGATCGGTTCATGGTCGCCGCCGTCATCGGGCGACGGCCATGAACCAGATGGCACGAATCGCTACTTTGCCCCTACAGCAACCGCTATCCATCACCCGCTGTTGCTGCAGGGGCAAGGACGCCCGCGGCGCGCATCTGGCGCTGATCGTCGCTTGGACCACCGAAGGGCAATTGGCTTGAACGCGCGTCCAAGTCAAGGAAGTGTTGACCGTGAGCAGTCAGACAATCGAGTCTTGGGAAGTCCTCATCGAGAGACCTGAAGAACTTTACGAGTTGCTTAACGAGGCAGAGGACTTGCTCCGGCAAGCAGCAATGGCCCATGGGTCTGTGGGGATTAGGGTCACCCGGCATGACCCTGCCCGGTACACCTTCGAACTCAGCGACACGGTCCCGTTAGGCGAGACCTGGGAGCAGCTGGGAGCAGACAGGCCGGTGACCGGCATCGCGGGCCTCCTATCGGATTGGTCCGTGCAGCAACGATGTCTCCTCCTCGCGGACACGCCACGGCTCGGCCTGCGTCCCGGCCACCCCTCAGCCATCGTCCTCGAACTGCAGGCAGGCAAGTTCCAGCCTTCAAATACTCACCTGAGTACGCTGGCTGACTCAACTTTCGCTCTCAGGGGGACTGACGGTGACACGGCCCCCTGACCCATTTCGCCGTCAACTCATCCGTCGAGAGGTTCCCCGCCTTCCGCTTGAGTCAGTTCATCAGGTGCTGCTGCAAACAAACAACGAGGAGAGAGAGTTGTGACTTCAGGGATAAATCGAGTAGGAGGGTCCGACTGGGACGATGTCCAAGTTGGAGACAAGGTGCAGCTGGTCGGCAGCGGGCGCCCAGCGTATGTCGGATTAGTGGACGCCCGGACAGCGGACGGTCACGTTATTTGGGTCCACGACCCTTTTGATGGCCGCCGTCTGTTCCATATCCGGGATGGCTACGAACTACAGCTGGTCGAATCGTGACCAAACTGTGTTCTGATGACTGTCACTACTGCTCAGGACCGGAAGCCGACTAGGTGCGTGGGTCGGTAATTGTTTGAGGGTTCCTCAGGTTTGAGCCGTAACGGCCCGAGGCCGGTTTCCTTGTCTTGGAAAGGGGCCGGCC
>NZ_JBEPNF010000056.1:0-1124 GCF_040546085.1 Arthrobacter sp. UYEF21
GTCTCGGCAAGCTCATCCGGTTTCATGCCTCGAAAATTAACAGGATCGGTCAGGGATTAAAAGCCGCCACGCCGACCTAACTAAGTACTACTAGGGTGTGTCTCCTAATGCGGTGCTCCAGATGACGACGGCGTGCAGAACGGCTGCTGAGCGGTAGGTGAGAGCCAGTTTGTCGTAGCGGGTGGCCAGGGATCGCCATTGCTTGAGGGTATTGAAGCTGCGCTCGACGACGTTGCGCCGTTTGTAGGCTTCCTTGTCGTAGGTGACAGGGCGTCCGCCGGAGGAGCCCTTGCGTTTCCGGTTGGCTTTCTGGTCGTCCTTTTCTGGGATGACGCATTCAATGCCGCGCCCGCGCAGGTATGTCCGGATTGCTTTGGATGAGTAGGCTTTGTCAGCCATGGCCCGGTCCGGGCGGCTGCGGGGCCGTCCGGGACCTTCCCGTTCGACTTTGAGGGCATCCATGAGGTTTTCAAACATGGGCGAGTCCCCGCCCTGACCGGGCCCCAGGAGCAGGACCAAGGGGCGCATGTTGCCGTCTACCAGGGCATGGATCTTGGTTGTCAGGCCGCCGCGGGAGCGTCCGATGGCATGATCGTCAGGCTCATCAAGCAGATTCCTGTAATTCGAGAGGTCCCCCTGTGTGGCGGGGAAGGTTCGTGCCGTGCTGGTGGGCGCGGTTGACCGTGGAGTCCACCGACACTTCCCAGTTGATCAGCCCTTGCGCGTCGGCGCGGGTCAACAATGCAGCCAGTACCTTGTCCCAGGTCCCGCTGGCGCTGTTGCGGCGGTGGTGCTTCCATACGGTCTTCCACGACCCGAAATGCGACGGGAGATCACGCCACGGAATACCTGCCCGGTAGCGGTAAATGATGCCCTCGGTCATCAACCGGTGGTCATCGAAAGGCCGTCCCGGTTTGCCGGACGAATCAGGCATCAACGGGGCAACGAACTCCCACTGGGCATCAGACAACAAGGCGTATCGCGAACTCACCCCTAAATCTTGCCAAATAGCCTACCCAGCCATTAGGAGACACGCCCTGATATGTAGGCGCGAATGTCAATAGTGCATGGGGAAGCGGGTCCCGGTCTGGTTGGCCCCGGGCCCGCTTCCTTTGGTGAGGGGT
>NZ_JBEPNF010000057.1:0-1041 GCF_040546085.1 Arthrobacter sp. UYEF21
CATAGACGAAAACTCAGCATAGGAGTCAGCATGCCCATTGCAACCCCAGAGATCTACTCCGAGATGATTGACCGTGCCAAGGCCGGCGGCTATGCATTTCCGGCTGTCAACGTCACCTCCTCGCAGACGCTGAACGCCGCGCTGCGCGGCTTCGCCGAGGCTGAGTCCGATGGCATCGTCCAGGTATCCACCGGCGGTGCCGCCTACTGGTCCGGTGCTGCGACCAAGGACATGGTGGCCGGTTCGCTTGGTTTCGCCGCGTTCGCCCGTGAAGTGGCTAAGAACTATGGCGTGAACATCGCATTGCACACGGACCACTGCCCCAAGGACAAGCTGGATGGCTTTGTCCTGCCGCTGCTGGCAGCTTCGGAGGCCGAGGTCAAGGCTGGCCGCAATCCGATCTTTAACTCGCACATGTGGGATGGTTCGCATGAGCCGTTGAATGAGAACCTGAGCACCGCACGGGAACTGCTGGAGCGCACGGCCGCCGCGAAGATGATCCTCGAAGTTGAAATCGGCATCGTTGGTGGCGAGGAAGACGGCGTCGAAAACGCCATCAATGACAAGCTGTACACCACGGTCGAGGACGCTCTGGCCACCATCGAGGCTCTCGGTGCCGGCGAGAACGGCCGCTACATCACCGCACTGACCTTCGGCAACGTGCACGGCGTGTACAAGCCGGGCGGCGTGAAGCTCCGCCCGGAGATCCTTAAGGACATCCAGGCGCAGGTGGGAGCGAAGCTGGGCAAGGACAGCCCGTTTGACCTGGTGTTCCACGGCGGCTCCGGCTCCTCTGACCAGGAGATCGCCGATGCTGTCTCCTATGGCGTGATCAAGATGAACATCGACACTGACACCCAGTACTCGTACACGCGTCCGGTGGTGGATCACATGTTCACGAACTACGCCGGCGTGTTGAAGGTCGATGGCGAAGTGGGCAACAAGAAGCTGTACGATCCGCGCGTCTGGGGTGCCTCCGCCGAGGCAGGCCTTGCCGCCCGCGTCGTGGAGGCAACCAAGCAGCTCGGCTCCGCCGGCAAG
>NZ_JBEPNF010000058.1:0-1012 GCF_040546085.1 Arthrobacter sp. UYEF21
CATGGTGGTGTTCGCGGTCTTTTACTGATCGGCCAGACAGAGCTCCCGGTGCAGGGGCGCCCGGCGAACTACTGGCAGGAAACATTCCCCACAGATGCCGCAGGGGCAGATATCGTGATGCTTTTCCTGCGTTTTGTAGGATGCTGCGAAAGATTTATCGAAGAACTTTCCATCACTGGTGTATGGACTGCGCTGACGATCACCTCTGAAACCCGGTCAGGGCTCCCGGAGAAGATTGCCGCGAACCATGCATCCTCTGATTTCCAGAGGGCCAGCCGGGCTCCGCTTTGAGCCCGGCCGGTGTGATGCCAGTCACGCTGGTCGTCCAAATACTCTGACAGGAACGAATGTTCAAGTCAATGGTTCAACTGAAGATTTCGAACCTATTTCCCGACCCGGGCCGTCATCTTCAAACATCTAACATGAACGCTTGACTTGAACAATTGTTCATGTAATGTCTATCGCAGCACGGTGATCCACCTCACTACGACGCGAGGTACTTATATTCACCGGGCATGCCTAATAGAAGAATTCCGACTCTTGAAACGGTTGAAGCCATGAATGATGCAGGCACCATTCAGTCCCCGCCAGTGACGACGGGGAATGCAATTGATTTCTGGGCAGCGAAGCCCCTGGAGGCCTTGGGCGCCGAATATGGGAGCCTGCGCTGCCGGTTTATCAATTCCCACCCGGTAGGCAGCTGGGACGACTTCATTCTCTCGGAATGGACGCTTAGTTCCTGCGCCTGGGAGGACTTCCACCCGCACAGTGAAACCGCTTTCGTACTGGAGGGCGAACTCCATATTGAGAGCCAGGGCAAGACTGTCATCCTGAGGCCGGGCGATTCGGCACGCGTCAATCCGGGCGGCCTGGGCCGGTACTGGGCACCCGTCTACGCGCGGATGATCACCATTTACGGCCCCAACCCCGAAGGCCTGGAATCACACTCCTTCGCGTACTCCGAAGTCTGATCCCGCCCTCCCCTGATGACGGGACGCCCCGGGCACCGCCG